>JAEZPG010000008.1 GCA_023413555.1 Bacillota bacterium | reverse complement strand
CAGCCCTATGAGAAAGCGCCAACATCAGATTAACCTTTACTTTCATGCCCTCGGAGAGTTCGAGCGGAGTCTTCTCCTCGTCCAGCTTGAACATCTCAAGGTACTTTCTATATGCAACGTCATCCCAACTGTCATAGAAATCCTTTGTGACATCAACGATTTCACGGATCTTCTTTCGCGGATACCAGTTTACGGTTCCCGTTGAATACCCTATTCTCTTCTTTATCTCAGCCTCATTTCCCGAAAGTGTTAAACCAAAATACTCCATCTCTCCTCCATCCGGATGAACAAGGTTCAGCATGGATTTGATAGTAGTGGTCTTCCCAGCGCCATTTCGTCCTATGAACCCCGCGATTCTACCCGGTTCAAGCGAAAAACTTACACCATCCAGCTTGAAGGACGGGTAGTTCTTGGTCAAATTCTGAATTAATACAGCAGTCATAATCTCCCTCCAAATTGTAAAAATACGATAAATATGATTTATATGATTATTGTAACTTTCAGTTGCCTGAACTTCCACCAACTCGAATTTACATATATATATGATTCTTGTTATCTTTAGTTGCATTTATGCACAAAGAAAAGTTTATGTTTATTTTTTTAATTTAACTGACTAATGGCAGTGCTACATATTCAATGGAGGACTTGAGATGAAGTTATCAACGAAAAAGAAAATACGGATTTTCCTTGCAATATTGGTAGTGGGACTTGTAATAATACCGATTGGTGCATGTTCTGAAAACATACCTACGATAGGAATTGGACTGTTAATTGCGGTTCTTCCTTTGGGTATAGAATAATTGCTGTTCGCTGTCCTTATTGCGGTTGGTGGCTCGGTAAATTGTATAATGGCACTTGCCCACATTGCCATAAAGAATTAGAGTAAGAAATTATAATTCATATCATAAAATTCATCAATAATTGTACTACTTTAGTGAGTGAAAACAAACAAAAAGAGAGAAGATTTATTCCTCTCTCTCTTAAGACGCTAATAAAGTTTGATTATATATAATCAAACTCAATTTTCGTAAATATAAGGATTAGAACATATTTATTATACAATTTACTTTATATTCTTATACCCCCTCCCTGATTTATTAAATGAGATTCGTTAGACCATTGACTTTAGCGTGTTCATTTTCTTCCATAGGAATCACGATACATTTCTTCCCGTCAATAATCTGAGAAGAAATCTGGTTAATCTTCTCAGGAGTGACGCGAAGAATTACATCGAAGAGAGATGAAGAATCAGAAAGCTGTTCATTTTCCTCTAGCTTTTCTGTCAATTTTTGTACTTTTTCCTCTAGGGCGAGTTCTCGTTTTATCTTAGCACTCTCAGCAAGAACCTTAGTATCAATTAGGTGCTCTACCACAGGAGGCGTCTCTCCAAAGCTTTCTTCGTAGGCTTGTTCAATCCTTGAAGAAACTTCTTCCTCTAGGCCACTGTCGGTGAGAATGGTTTGTACCGCTTGATTGGTAAGAACCATTGGCTCTTCTTCATCCACTTTTAGAGCAGCCTGTTCATCAGCCAGTAGGGTCAAACCTTCCTGAATCTCCATCATGACCTTGGTGCATAGATCTCTGTCTGGAATGGCTTGCTTTATAATGGCATGAAACTCATTTTTCTGCTGGGTAGCAGTTTTTCTACTTGGACATCCAAGTCCCTCCTCCATTAGCTCTATATGAGGATCCTTGGCATCCCTTCCATACACCATAACGGAATGAATATCAGTGCTTCGATCAGTGAAGGCTGGGAAGATGAATCCGGTATCCGGTGCACCAACGACCCAATCTCTGATTCGAGGTCCAATACGGTTTTCGTCCTGCAGATAGCCAAGTCCTGGTTTAGATAAGGAAACTGGGCAGATGGAACAAAGTAAGTATTCAAATACCTCTTCTGACTCGTCCAATTTGCGGTTGTCAGAGGTCTTAGTCATAACATCATAAGCATCGTGGTACACTAAGATTAAATAGTTCCCGGCATAGTCATAGCTGTCAATAATCATATGATAGAAGCTTTCTAAGAGAGCATCATTTTTAAGTTTGCTCTCTCTTAGCCCCATTAAGAATTGTTGTTTACCCCCTGGTTTCTCTTCTTCTAAAGGAAAAGAAAGCTCCAACAGGTTGTTGCCAATGGTTCCGGATAAGGTCTTTTTGGCGATATCCAGATATTTATTAAATTCCTCTTCTTCCAGATTTAAAAAAGTGTCAGTAAAGGTTAGCACGATTTCTTTTTGTGAATTAACATAGCAACCGCACATCTTCGTAAAGGTACAGCCATTTTTGGTAAATCGTTTTTTTAATTCCAATACTTCTTTCTTGGTCATAGTTCCCTCCTTATAGACTTCTAGTGTCAAAAGTCCACCTAGTTATTTATTATAAATCAAAATAAAAAGATTTCAAAGATAGTTTTCATGGAAGTTATACATCTATGGAAGTTTTATTCTTATACCGATAAAATAAATTGAAATGGTAAAGAATAAAAGAGAATCGGATTCTTGAATAAAATGAGGTACAACAAATATCATTAGAACAAAGGAGATTGATACTATGAGTACAGTGTTAGAGCGTTTTTTAAAATATATTGTAATTGACACCCAGTCTGAGGACGAGGTAGAGCAGTTTCCAAGCACGTCTAAGCAGTTTGACCTTGCTAGAATTCTGGTGCAGGAACTAAAGGAAATGGGCGTAGAAGCTTCCCTAGATGAGGAGCACTGCTACATCTATGCCTCACTTTCTGCAACCAAAGAAGGAATTCCGGTGATTGGGTTTATAGCACATATGGATACGGCTCCCTCCCTATCTGGTCGGAATATTAAGCCTCAGGTAGTAGAAAATTATCAAGGTGGAGATATTGTGCTTAATAAAGAGTTAAATGTGGTGTTATCTCCAAGGCAATTTTCAGAATTAGAAGGTTTTCATGGGAAAGACCTGGTAGTCACAGACGGAACCACATTATTAGGAGCAGATGACAAGGCTGGCGTGGCTGAGATTATGACTATGGTGGAATATTTGGTAAAACATCCGGAGCTTCCTCACGGAGAAATAAAAATTGGCTTTACACCAGATGAAGAGGTTGGCCGAGGCGTAGATTTCTTTGATGTGAAGAGGTTTGGTGCTGACTATGCGTATACTGTTGATGGTGGACAGCTTGGAGAAATTGAATACGAGAACTTTAATGCAGCTGGAGCCAAGCTGATTATTAGGGGAAATAACATTCATCCAGGTTATGCCAAGAATAAAATGGTCAACGCACTTCATATTGGCATGGAATTTCATAATATGCTTCCTAAGTTTGAAGATCCTGCCAATACTACAGGTTATGAAGGCTTCTATCATCTAGATCATATGGAGGGTGGTGTGGAAGAGGCCACTATGAGTTATATCATTCGTGATCATGATAAGGGGCAGTTTGAGGCGAAGAAGGAACGATTTGGTAAAATTGCCACGTATCTAAATGAGAAATACGGTGACGGTGCGGTAACTGCCATTGTAAAGGACAGCTACTATAACATGAAGGAAATGGTAGAGCCTCATATGCACCTGATTCATAATGCCAAGGCAGCCATGGAACAATTGGATATTAAGCCAAAGGTTGTGGCAATTCGAGGAGGTACGGATGGAGCTAGACTTTCTTATATGGGGCTTCCATGCCCAAATCTTTGTGCAGGTGGTTTTAATTTTCACGGCAAATATGAGTATGTGCCTGTGCAGGATATGGAGAAAATTGTAGATCTCCTGATAAAGATAGTTGCGATATATGGAATGTCAGAGGAAAAGCACTAATATATTACTAGTAATAATATTATGTGAGGCTTTTCATGAGGAAAGTAAATCTAAAGGGAGTTTTACTAATAGCAGTCATTGCGGTTGGATCGTATGTAGTAGGTCAAGGGCTTGGTTATCTGGTTCATGGACAGGAGAGTGAGAATATCAGAGTCAGTGGCAGTGCCAGTATAAAAGGAGAGGCCAATTTCAGTGGCCAAATTGATCAGATAGAAACAGTAAGTGACTCCATCAAGGAAAACTGTGAAAACTGGGGCCTTGGATTTTCTGGTGAAGGACAGCCACCAACTGCCAATGCTTCTCCAGAACAGTTAAAACCATACGATACCTATTATATTGGAGATACCAGTAAAAAAGTCATATATCTAACTTTTGACGCTGGCTTTGAAAATGGTAATACAGCAGTTATTCTAGATGCACTAAAGAAGCACAATGCTAAAGCAACCTTCTTTTTAGTTGGTAACTATATTAAGACCAGCCCGGAATTAGTAAAGAGAATGGTGGAGGAAGGCCATATAGTGGCAAATCACACCTATAGTCATCCAGATATGTCTGCCATCAGTAGCCAGGACGCTTTTCAAAAGGAACTGTCTAAACTGGAGGATCTGTTTGAGACTACTACCGGTAAAAAAATGGTCAAATATTATCGTCCACCGCAAGGAAAGTATAGTGTTGAAAACCTGAAAATGGCTAAAGCCATGGGTTATAAGACCATCTTTTGGAGTCTGGCTTATGTAGATTGGTATCAGGATAAACAGCCAACGAAGGAGGAGGCATATAAGAAGCTGTTGGGAAGGATTCATCCTGGAGCTATCGTGTTACTTCACAGCACCTCTAAGACCAACGGCCAAATTTTAGATGAACTACTTGGTAAATGGGAAGAAATGGGCTATTCTTTTGGCACCATAGATGAGCTTTGTAAATAAAAGCAATGAGACCTATAAAAAGAGGGATGACCTCTTTTATAGGTCTTTTTCATCGATTGGATATGATTGTATTGATATTTTTAATATAGGCAGTATAATATATCTAAACGATATATCGATAAGCTACATCACTTAGATATATTATATAGGAGGATAAGATGTTAGAATCGCTTATTTTAGGAATCATTCTAGATCATGAGCAAACCGGCTATGATATTAAAAAATGCATAGGAGAGAGGTTTGGCATACTCTATAAGGCCAGCTTCGGTAGTCTATATCCGGCATTAAACAGATTGGTAAAGAAAGGATTTGTCACCACTAGAGAGGAATCTCTGGGAGGAAGAAAGAAAATCTACTATTTGGCTACGGAGACAGGAGAAAATGAATTCTTTAAGTGGCTTAGTTCTCCAATGGAAATTATGGAGGGAGTCAACCCTAACCTGATTAAGATTTATTTCTTTAATCAGCTTCCTGCTGGGATTAGAGAGCAGCAGCTTAAGAATTATGAGCGTAATAATATAGAATATCTTAAGAGACTAAAGACGATGGCTCAGGAGTTAAAAGAGTTCGAGAATATCCAAAAGCATTATTATAAGATGTCTACCTTGTATTTTGGTATTCTAATTACCCAAAGGACTATAGACTGGTGCCATCATATCCTAGAAGGCAAGCCATTGTCTGAATTGATTGATGAATAGATAGCCAGATTGTGAAGCTTGCTATTTCAATCGACAGATGGAAAGAGCTGGCTGGTCAGTGATGGATAGTATTCACTGTATTAGATGACTAGGGGATGATAGGATTGATACATAATAATTTAGGAATAAAGAAAAAGTCCTTTACTCTGTATTATAATCATGGGGAGATATGGTCACAGCACCTAGACTCCATTGATAATCTTGAGGACATGAAAAGAAAGTTTGACCAGGACCTAATTCAGATGGCAAAACCCTCTACTAGTTCTTTTGTGGCAATTGTGCTGAATCAGTCTGCGGTAAATAAGGAATTCCTCCAATACCTACTAGATTCCATGATGATCTGTGGAAAGACTTTTCAAAGAATTGTTTTTATAGGACTAAGCTTTAAGCTTAAGCGATATGTACGAAAGCATAGTTCTGCTTTTCCGGCAGTTATTACCTGCATGGATGATTTGGAGAAGGCGAAGGAATGGTTATTATAATTGTTTTATTAGATTTTAATGAGAAACCTTGCATTTTTTAACAACTCCTAATATAATAATGATATCAAAATGATATTATTATTATTATTATATGGGAGGTCGTTTAAGTGGAAAATGAAAATGTTAGTATAATAGATAAAAAAGGGGTAGAAGAGAAAATCATACATCCATTTAGTGGTGGAGTGGCATTGTTATTACTATTGCTGGAAATCCTAGCTTCTAACGGGATGATTGTTGTAGCAAGCATTCTGCTTTATCAGGGAAATGGTATCGTAGGAGGGCTGTTACTAGGAATTGGTATTGTGGCATTTATCCTGTTTTTTATTTTAGTAAGTGGACTTCATATTATCAAACCCAATGAAGCTTTAGTACTGACGTTATTTGGCCGGTACTATGGGACAGTGAAGGAGGAAGGTTTTTATTATGTAAATCCTTTTGCTACAGCATTTAATCCTTCCGCAAGGACATTTGCAGTTGGTGCTACACCAACAGGAGTATCTGCAACTGTCAATACAAGCAGTAATTCGAGTAAGAAGATTTCCTTAAAAACTCTTACCTTACAAAACGAAAAACAAAAGGTAAATGATGTACTGGGGAATCCAATTATTATAGGTGCTGTGGTAATCTGGAAGGTAGTAGACCCTACTAAGGCAGTGTTTGAAGTAGAAAACTATAAAACGTATCTGTCCATCCAATGTGATTCTACCATTCGTAACATAGCTAGACTATATCCATATGATACCATGGAAGAGGACAGTGATGAAAAGACCCTTCGAGGAAGCAGTCAGGAGATTGCTAATAGTATGAAGGAGGAATTACAACAACGAGTAACTGGTGCAGGTCTACTAATCGAAGAAGTGAGAATCACCCATTTATCCTATTCAGAAGAAATAGCTGCAGCCATGCTTCAGCGGCAACAAGCAGTTGCCATTATTGCAGCCAGACAAAAGATTGTAGAGGGTGCCGTGAGTATGGTGAAGATGGCGATCGATCAATTAGGAGAAGAGGAAATTGTGGTTCTTGATGAAGAAAGAAAGGCTGCAATGGTAAGTAATCTGTTGGTAGTTCTTTGTGGTAATAAGGATGCCCAGCCGATTGTAAATAGTGGTAGTATTTATTAATCAGGAGGTTTAAATGAAACCTGAGTTAGAAGAAAGAGAAGATAGACTGAGAAAAAAGTTAGAGCAGTTAGAGTTGTTAGAGGCGCAGGTGAAAAATAGGGAACGGAAACTTAAGGAGCAGGAAAAGGCGAAGAAGCAGGTGCTTCTTCGCCTTGCACCAAGTCTGTGGAATGAACTAGCGGCTTGGGCGGAGGAGGATTACCGTTCCATTAATAGTCAGATAGAATATTTGTTGGCTGAAGCTGTGAAAAAACATAAGGTATAAATCTTGACAAGTATGTTAAAATAGCTTATAGAATATTTATGTAAAGAACGCAGGAAGGAATCTGGCTATGAACGAAGATAAGAAAAAAGCTGAAGGACCAAGTGTTAAAGATCAGCAGTATCATAATTTAAAATTGCTATTCGATAGTATGTCATGTATGACTGCTACTGAGGAAAAGGTTAAATTTTATAATAAGTTGGCCGATGATTTTAATAAACTAGGAGACTTTCAGGACGCTAAGGAATTATCCAAGCAGTGTAAGGTGTTAGCCAAAGAAGCTAAGATTTTGTCTAATGATGCAAAGCTTGTGGATGCCAGAGAATTAGTTGAGAATGCAAAATCAGCAGATGATCTAAACAAAGCAGATAAGCTTTTAAAGGAATTAAAAGATTATAAGGATGCTGCTGAGATTCATGCCCTATGTAAAAACTCATACGATAAATTACTAAAAAAAAGAAGACGTGGCGTGTATACGTTTTATTTAGTAGTTGCCTGTGCGATAGTTTTAATTATATTTTCAAGAGTAAATCTGTTTCGTTTTCAGTTAGGTAGGGTAGTAGGCAAAGCTGGAATGAATCGGTGGGCAGTCAGTATATTTACAGACCTAGATGGCTATAAAAACAGTGATAAGTACCTACAGGAATATAGTTACAAAGTAGGTAATGATATTATGTCAGGAGAAAATCTTGGTAAAAAAGATTACGATAAAGCCAAGGATGCCTTTTTAGCAGCAGATGGATATAAAAAAGCCAATCAATGGATTGCTGAGATTGAACAAAAACAATTGACAGTTAAAAATGTTGGAGAGAAAATCAGGTTAGGAAATACTAATTGGGTGATTGCAGAAAAACAGGATAATAAGGCATTACTTGTGAAAGTTGATGGAATCTTAGATCTTCCCTATTCCATATATGAAGGGAATGTTACATGGGAGAACTCTTCTCTAAGGAACTATCTGAATACTCAATTTCTTGAGAATAATTTTACGAAGGAAGAATGTAACTATATATTAGAAACCCAAGTGATTTCAGCAGATAATAGCCAGTATCACACCTTAGGTGGCAATGATACTGTGGATAGGATATTTATACTTAGTGCAGAAGAGCAATTAAAATACAAAGAAGTATTAAAAAACCATGGTAACAACAGTTGGTTAAGAAATCCGGGAGCTTCCCCAGGTACAGCTATATTTCTTACCCCTAAAGGTCAGATTATGTATTATGGATATACTGCTGCTTCTGAAGATTTGTTAACAGTACCTGCATTCTGGTATCAATTAGATTAAAGAGGGATGGTATGTATAATAAATTAACCCAATCGGATATAAAGAAGTTGGAAGAAGAGATAGAATACCGAAGGTTAGTGGTTCGTAAGGAAGCCTTAGAGGCTGTAAAGGAAGCAAGAGCCCAAGGAGATCTTAGTGAAAACTTTGAGTATTATGCAGCAAAAAAAGATAAGAATAAGAACGAGAGCCGTATTCGTTATCTACAAAGAATGATTAAGACAGCAATCATTGTGTCGGAGGATTCCAAGGAAGATGAAGTTGGCCTTAATAAGAAAGTGGAGTTGTATCTTGAAGAGGATGACGATACAGTGATTTATGAAATAGTCACTACCGTTCAGGGTAACTCCCTAAAGAACAAAATAAGCATAGAATCTCCACTGGGTAAAGCTCTCTTCGGCCATAAGATAGGTGACAGAGTACAGATTTATGTAAATAAGGATTATAGCTATTATGTAGTAATTAAGAGAATCGACAATATATAAATTAGATGGGAAACTGTAGGAGACAACAGTTTCCCATTTCTATTCCCTAATTTAAAGGGTAGTTTTTCCCGAATGTTGCAAAGGCCCCAACCGGGCTATTACCAGTCATACTTTCCAAAGCAGTGTCTGACATAATTGGAACATAGCCAAAGGTCAGTATTATGAAGAAATATATGGAATAAGGTGGAAAGAACGGTTATAATGTTATATAATGAGATAAACAAAGTATTTATATTCAAATGCATTTATGAAAACAATGGACATGTATGGAATATTGTGAAAGCTGGAGATATGTGGTATCATATAGATATAATCTAAAACAATTGTGTTCCTCCAACTTATCCGAAGAGATGAATAAAGGTATATCACATTAAGAATTACATTTTAATGTATAAAGAAACTATAAACTCTATATTTAAAAGAAAGGATAGGATTAATATGCTTAACAAAGAAATAACAAAGTTATTAAACGAACAGATTAATAAGGAACTGTACTCTGCATATTTATATTTAGATATGGCAAATTATTATGCAGATCAAAATCTAGCTGGATTTGAAAATTGGTTTTATATCCAAACCCAGGAGGAAAGAGACCATGCAATGCTACTTCGTCAATATATACTAAATAATGGTGAATCAGTTGTCTTAACAGATATTGCAGGACTTAATGAGAAATATAGTAATTTTAGAGAACCATTGGTAAAAGCTTTGGAGCATGAAGAATATGTAACGGCTTCCATAAATAAAATTTATGGGGAAGCATATAAAATAAGCGATTTTCGTACTATGCAGTTCCTTGATTGGTTTATCAAAGAACAGGGCGAGGAAGAAAAGAATGCAGATGATAATATCAAAAAATATGATTTATTTGCAGGTGATCCAAAAGGGTTATATATGTTGGATAACGAAATGAAAGCTCGAGTATATGCAGCTCCATCCTTAGTTCTATAGTAGGATAAATAATATAATTATTTAATACGGAAGAGTCTACCGAAGGCATAACTAATAGCTATTATTCCAGGTCATTTAAAACTTGGAGTAATAGCTATTTATTATATTAATAGATTAAATGGACACAGGTCTTGGTATCTGCAACATATTAGAAGCGGTGAAAAACTTACTGATGTAAAGTATTCATAGCATAACCATCTGTGATGATCATTATGAGATATTGCTACAATACGATACACTGCGAAAAATAGTACATAAATTGAGAGATATTATTATAGTAATTCTATTCTTAATGAAATATAATTCAATCAGTATAACGAAGCAATCACAGCCTGCATGGAGATCCAGACTATATACATTTGAGTAAAAGGAGAATAAATATGTCAGACATTCGGTCAGATGCATCCGAAATACTTCATTATGATATTCCTGATCATCCTATTATTTATAGAAAAAATTATATTTCTTCCCAATGTACGTTTAATGATATCTCCATCCATTGGCACGATGAGGTTGAATTTGTGTATGTTAGCTCTGGAAGTATACTGTATCAACTCAATGGATTTATGGTGAGAATGAAGGCTGGGGAAGGTATTTTTGTAAACTCCAGGCAACTACATGTGATTGCTACTGATCAGTCGGATTGTGAATTATATTGTCTAATTTTTCATCCTTCTATTTTATGTTCGTCAAACCATGTAGCGAAACAATTTGTAGTTTCGGTTATTGACAATGCTAACATACCTTATCTATTGTTAAATGAAAATGTAAGTAGGCATAAGCTAATATTTGAGAATATTGTATACATAGAGAAAGCTTTAACGAAGGATACAGGTGAACTGATGGTGATGCAATGTCTATTTAGTATTTGGGTGGCTTTATATGAGACTATGGAGATATCCTCAGACAATGAACATTCTCCAAATGAGAATTTGGCATTACTGAAGACTATGATCATATTTATACAAAATAATTATCATCGAAAAATAGGATTGCAGGATATTTGTACTGTTGGACAGGTAGGAAAAACAAAGGGAATTGCGTTGTTTGATCGATATTTGAATTTGACACCAATGGAGTATGTCAGTAGCTATCGAATCGAAAAGAGTTGTTTCTTATTAAAGAATACGGATAAAACAATTACACAGATTGCATTTGAAACAGGCTTTTCAGATGGTAGCTATTTCTCAAAACTATTTAAAAATAAAATGGGGATGAGCCCACTGAATTATCGAAAGAGTGTAGAAAGGGGTAAGGATGAAGGAGAAAAGTAGTAAAGTCTATCTTTATGTATACAAAATTCAGATATTAAAAAGTCTGGCATATAAGTTTGATGTCTATGGCAATATATTAATGCAGACGATTATTATGGTAGCAACAGCATATTTTTGGCAAGCTCTGTTTAAAAATGCCACTTCAGTACAAGGAGTTACAGTAAATACTATGCTGACTTATACGGTGGTTTCTTCAATGATTTCTGTGGTACTGACAACAAATGTTGAGCGCAGAATTACACTTAGTATCAGAAAAGGTACGATAGCCATTGATATGATGAGACCGGTAAATATCTTTCATGTTTATTTTGCAGAAAACTTGGGTGGTGTAACAGCATTGCTGTTCCAAAACCTGTTGCCGATCTTAATCATTGGAAGTATTTTAATCAAACTACCAGCACCGGACAGTGTTATGAGCTTTTTTCTATTCATAGGTAGCTTAACACTTGCCTTTTTTGTTAATTGGTACTTGGCTGTTTTGTTTGGGATGTTGGCATTTTCTGTGATAGAAATGGATGCTCTGATTCAGGTGAAAAAGCATTTGATTAGATTGCTGTCAGGAAGTATTATTCCAATTTGGTTTTTTCCAGACTGGTTTCAAGGTATATTAGAGGTACTGCCGTTTGTCTATCTGTATCAAATGCCATTAGACATATTCATTGGAAAATATACAATGGAATCTTTGATTCGGGGGCTCTTAATCCAGCTTGTTTGGACAATTGTTTTATTTTTTATCTATCGAGCTATGCAAAAAAAAGTGACTGGAAAGATTATGATTCAAGGAGGTTGAGAAAATGAAAAAATGTATCAAATCTCTACTTCATTACCTAGATGTGACAAGAGTATGTATAAAAATTGCATTTCTCACTATTATCGAATATCCATCCAGTATATTGGGATGGCTCTTATCGAATCCCATTCAGTTCATCGTAGGCTTTGCTACGATACAATTTGTGGTACAGGAATTTGGACAAATCAATGGCTGGAATTACGGTCAGTTAGCATTCTTATATGGTCTTTCTGTGATTACACATGCCCTATCTATGATATTTTTTATCCAGGGATGGTTTATGGGTTACTTCGTACTAGAAGGTGAGTTTGATAGGTATTTGACAAGACCACTTGGTGTATTGTATCAGTTTTTCTTTACTCAGATTAATGTGTTTGGACTTACGGATTTAGTACCAGGAATACTTGTATTTGGATATGGGTGTTATGAGGTGGGTTTTCATTGGAATATCCCAAACATAATAACATTGCTTGCACTTTTAGTAGGAGCTACATTGATTAGAGGAGGGATCTATATTTTGTTAGGAACCACCTCCTTTTTTACAAGAAGTGCAAATGATTTTGGTCAGTACACACAGGAAGTTTTTGATAAAACCACAATGTATCCCATTTCTATGTATCCGGAGAGTGTCCAGTTTATCTTGACATATTTGATTCCTATTGGTTGGGTAAGCTTTTATCCGGTATCTGATATGCTTGGTATTCAAAGTACATATGCCCAGTTTCCTGGAGCAATAGGACTTACTTTTTTAGTTGGAATATTGGTTATGATAGTGGCAGGTTTATTCTTTAATATTGGTTTAAAGAAATATGAAAGTGTGGGAAATTAAATTATGAATATGATCGAAGTAAAAAATCTAAGTAAGGATTATCATGTAGTGAAAAAGGAAGGGGGCCTTAAGGGTGCTCTTAAAGCCCTAGTAACTAGAGATAGCAAGGTGATTCCTGCTGTTAAAAATTTGAATTTTACAATTCCAGCAGGTGAGATAGTAGGCTTCATTGGGCCAAATGGAGCAGGGAAAAGTACAACAATCAAAATGATGTCAGGCATATTAACACCAACTGAGGGTGAGATTATGGTTGATGGAAAAGATATCACTAAGCATCGTAAAGAGGTGGTGCAGCATATTGGTGTGGTATTTGGTCAGCGTTCTCAGCTCAATTGGGACTTGCGATTAGGTGAGAGCTTTGAACTATTAAGACATATTTATCAGATAGACAAAATGAAGTATCAGAAAACTCTGGATGAGATGGATACTATATTGGGTATCAAAGAGCTAATAGACAAACCTGTTCGTCAAATGTCTTTAGGACAAAGGGTGAAGGGAGATCTGGTTGCTGCTATGATTCATTCACCAAAGGTGTTGTTTTTAGATGAACCTACCATTGGACTAGATGTTAGCTCCAAATATTCACTTCGCAAATTTGTAAAAGAAATCAAAGAGCAAAGGGGTACAACGATAATTTTAACGACACACGATTTGGGAGATATACAACAGCTATGTAATCGTTTAATCATAATAAACCATGGCCAACTGATGGAGGATGGCAATCTGGACGATATCGTAGACCGCATAGCACCATATAAAACTTTGGTGGTTGAATATTATGATGAACAGTTTGCAACGCACGAAAAATGTCAGCTGATAGAAAGTGATGGGAATATAGCAAAATATCGCTTCATGAAAAATGATATTACTGCAGCAAAATTAATTGAAGCATTAAGTATGAATGCACAGATCAAAGATGTTTCCATTGAAGAAGCGGGAATTGATGATATTATTCGAGCGGCTTATGAAGAGAGGGATTAGCGATATCATATAATTGGTGTTTTAATCTTGATTTAGAACTAAGGTTTGATTATAATAAAAATATTTGGAAGTATCTTGTTATATTATAGGAGTAAAGGATATAGGTGCCTATAAATGTAAAGAAAACGGATAAAGAAAATACATAGGAGGACATTACTATGAGATTAATGATAATTCGTCATGCTGACCCTGATTACAGTGTTGATGCATTAACAAAATCAGGATGGAAGGAGGCAGAGCTCCTTGCAAAACGAATGGAAAAGATTGAAGCTAAGGAGTATTATGTCTCGCCTTTAGGAAGAGCGAAAGAAACTGCCTCCTGTACGCTTAAGAAATTGGGGAGGGAAGGTAAGGTATGTGATTGGCTACAGGAGTTTCCGGCACGTATTAAGCGGCCTGATTTAAATGGAGAAGAAACAATCATATGGGACTGGCTTCCACAGGATTGGTCAAAGGAACCATTACTATTGGATCGAGAACAATGGAAAAATGTTGATGTGATAAAAGAAGGAAAAGTGGGAGAACAATATGATGAGGTATGTCGGCATTTTGATGAGCTATTAGCCCAACACGGTTATGTTAGAGATGGACTTTTATATCGTGCAGTAAATCCAAATAAGGATACCCTTGTATTTTTTTGTCACTATGGGTTAGGATGTGTGTTGATAAGCCATTTAATGAATATGTCACCTTATGTGTTATGGCAAGGGTTCTGTGCAGCTCCAAGTTCTGTGTCAACAATATACACAGAAGAAAGAAGAGAGGGAATTGCTTGTTTTCGAGCTCAGTCTTTGGGGGATATTTCCCATCTATATGAAGCACAAAGAGAGCCTTCTTTTGCAGGGAGATTCTCCGAATGTTACTGTAAAGAAGATGAACGTCGTCCCTAAATGATATGAGAATAGATTTTCTTTTTGGCTCTTTCTTTGTAAGATTTCATATCTGAATCTTACAAAGAAAGAGCTACTTTTAACTATTGTTTTAATAATTCTTCCAGTTCAAAAATCATCTCATTTAATTTGTCTACTTGATTCATTAAATCGCTTATTTCTTGAGTATTGCTTTGTACCATTTCGGTAATATTAGTAAAATCTTTGTTTTCCTCTTCAATCTTATAGGAGATACTTTCATTGATAGTTACTGTCGTTTCAACAACATTACTTTGATTCTTGTGCAAATCGTATACAAGAGCAATTGCTTTCGTTAGATCTTTTAAAAACTGTATCATCCCACGAATTCCCTCAATGGTGTCTAGTAACATTTTATTTTGTTCCATCAATTGACTTGTATTTTGATTCATATATTTTGAAACTTCTATTGTTCCATTCTGTACTCTGGAGACGATATCACTGACATTATTTAGAGAATCCTTGGTATTACTTGCCAATTTACCTATTTCTTGCGCAACTACTGCAAAGCCCTTACCGGCTTCTCCTGCTCTAGCAGCTTCAATGGAAGCATTTAGTGAAAGTAAATTAGTTGCCTCAGCAATCTGGTTGATGATGTCTAAGGTATCTCCTATATTCTTTGTTTCTGTTAATAATTTATCTGTAACACCAAGTGTTATCTTAGTGGATATTGCAACTTTTTCACTAATACTTATTAAATCATTCATTGCCTGTTCATTACCAGAAGATTTATCTACAAGATCTATGGATATACCTTCTATCTCTTGCATTTTTTGTGCCATGGCTTTGCTGCCGTTCACTAATTCCATTAAATTTTGTTTACTTTCAGAGGAATCATCCAAGATTTTTCCACTTTTCTCTAAAAGACTTTCACTTATAGCAGAAAGTTCTTGTGTTGCAGCACTTTCATTTTGTGTAGTATCAAGTAAAGCTTTACTTGCCTCGCTTAATTTGTCGACTAGTCCATTCACCTTATTCAGTACATTTTGCACACGATTATTATTTTTTTCAATTTCATCTTTCTTTGCATTTGCAAGATAGCTTCCTGCAAAAAATGATATCAATACAGTACTCAATGTACAAAAGAAGATAGAAGCAAGTAAGACTACAAAATCTGTGACAAATAACGTATCTTTAGCAGGTAAGGAATGGCTACCAGTTATAATCCATATTAAAACTAAGGATATATCTACGACAATAGAAGTAAACACTGTTAATTTCCAATCCAGAAATAATGCGGATAATATGAGACCATAAATGCATACTCCCCACCAAGTTCTTAAAGGTAATAAATACCCAATAGTATTAAGATGTATTATCACCATAACAACAAAGAATATTTTACCTGCTTTCAACCATTTCGGATCAAGTTTACCATCTTTCATACAATTGCGAATAAGGTACAAACCAAATATAAAATATAAAAGGGTTACTACAATAAAAAAGAAAAATGTCCATAAAGGTACATCTGGGAAAAAGTTCAAAATTTTTAATACGAGAAATACCATGCTTGCGCACAAACATGAGGACGTCACTAAGAAAATAACTCCTTTATATACTTTTTGCATGTAAATATCGATTGCAGATACATTATTCATGTCATTCTTCCTTTCCTGTCAAAAATCGTACTTCCTAGCAATTACTAATTATACCATAATTTTCTTTAAAATACAATTAATATATCAAATATGCAAAATTAGATTATTACATACTTTATTATACAAAAATGTATGTATTTATAGAAAATTATTTCAAGATTATACATATTTAAACAGAAATTATGTGTAGAAAGAAGCCAAAACCAAGGTAAAGACAGGGGTATATGACATTTTTGCAATAATTTATATGATTCAAATAATAAAAAAGTATTTGTACTTTTGGTGTATCTTGAAAATTAGCATATAAAATCCAGTATATATAAGTATTTAGTAACTTCAGAGAAAATTAGTAAACTTTATGTTGACGCTATTTCTTTATCTTAATATAATAAAGCTGAATCTTAGAAAAGCTATCTTTGTATTGGAGGTAACATTTTGTATAGAGCAATTATAGTGGATGATGAATATAAGATATGCCAATTAATTCAATGCCTAGGTGATTGGGAAGAACTGCATATAGATGTTATTGATATTTGTCGAGATGGGGAAATGGCATTAGAGAGTATAGTAAAACACAAGCCAGATATCGTGTTGACTGATATACGTATGCCAGTATATGATGGTTTAGAAATTATCCAACAAGTAAGAAAATTGAATATGGATACAGCTTTTATTGTGATTAGCGGATACAAACAGTTTGAATACGCTAGACAAGCATTACAATATGGAGTAGTGGATTTTTTAGTTAAACCAATCAATAGGGATGATCTCAATGCATCATTACAGAAAGCCGTTAACGGTATCATAGACCAAAAGAATGTACAAAATGTTAATACAATCATACATAATAAAGAGAAGAACGAAAAGCTTACCTTGTTAAACAAATTGACAAGCGATATGGATGTGGAGGATTTAACGAAGGAAGATTACCTGAATGGTAGACTGTTCAAGAAAGACATCTTTCAGGCAGTTCTTATTAAATCCAATAAGATTGAGTTAAATAAGAGTCAATCTAAATTTTCAGAGGACGTGCTAAGGAGTTTGGATAAGGTTATTTCTGTTGGGGAGGCAATTTCAGTTGCCAAGGATGATGGGGTATATCTGTTACTAAACTATCAACAAAATGATTATAGCTATATCAAAGCTCAGTTGTTTGAGTTTTTAAAACTTATGGTGAGGGATAGGGATATCTATGGCCAGTTTGAAGTAACTATAGGGGTTGGACTTCCAGTGAAACAAATTAGAGATATGAGACAGTCTATTCGGACAGCACGAGTTGCCTGGCAACAGAGATTACTGCTTTCAGACCGTGAATATCTAGAGTATAGTAAGTTACATATACATCAAAGTGTCTACGCCAACTTTTGGACGGATAAGGAGTGGACTGAATTTAAGACGGCCTTAGAAAGCTACAATCAAAATAAGATTAGTGAATTACTTGTTGTAATGGAGACCAATGTATATCAAGAACCAGAGATTAATTTGGGAGGCTTTTTTGATTTTATTCGTAGAATAGTTACCATGGTTGAAACGTTAATGACGGAAGAGGATACCCATATAGAGAGTAAGAAGATAGAACATAAAATGGAAGAGTTTGAATGCCAGGATTCTGTTTCTGGTGTCTTTTTGCATTTGAAACTATACATTAGTAAGTCTGTTCAGGCTTACTATGATAAAAAACTTACCATGAAACAGCTACCTATTATAAAAGCAGAACAATACATAAGTCAGCACTATATGCGGGATATTTCTCTTGAGGAGATGGCGCAGTTGGTTGATCTTAGCCCTGCATATTTCTCAAAATTGTTTAAGACGGTAGAAGGTGTCAACTATATTGAATATTTGACACAACTTAGAATGGAGCAGTCCAAGGCATTATTGAAAACTACAACCTTACCCATTAAGGCTATTGCTACAGACGTGGGTTATATAGATGAGAAATATTTTAGAAAACTATTTAAAAAGATTGTTGGCATTAAGCCAAGTGAATATCGTAAACTACATTAAGGAGAGGATATATGAGGTTAGAAACAGTAGTTGTAATTGCAATAGGTCTCATTTTATATATCTTTTCATTTATTGTTATTCGCAGACGATGTAATCGATATATTGTGAAAGTAGAAGAGGATTGTGAGAGACAGAAAGCGGAAATTGAAAAGGATTATGAGTCTAAGGTATTGAGTAAGCAAATGCAGTATCAAGCTTTGCAGAGTCAGATAAATCCACATTTTCTTTACAATACTTTGGATTCTATTCGAGGAGAAGCTTTAATGGCAGGTAATGAAAATATTGCTTCCATGACAGAACGCTTATCTAGGTTTTTTAGGTACTGTATCTCCAATAAGGGAAATATTGCCACCATACGAGACGAGATAAATAATATTTTGGATTATTTTTATATTCAGGAATATCGTTTTGGTGACAAATTTCATTTGGAGATAGAGGTGGATGAGGAATGCTACAGCTATAAGATTCCACAAATGACATTACAACCTATTGTGGAGAATGCTATATTTCATGGATTAGAGCGTAAAAAGGATGGAGGTACTGTAGCAATAAAAGTCTTTGAAACGGAGAAAAATGTGAAATTATTAGTTTCCGATAATGGTGTAGGAATGGACGAGGAAGTGTTGCAACGGATTAATGAACGACTTCGTTGTAATGATGAGTATAATCAGAGAAGTACAGTAGATACTAAGCCGCAGAAGACGGGAATTGCACTGAAGAATGTAAATGATCGTATCAGACTTTGTTATGGCGTTGATTATGGAATTACTGTTCATTCAACTAAGTATCTTGGAACGGATGTAATGACTATTATTCCGAAGGTGAGAGAGCATGAGTAAAGTTGAAATGGTAAGAGCGAGAGGCATATGTGCGGGGGAAGGAGCTGGTCTAGATCATTTTTGCATGGATCTATACCAATCAGAGACGCTATTGGTTCTTGGTAATTGTTCTTCTGGTAAAGACATGTTAAAGGAAGTTCTGATTGGTAAGAAAACTTCGTACCAGGGGCAACTTTATTGGAGAGAGGAACCCATTACCCCTAGAAGCTTGCAGGAAATTATCAATAAGCATGAGATCTTTTATGCCAGTCCGGATAAAGTTTTAATTGAAAGTTATACGATTGCTGAGAATATCTATGTGGCTCGTAGCCGTAAGAAAGGCATTATGCCAAGCAAGAAAGCTATGAATATTCAAACAGCGAATCTCTTACATACGTTAGATTTTCCTTTCCAGCCTGAGACACAGATAAAGGCTATGGGATTCTTTGAACGACTATTGGTTTGTTTGGCAAAAGCTATATCATATGGTAGTAAAGTAATCTTATTTGACTATATGGATAATATCTTGCAGGTAAGTGACCTAGCTTATTTGAAAAAATGGATGAAGAGTCAAAAGGACAAAAACTGTTCCTTTGTAATCTTTGGTGAAAAATATGATGAAATTTATAAATTATGTGATAGGGTCCTTATTATGAGTGATGGGCGGGACAAGAAGATAGCCCCTGTAAGTGCCATACTGAAGCATGATATTCCATATTATTGGTTAGGAGAGACCTATAGTAAGAGTAATATTCCTACGGAAGAAGGTGCAGAAATAACTCATAAGGTGAACCGACGTTGTCAATATAAGGATATTCGTCGTAATAATATCCTTGGCATATATGACAAGGATTGGGGGAATGGGGTGAATGACCAAAAATACTTTATGGGACTTTACAATCATAACAAGTCCCAGATCGCGGAATACCATAAATTCTTTGATGATATAATGAATAGTAGCTTAAGTAAGCAGAAACAGTATATATTTATTGAGAATAGAGAGTATGATAAGCTATTAAGTGCTTTCCCTATGACCCATAATCTGATGCTACCAAGGAATTTAAGAGAATTGCTTTCTAGAACTCGTCGAGTACAAGAAGAAGTTATTCTACAGGAATTCTACAAGCAGTTTGCCTTTTTACAGGAACGTAATCGTCAATATTCGGATTATTTTTTTTATCGTTTGGTTGCTATTTATAGATTTGAACGCTTTCGAAAGAATCTGATGATACTTGATAATGTATTTCTCCGACTGGATATTGCGGAGGAACAGTATATGCGAGACTACATTTTACATTTGGCTGAAAAGATGAAGGTGATCCTTATTACGCATCGATTGCATGAGATAGACCAGACCGCAGGTACCATTCTATATGTGGAAGATGGTAGAATCGTACAAATCGATACATTGAGACAGGAATAGCAAAAAAGGACACCTTTTAATAAAATAGTGTCCTTTTTAATTACTTCCATAATAGTTATCCTATTAATACAACATTATTATATATTTAGGAGGAAATACTATGAAAAAGAGATTACTTGGAATGGTTCTAACAATTGCCATGGTTGCATGCTTACTTGCAGGCTGTAGCCAGAAGTCAGAGACAAATGATAAAAAAGTTACTGTCACACCAAATGCAAGTGACAAAGCGGCTACTGCAACACCTAGTGCAAGTGCCAATACAGACAAGGTAGTAGATGACGTCAAAAAAGCAGTGGAAACAATTAATGGAAAGCAGTTAACAAAGATTGGCCTTTCTGTTGCAGCTATGGATAATGAGTTTACAACAAATTTGGCAGCAAGTTTGGAAAAGACAGCAAAAGAGAATGGTGTTGAAACAGTTGTTGCACAAGCCGATCAGACAACTGCAAAGCAGGTTGAACAAATTGAAAATATGGTTATCTCCGGATGCCAGGCAATTTGTGTAATTCCGGTTGATTTAACTGGTATCTTAGACGCATTAAAGAGTGCAAAAGAAAAAGGCGTAGTAATTTCTATGTGTGGATGTATTCCAGAAAGCAAAGATTATTATGATGTTGTTGCTAACGTAGAACAATTTGATCTTGGAAAGAGTGCAGCAAAAGCAGCAGCTGAATGGATTGACGCAACTTTCCCAGATGCTAAAGATGGAAGTATTGAAGTAGGAATCTTAGCATTGAATAACACAGAAGAGGCGATTAAGAGAGAGAAAGGCTTAGAAGAAATTGAAAAACTTACAAAGAAAGCAAAAGTAGTTGAAGTTTATGATTCAACAGGAGCTTCTTCTATTCCAACAAAAGCACAAGAATATACAGAAATGATGTTGGTTTCTCATCCAGAGGTAAAATGTATCCTTGCTTACTCTGATTTCATGGGACTTCCAGCAGATGAAGTTATTATGAGAACACCATCTGTAGATAAGAGTAAATTTGGTATTTTTGGTTGTGATTATTCTTCTACAGGATGTGAAGCAATTAAGAAATCTACTACAAATGAAAGTACATATAGAGGCTCAGGTGCATTTGGTGTAGAATTTGGTAAAGTTATGTTTGATACGGTAGTTGGTAACGTAACAGTTGATGATTTAGGTGTTTACTATGAACCAACATTTGATATTAAAGCAAGTAATGTAGATGAATACTTGAAATAAGAACTAGTCAATGGAAGCAGTCTAGGATACCCTAAGACTGCTTCCACATAATATTAAGAAAGATCTACGAGGAAAGTCGAATGGGTAAAATTCTAAAATTAGAAAATATTAGCAAATTTTATCCCGGTGTTGTTGCTTTGGACGATGTCAGTTTATCCATAGAAGAAGGACAGGTTCATGCACTAATGGGAGAAAATGGTGCCGGAAAATCAACCCTAATAAAGGTAATAAGTGGTGCCATTAAGCCTGAGCGGGGACAAATCATTATTTCCGGTGAGCATTTTAATTCCTTATCACCGGCTTTATCGAAAGAAAAAGGCATCGGTGTAATCTATCAGGAATTTAACTTGGTACCAACAATGTCAGTGGTTGAGAATATATTTTTGGGAGAAAAGGTTGGAGGCTCTGTCATACCAGATTTTAATGAGATGGAAAGAAGAGCTATAGAACTCTTTAATGAATTCGGTGTAGATATTAATCCCAAGGCTATGGTAGGAGAACTTACACCAGGAAAACAACAACTTGTTGAGATAGCGAAGACGCTGACGAGAAATGTAAAACTTATTATTATGGATGAACCCAGTGCATCAATCTCTGTGGCTGATGTACAGACACTATTTCGTATCATTAGGCAGTTAAAAAATAAGGGTGTTACAATTATCTACATCTCCCACCGTATGGAAGAAGTATTTGAGATTGCAGATGTTGTTAGCATTATGCGCGATGGACGATATATTGGAACAAAGGATATGAATGAGGTTTCCCGTAAGGATTTAATCACAATGATGGTTGGACGGGAACTCAATGAATCTTATCCACAGCGTACGGGAAAGGTGGGAGAAACCGTACTTGAGGTGGAACATCTTTATGGCAATGGAGACCACAATATTAGTTTTTCACTGCATAAGGGTGAAATCTTAGGAATTGCCGGCTTAGTTGGGGCGGGACGTACAGAATTGGCTAAAGTAATTTATGGAGCTGCCAAGGTGGAGCGTGGTAAGATTAAGATTAACGGAAAGGAAACCAAGATACGAACTCCTCATGATGCAATTGCTGCGGGTATTGGATATATACCTGAGGATCGAAAGAATGAAGGGGCTTTTTTGGAATTTCCGATTGATTGGAATATATCGATCATGAGCTTGTCCAGATTATCAAAGGGCATGGTTGTGGCCGTAAAAAAGATAGATGAGTTGGCAAAAAAATTTCAAAAGAAGTTGGGAATCAAGACACCAACAATAAAACAATACGTAAAGAATCTTAGTGGTGGTAATCAACAAAAAGTTGTTGTAGCAAAGACGCTGGCAACCAATAGTAATATCATAATCTTTGATGAACCTACTAGAGGAATTGATGTAGGTGCTAAACAGGAAATCTACCAGTTGATGAATTCACTCATTGAACAAGGAATCTCTATTATTATGATTTCTTCTGAGATGGAAGAACTTATTGGTATGAGTGACCGCATTATTGTAATGCATGAAGGAGTTATTACAGGGGAACTACATAAAGAAGAGTTTACTCAGAATAAGATTCTGGAGTATGCGTCGGGATTATAGGAGGATATTATGAAAGAAGAACAAAAATTTAATGTTGGAGAATTTCTGCGTAATAATATGGCGTGGGTGTTGCTGATTGTGTGTTGCGCAATCTTTGCTATTATCTCACCAAACTTTTTCTCCTTTGTAAATATCATCAATATATTGAACCAGAATGCCTACATTATTATTACTGCACTAGGTATTTCCTTTATTATGATGGCTGGAGAAGTTGATATCTCTGTTGGTTTTGCTATTTCCCTTAATGGAGTAATAGTTGCAATATTGATGACCAAGTGTGGTATGTCACCTGTACTTGGTGTCATTGTATCCATAGTATTAGGCGTTGTTATCTGCCTGGTAAATATGCTTATAGCGCATAAATTAAAATTACAGTTATTTATGGCAACAGTAGGTACCACAACTATTTTTCAGGGTCTTGCTTTTGTACTTACCCAATCAAAGACCATTAGTAATCTTCCAACAGCATATAAATGGATTGGCCAAGGGTACATAGGTCCATTTCCTATTCCAGTTGTGATTGCAACTATATTATTTCTGATTGTAAGCTTTATTCTTAATAAGACTTATATAGGACGCTACGTGTTTGCTATTGGTGGTAATGTAGAGGCAGCTAGACTTGCAGGTATCAATGTATTTGGAATGAAGATTTTTATCGCTGGTATCGCTGGGTTTATGACAGGTGTAGGAGCCATAATTCTTTCTGCAAGATTAGGTTCTGTTACAGCTAATATGGGAACTGGTCTTGAGTTTACTATTATTACGGCAGTATTATTAGGTGGAGTAAGTGTTCGTGGTGGAGAAGGCAAGATTAGCGGTGTAGTAGCCGGTGTATTGATACTTGCTATTCTTTCTAATGGTATGCAGCTTGCAAGGTTGGATGTATATTACCAGTTTGTGGCCAAAGGTATCATTATGTTAGCAGCTATTGGATTTGATGTGTTCCAGTTAAACCGTAAAAAGAAAGCAACTGTGAAGGTACAGTCAGTAGTAAAGAGTGAAGATACAGAAAAGAGATAACTGCTTTTAGAAAGGAAAATATGGTATGGTACTAGGTCATAAGATTGTTAGTAATGGTATGATTTTACAACGAGGGGAAGACTTTATACTTACTGGTACAGCAAAAGAGGGAACAGAAGTAGAAGTCAGATTTGCCGGTGATGTACGAAAGTGTCTTTGTATGGAGAATTCATGGTCAGTATGTTTCGAACACATAAATACCGGGGGTCCTTATGTCCTTACCATTTCCTGTAATGGTGAGACACAAGAAGTGTCTGATATTTTAATAGGTGATGTATATTTTATGAGCGGTCAGTCTAATATGGAGTTGGATATTGACTGGGTATATCACAGTTTTAAAGAGGAGATAGATGCCTTTGACTGTGATGCCATTCGACAGTTTAAGGTCCCTACTGACTATGATTTTAATGCTCCTTTAGAGGATGTTGCAGATGGTAAATGGGTAAAGGCAAAGAAGGATGACAAGAGGTCATTTGGTGCCATTGGATTCTTTATGGCAAAGTATTTACATGAGAGGAATGGAGTACCGATTGGTCTAATTCAGACTGCCGTAAAAGGATGTCCAATCGAATCATTTTTATCTAAGGAAAATGTTAGTTTGTATCAATCAATTCAGTTAGAAGAGATTTGCTTTCACAAGGATTACATGAATGCGCTCATAAAGAAAGAGCTGATTGACTGGCAGGCGCGAGTGGATGAATTAATGCAATTAGATCAGAAAATGGAGAAAGAACCATGGAAACGTACCGTGATTCCTCTGTTATGGGAAAGCGAAGAGAATCAGGCAGGTATTTATACTTTCTCTAAGATAGTAAAACTTGATACGCCGCCTACTGAGGATGCTGTATTGAAACTTGGATTATTAATAGAAGCAGACTATACCTATGTAAACGGAATATTAGTAGGACAGACAGACTATCAGTATCCACCAAGGCGTTATCTCGTACCAAAGGAGCTTCTCCATGAAGGGGACAATGAGATTACAGTGAAAGTAGTTGTAACCAATGGAATATGTCGGTTTTGGGAAAAGTCAGAATATACTCTACAGATTCAGGATAGAATTTATGATCTAACCGGAGTATGGCATTATCGGAAAGGTCCATTTTTTAGGGAAGGATTCTTTACTAAAACCTTTTATGAATACCTTCCTTATGGTGTGTACAATGCAATGTTGGCTCCTCTTATGGATTACAAGGTAAAAGCACTGCTTTGGTATCAGGGAGAAAGTAATGCAAAAAACCCCAAAAAGTATTATGAAAAGTTTAGAACATTGGTGGAACAATTTAGAATACAGATGCATAACGCTAACTTGCCAGTGTACTATGTACAGATTGCTTATTACGAAGATCCAACAGATATAGGTGGCATTGGTTGGGAAACTATTCGGTTAGAACAAGAGAAGGCACAGACAATTGACAATGTCTATATGGTACTATCCGGTGATGTTGGTTCTGCGACGGATTTGCATCCACAAAACAAAAAAGCGATCGGGGAACGAATTGCAGAACTTATATTAAAATAGAATTTTGGGATAGTATAACTCAAAAGATTTGATCGGAGGTGGTCAACATCCTCAATATTACACGTTACGCAATTAAGAATACACAACTTATCCCTTGGGTAAAATTTATTTGGCAGATTGACGTTGCAAAGGCAGACTTACACTATAAACTTCTGCCTACAGACAGTATTGATGTTATATTAAATTTAGCAGATAATATGGTCTATGAAACTGAAGGTGACAAGATAGTTGCACCAAGTTTTCATATCAATGGTCTGCGAAGCAGATACAGTTTTATTCATCAAGCAGATACGATTCGCATATTCGGTATATCATTTTATCCTTATGGGCTATATCCTTTTGTACATACTTCACTAAAAAAATTGCATGATAAATTAGCTAATCTATATGAAGTGGCACCAATTCTTGGTCAAGGATTTGAGAAAGCGGTTGCAAACGAGTCCAATGATAAGATATTGTCTGAAATTGAGCAAGTATTGATAAATGAGCTTACTATAAATCAAGGATTTATGGAGAAAGCACGGTTAATATCAGATTTTATGGCAATTGAGGATGGCACATCTGTCAAATCATTTTGTAGTGAACGTGCGATAAATATAAAGACTCTTGAAAGAATGTTTTTGTATTATACGGGTTATACTCCAAAGGTGTTAAGGTGTATCAAACGTTTCCAAAATGCAAGTAATCAGTTAATGTATCAACAGTCAGCAAGTTTGACCGATATTACTTATTGGAATAGTTTTACTGACCAGTCTCATTTTATCAAAGAATTTACACGCTTTTCTGGAACGACTCCTTGTACCTTTCAGTCAGAGAAAATTACGGTAAAAGAAAATGCAAAATATACATATATTTAGTAAGTCGATTTTTTACTATAGCTTCTGTTTTATTTCGTGTATGCTATAAAAAACAGGAGGATATTTATATGACTACTATAACAGAAATTGTAACAATGAAAACCGCAGAAGAAATCACAAAAGAAGAATTCATTAGCATTGTAGATGGTCTTGAAAAGGAATACCACTCAAAACAACCTGGCTTTATTGACACAGAGTTACTCTATGACAGCAATAGCAACGAATGGATTATGATACAGCATTGGGCTTCCATGGAAGAACTCAAAGCATCGTCCAAGAAATTGTTTCAAGCGAAGGAGTCTGCTTTGTTTGTAAAGACACTGGATTCTAAATCTGTAAAAATGAAAGTAATACCGCAGATAAAAAGGTGGAAATAAAGTAAAAAAATGAATTTTAAGTTGAAAATATAACAGATTAGAGAAAGCTCCTAGTATTAAAATAAAATAATATTAGGAGCTTTTAGTTTGAGGCAAGCTCTTTTTTGAAACCAATAGACCCATAATATGAAGATATTTTACAAGAAATATAATAAAATGGATGCTACAATAAGATAAAGCAAGGAGGTAATGTATATGCGAAATGAAATAAAAAAGTTAGTGTATGATGATGAATTGAGAATAGAAGCCTTTCGTCTTGAGGGAATAGTTCAGCCTTTCCCGAATCATTTCCACGATTATTATGTAATTGGTTATGTGGAGAGCGGAGAACGCTGCCTTTCCTGCAAAAATCAAGAATTCATTTTAAAATCGGGAAATGTGAATTTATTTAATCCTGGCGACAACCACGCCTGCTTTCAGAGTGATGGAGGGTCACTTGATTATCGGGCGCTAAATATTTCTAAAGAAATCATGATGGATTTGGTTGAGGAGGTTACCGGTCAACCTTCAATACTTGGATTCTCTCAAAATGTAATTTTGGACGAGGAAGTAACCTACTATCTACGGCCTTTGCATGAAAGCATAATGAATGGCTCAAGTGAGTTTAGTAAAGAGGAAAATCTGCTGTTTATGATGTCTATTTTGATTCAGAAATATGGCCAACCCTTTGCAGAATGTATTCCAGAATGCGGAGAGGAAATCGAAAAAGCTTGCACCTTTATGGAGCAGCACTATACGGAACACATCTATTTAGACCAAATTTGCCACCATGCAGGACTTAGCAAGTCAACACTACTACGGGCTTTTGCAAAATCCAGAGGTGTGACACCTTACTTGTATCTTCAGAATATTCGTATTGGAAAAGCAAAGAAACTCTTAGAGCAAGGGGTTCCACCGATTGAAGCTGCAATGCAGACAGGATTTTCTGATCAGAGTCATTTTACAAATTACTTCAACAGTTTTATAGGCTTATCACCCGGTATTTATAGAGACATCTTTAAAGGCGGAGGTAAGCGGTGTGAAGAATAAGCAAACAATTGGTCATCTGCTGGTATTGTTTACTATTATCATCTGGGGAACTACATTTATTTCAACTAAGGTGTTACTGATTGATTTTCAGCCAGTAGAAATATTGTTTTTCCGTTTTGTTATGGGGTTGCTTGCCTTATTGATTGCCTATCCACACAGACTAAAGGGAACAACGATTCGACAGGAACTAACGTTTGCAGCCGCTGGCCTATGTGGGATTTGTCTGTATTACTTATTAGAGAATATTGCATTGACTTATACTTTGGCGTCTAATGTTGGAGTTATTATTTCTGTTGCACCATTTTTTACGGCGATGGTGTCTCAATTCTTTATAAAAGATCAAGAGAAATTAAGCGTGAATTTTTTTATCGGGTTTTTGGTGGCAATGGTAGGAATTATCCTTATTAGTTTTAATGGATCTACATTACAACTCAATCCCACAGGAGATTTACTGGCATTGCTGGCTGCGTTTATTTGGGCCTGCTATTCTAATCTGATAAAGAAAATTGGTAGTTTCGGATATCATACCATCTTTACTACTAGGAGAGTATTTATCTATGGAATCCTATTTATGATTCCAACGTTGTACTTATTTGATTTTAATTGGGATATAACAAGATTTTCCAATCCTGTATACCTATTCAATCTCTTGTTTTTAGGATTAGGGGCATCAGCACTTTGCTTTGTCACTTGGAATTATGCAGTCAAAGTGCTAGGTGCTATCAAAACTAGTGTATATATTTATATAGTCCCGGTCATTACGGTAGTCGCTTCAGTGTTAATTCTTCATGAGAAAATTACTCGGACCGCAGGAATCGGTACGTTATTGACACTTATAGGTTTGTTCCTGTCAGAGTATAAATCTAAGAAAGAGGATAAGGAAAAATAACATTCAGAATGATAAATGTGTGATGGTAATTGATGAAAATCTCCCTTTGGGATTAATCGCAAATACAGCTGATATTACGTTAATCTAAGCCGTTACCCTTCTCAGGATAGCGGCTTTATGTTATCTTTTCAAAAGATTAGGATTATTCTAGGGTGCGTTTTGGTATTGTTATCGTTACCTCGCAACCTACCCCTTCCGTGCTTTCATAAGAAAGACCATATTTCTTTCCATATAGAAGTTGTAGACGATTGTGAATATTATAGATTGCAATATTACTTCCTCGTGAAGAGGTATGGGAGTTAACCGTAAGAATCCGACTGAGAATGTCAGCAGGAATACCTATTCCATCATCCGACACAAGGATGTAAATGTCATCATTTTCCTCCCATCCTGTAATTACTATGGTTCCTTTTTTTGTAGGTTTTTCCAAAATACCATGGAGGATGGAATTCTCAACAATTGGTTGCAAAGTTAATTTTGGAATCTGGTAACGCGTCAGTTCATCAGGCATATCTATTACAAAATCAATAAAACTTGGAAAACGCAGATTCTGTAATGCGGTGTATATATTAACATGTTCAAATTCCTCTTTAATAGTTCCAATATTCTTTTTGTGACTTAAGGTCAGCCGATAGAAATAGGCTAACTGTTGAATCACAGTACTCGCTTCCTCTGGTTTATTCTGTAACACCATCCAGTTAATGACATCCATCATATTATAAAGAAAATGAGGATTGATTTGTGCCTGAAGAGCATTGAATTCGGACATGCGAAGGTCTTCTGCGGTTTGTTGCTGTTTTCTGGTCAACTCATCCATACGGTTTGTCATGTAGTTGTAGGTGGTAATCAATTCCCCAACCTCATCCTGTGATCTAGGAGCTGGAAGGGGTTTGGGATATTCGGATCTTACTTTAGACATCTGAGATGTCAAATTATGAAGTCGATGAATGATGGAACGGCTTTGAAATAGGGAGATAATGATGGCAATGAAGATACTGAATAGACTAATTAGTAAAAACAATTTGGCCACATCATTGCCGATATCAATTAGAGGATCTCTTGGAATTACCGTAACCATAAACCAGTCGGCTGCTTTGATATAGTACATTGCAATATAGACACGATTTCCTGCAACATCCTTCTCTATAAAATTGTTAGAGGACATTAGTGAGTCTTTGAGATTGCTATAATTAATGAAATACATACCTGATAATGAGGCATTTGTAGTGGAGACAATGGAATCTCTTTCGTTTATTATGAATGATACACTGTCGTTAATGGTAATAGCGTCAGTCAGTATCTGGGAGTATACCTTCGAGGAATAATAGAGCACTAGATAAATATAATGTGCTTCACCATTTATGATGATAGGAGTGCGGTAGATATAAGCACAATCAGCATAAGTGGCTCTTTCCTGAGTACCTAGGTACATGGATGGACAGTATAGAGAAGATGAGTTCTGTGACTTCATAATTCCATACCAGTAGGTTCCTTTGATTACTGATATGGGAAGAAATAGGTTTTCAGAACTTTCTTGTTCAAAAAAATTAAAGTCGGTTTCTGGCAAGTCACAATAGATTCGAACGGCTGAGAGCTTTGAGCTTTTGACAAAGTTTTTTATATAGGTAGCAAATTCATAAGCTTCAGTAGTATTTGCCATAGATGAATATGGTTGTGTTGGAGAAGATAAAAAGAGATCATGATAGTATTGCTGCGAACATATGTCAGAGGTGTAACTAGTGATGGTATTAAGAGTGTCTGTAATTTGGGGCGCAATGGTAATGGTCTCTTGCTGCTCACTTCTTATTGTGTCAGAAATAATCATATCATACAAGCGGCTGGAAAACATAGAGGCGATTGTAACAGCAGGAATAAGTGCAGCTAAGAGAATAGAAATTGTGATTTTAATTCGAATACTTAAGTTGTTATATTTATAAATAATATATTTGATTGTTCTCATTTTCCAATTACCTGATCTCGATATTCTGACGGAGAAAGCCCTGTAAATTTACGGAAACTCTTTCCGAAGTAGTTACCATCACTATATCCAACACTACTGGATATTTCACTGACTCGATTCCTTGGATCAGCCAAAAGCTGTTTGGCTTTTGTCATACGGAATTCTGTAATATATTGATTTAATGTCATTCCTGTTTCATTCTTAAAAAAGGTACAGGTATATGAGGTAGATAAATTAGCGTACTCGCTAATAGATTTTACAGATAAATCTGTGTCTTGATAATGCAGGCTGACATATTCTCTAATCATATAAATTAAGCTATTTTCTGGTTTAGAGTCTTTTTTACTGGAAAAATAGTCCTTTGTTTTTTCTGTTAAGGTAGCGTGTAACTGATGGAAAGAGAAGCATTTATCCATAATATCCATTATGTTACTTTGACTTTCCAAACAAAAGTCAGGGCTCATCTGATGTTTCTTACGCATTTTATATAAAGCGGAGAACATGTCATAGTACAATCCTTTTAACTGGTTGATAAGTACCCCTTTGCTATAGGAAAGCTGATGTTCCAGTGCATTGAGAGCATTTGTGATTTCCATTTCATTGTTATCCCCTAAAGCTGATATGTAATGGGAGACTTCTTTGGTGACATCTAACACATTGATGGAAACAAGTGTAGCTATTTTTTCACGACTAAGTATGGTACCTGGTTCGAAGAAAAAGCTACTTTGCAAAGCAATTACAGCTGTGGTGTATGAATTATATGCATTGTTGATTCCTTCTACGATATCTCCTATAGATATATAAAACTCTTCTAAGAAAGAAAAGATTTCAAATAGTTTTTTGGCAATGAGCTGCTGAGTATTGTTAGAGAAGGAATGAACTCCGTATATATGAAGTACCACGTGATGAATACGTTTTTCACTATAAATCACATGGAGATTCATATTAGATAGAAATTGTTTGAGTGCCAAATAGGCTGAAGATAGGTTGAGGGTTTCATTCGTTTTCTCATTGAATTTTATTATATATGTACAGATATATTTAAATTTCTTGGTGTCATAATATGAATTATATTGATGAAATAAAGCGTCAATGGATTCCTTACTACTTGCATATGGAACTGTTAAAGAGTAAGCTAACTGTGTTGCTACATGATCTTTGTCTTTGTTTGTAGCTGAGGATTGTATCTTTTGTTTGGCTATTTGTGCGATTGCCGTCTGAATGCTTTCTTGTATTTCCTTTGGGTTAATGGGTTTTTCAATATAGTTGATTACCTTAAGCTTTATCGCTGCTTTTAAGTATTCTTTGTCTGAGTACCCACTCATAAAGATAGCGGATACATCTGGGATGAATTGTTCAATGTGTTTAAGCATTGTAATACCATCCATTTGTGGCATTCGTACGTCACAGAGTATGATATCAGGTAAATATTTATGTGCAGCTTCAAGACCATGGACACCATCATCTGCTTGATAGATCTCAGTAATACCAATTTTCTCCCAATCAATTAAGGAGATTAACCCATTACGTGTAAGTTCTTCATCATCTACAATTAACAATTTCATCCTTAGCACCTCGTATTTATCTTTTTGTTTAATCATATCTTACACCTATTAAATAAAAATGCAATATACACTATATGAAAAATTTTACCTAACATCAAAAGAAAATACCATTTTATAAATAAATTCTGAATGATATTATAAAACCATAGAAATAAAAGGAGGAATTAATGTGTCCGATTTTATATTGGAATTAAAAGGGATAACAAAGATTTTTCCGGGCGTTAAGGCATTGAATCAGGTTCATTTTCAACTTAAACCTGGCGAAATACATGCACTTATGGGGGAAAATGGTGCTGGAAAATCTACTTTTATAAAAGTAATTACTGGAGTACATAGAGCCGAAGAAGGTGAGATATTCTTAAACGGTAAGAAGGTAGATTTTAAGGGACCAAGAGATGCACAGGCAGCAGGGATTGCAGCTGTATACCAACATCCTACTTCATACCCGGACCTTACAGTTACTGAGAATATTTTTATGAACCATGAGATTAAGAAACATGGCGTAATTCAATGGAAAGAAATGAATCGTCAAGCTAAGGCATATCTGGAACAGTTAGATGCTGATTTTAAAGAAACAGTAGAAATGGGAAGCCTTAGTGTAGCACAACAGCAGATGGTAGAAATCGTGAAGGCTATTTCTACTCATGCAAGAATCATTATATTAGATGAGCCTACAGCAGCACTTACTGCAAGCGAATCCGAGAAGTTATATCGTATTGTAGAAAAATTAAGGGATGATGGGGTTTCTATTATATTCATTTCACATAAATTTGAAGATATGTATAGGCTAGCTACCAGAGTTACAGTATTTCGAGATTCTCAATATATTGGATCTTTTGATGTAGATAAGATTACCAATGCAGATTTGATTAAACATATGGTTGGACGCGAGGTTTCAGACATGTATCCAAAACCAGAAGTAAAGCCAGGCAAAGAGGTATTGAGAATAGAGAATTTATCTAGAACAGGGTACTTTAAAGATATTTCCTTGCATGTATGTGCTGGTGAGATTGTAGGACTAACCGGATTAGTAGGTGCAGGACGTACAGAGGTTATGGAAGCTGTCAGCGGTATCACGAAGGTAAGTCAAGGTAAGGTTTTCTTAGAAGATAAGGAGATTAAAATTAAGAATCCGACAGATGCCAGAGATGCAGGTATCATTCTTCTTCCGGAAGACAGGCAAAAAACTGGTCTGATTATGTCATGGGGATTAGGAAGGAATGTAACGCTTCCAATTATTGATAAGTTTAGTAAATATGGAATCCTGGATGAAAAAGCAGAATGTGAATTGGCTAAAAAGCTATTAGAGGAAGTAGATACGAAGGCTATTACAGTATTTGATCCCGCTAGTTCTCTATCAGGTGGTAACCAGCAAAAAGTAGTAGTTGCCAAAGCACTTGCTCAAGATAATATGAAGGTAGTTATTATGGATGAGCCAACAAAAGGTGTAGATGTAGGAGCTAAAGCAGAGATTTATCAGATTATGGGAGAGTTGGCGCAGAAAGGATATGCAATTATTATGATTTCTTCTGAAATGCCTGAAATCATAGGAATGTGTGACCGGGTATACATCATGTGTAATGGTCATCTTACTGGTGAACTTGATAGAAGTGAGCTTTCACAGGAAGTTATTCTTGAACACGCCATGGAAAATAGTAAAGGTACGAAGGAGGGCGTGGAATAATGGGAAAAGAATCTATATTGAAACGTATTACTAAATCACGTGAAACCAGCCTTTTCATTGTTCTCGTATTACTCTGCCTAGTGGTTACGATTAAAAATCCAGCATTTATGACAGTTAGTAATATTATGGAAATTCTTAAAAATAATGCTGTTACAATGATTCTGGCTCTTGGAATGCTTTGTGTACTACTGATTGGTGGAATTGATATCTCTATTGCATCTACCTTAGCATTTTCAGGTATGACAGTGGGATTGATGTTTAAGTTTGGCCATCTGACAAGTACATTACTAGGGTTTATGATAGCCCTTTTAATTGGTGCAGTATGTGGATTGATTATTGGAGTGGTCATTGGATACGGGAAAGTTACTCCAATTATTGCTACTATGGGATTCATGTATATATATAGAGGGTTGGCCTATATCATTGGCAACAGTCAATGGGCTGGTGCGGATGCCTTGGGTGATTTTAAGAAATTCGCATTGGAAGATGTATTTGGCTTAAATAAAGTTATTATGATTGTAATTGTCTGCTATATTGTATTCTTTATTGTACTTAAGTGGACTAAGTTTGGTAGAAATATATATGCTGTAGGAAGTAATGAAGAAGCAGCTCAGATTTCGGGTATTAATGTTGCCAGAGTAAAGGTTTATGTTTATATCATTATGGGTATTTTAGCAGGTCTTGCTGGAGCATTGGCAACTACAGTGTATGCTTCGGCTCAGCCAAACATGCAGACAGGGAAAGAGATGGATGTCATTGCAGCATGCGTAATTGGTGGTGTAAGCATGAGCGGTGGTAAAGGATCTGTTGTAGGTACATTACTTGGATCCTTGGTTTTAGCAGTTATATCCAAAGCACTTCCTTTAGTAGGAATAGATGCCATTGCACAAAACACAATCAAAGGTGTGTTAATCGTTGCGGTTATTATCCTTAATGTAATTACTCAACGGGCAATGAATAGAAGTAATCTGGAAAGAAGGGAGATGTAGTCATGGCAGGAAAATCAGGCAGAACAATTAATGCCATACCCAAGGATGTATGGAAGCAGAGGATTTTTAGCTGGGAAGGTATTTTACTAGTTATTTTCCTTGTTGTCATTACGCTATGTAGATACTTATCTCCAAACTATACTTTTACAAATGTACTTCGTGAGATGCCAAAATATTTATGTGAGATATTTCTGTTTTTCCCGATGGCATATATTCTTCTCCTTGGAGAGATAGATATTTCGGTTGGATCTATTGTATGTTTGTCAGCTACCATAGGATGTCTGGCAGCGAATCAAGGTGTTCCCTTTGTTGTAGTTATTCTAGTAGTGCTTATTACCGGTGGTATATGTGGGACTATTAATGGCCTAATTCTTACAAAGTTTCCAGAACTCCCATCAATGATTATAACATTAGGTACCCAGATAATCTTTAGAGGAATCGCTGAAATTGTACTTGGTAGCGGTGGTTCCATCTCTTTAAAGAATTCAGAAGGATTTAGAGCAATTGCAGGAAAGATTGGACCTTTCCCATATGTATTCTTTTTAGCCGTAATTGCAGCAATCGTGTTTACTCTAGTTGCTGTTAAGATGCGCTATGGTAGAAGTCTATATGCAATTGGTAGTAATAGAAAGACAGCTTTCTACTCTGGAATTAGGAACAATAGAGTGATTTTGACAGCATATATCCTAATGGGGGTATTCTCAGGTATTGCGGCATTATTCCTTACTTCTGCAACCTATGCAGCCAATACGACAACAGGTAAAGGGTTTGAGATGGATGCGATTGCAATGGCAGTATTTGGAGGTATTGCTACTACTGGTGGTAAGGGCAAGATGATAGGTGGGATTATCTCTGCATTTATTATTGTTTGCTTACGGATTGGCTTAGGACAAATTAATATGAACTCACAATTAATCCTTGTAATTATTGGTATCTTGCTTATTTGTGCAGTTTTATTGCCAAATCTTGTATCAAAAATTCGTATAAGTAAAAAGCAACCCAATTAGTTGATATCAGACGGGGCATCCCATTAAGATAGCCCTGTTAGATATAAATAATCTATTATTTTTTAGTGTTACTAATAAGGAGGAAGAACAATGAAGAAAAAGTTTTTGAGTGTAGTACTTTGTGTAGCAATGGTATCATCATTACTTGTAGGATGTGGTTCAAAAAATAATGATCCAGCTCCAGCAACTGATAATGGAAAAAATGAATCGGAAGCTCCAAAGGATAGTACATCTCCAAAAGAATCTACCAATCCATCGGACAGTGCTGATGGTACTGAAAAAACTTATGCATTGATTACAAAAGCAGCAGGTAACCCTTACAATGAGAAATTAGCAGAAGGTTTTAAAGAAGTTGTTGATTCCATTGGTGGGAAATGTATTATCCAGCATCCAGAAGCAGCTACTGCTGATGCACAGATTACTATTATCCAGTCATTAATATCTCAGGGTGTTGATTCTATCTGTATAGCAGCAAATGATGAAAATGCTCTTCAAGCTTCATTAGAAGAAGCAAAAGCTGCTGGTATCAAAGTATCTTGTCTTGACTCTAAGACCAATGCAGCAAGTCGTATGACATTTGCAAATCAAGCTGGTGTTACTCAGATTGGTCAAGCTCTTATGGATGCTGTATATGATATATCTGGTGGTTCAGGACAATGGGCTATTTTGTCTGCAACTTCACAGGCAACGAATCAGAATGCATGGATTGAATCTATGAAATCCATTATGGAAAAGGATTCAAAATATGCAAACCTTGAACTTGTAGAAGTTGCTTATGGTGATGACGAACCAGAAAAATCTACAACTGTTACACAGTCCTTATTAACTAACTATCCAGATTTAAAAGTTATCTGTGCTCCTACAACAGTAGGTATTGCAGCAGCAGCTAAAGTACTTCAGGATCAGAAGTCAGCTTGTAAATTAACTGGCCTTGGTTTACCTTCTGAAATGGCTGAGTATATCGGTGATGACGCTGACCACTCTTGCCCATATATGTTCTTATGGAATCCAATCGACGTAGGTCGTCTTGGCGCTCATATCTCTGTTGCATTGGTTTCTGGAAAAATAACTGGTGCTAAAGATGAAACATTTGAAGCTGGACAAATGGAAAATAGTCCATATACTATCACAGATGCTGGTGATGGTGGTACAGAAGTTATCCTTGGTGCACCATTCAAATTTGATCCAAGTAACATTGCTGATTGGAAGGACGTATACTAAAATATGATAAAAGGCTTTAAGATGAAATTGTTTGAAGGTCAGGAGGAAGAGTATGAGAAACGTCATAATCTTCTGTGGCCTGAGATGATAGATATGATCCATGAACATGGAGGAAAGAACTATTCTATCTTTTTAGATAAGGACACGCTTACCTTGTTTGGATATATTGAAATTGAGGATGAAGAACTTTGGGCCAAAGGTGCAGACACCGCGATTAACAGAAAGTGGTGGGATTTTATGGCAGATATTATGGAGACAAACGAAGATAATAGTCCGGTTTCCGTTGATCTAAAAACTGTTTTTCACTTAGAGTAGTTTGCTAAGAATTGCACTGTTGATATTTACAGTGCAATTCTTTTATATATCATAGGGGGTACTAATGAAAAAAAAAGAAAATGTAAATAATGAAAAGAAAGAACGACAACCTAGAGGATTACGGATAAAAAGAATTTCTACAAAAATAATTCTTATCTTTGGATTGGCTGTGATTTTTATGGGGATTAGCATGGTCATCTTTGCTTTCAGGGCAAAGAGTTTTAATAAGGAGTATGCAGAAGTCCTTGATAATTTAAAAAAGATTAATTTTATGAATGATCAAGCACAAAATCAGCCACATCGCCTGTTGTCTGCTTGCTCCAAGACTGAGAACATTAAAGAGTCTGGAGAGCAAGATGTTGTACTGAAAATGGCAACTTACTTGGATGAAATCCAAGACAGCATTGGTAATGATAAAACATATGCAGAAAATCATGGGATCACTATGGCAATACGTCCCGTATTGGAGAATTATACCAAGTGTGTACAGAATATAATTGACGCAGGGGATGGTACTAGTTTTCCCAAACTTGTAGGTGGTATCTATGATTTGATCTATGCAACCTATGATTATAATAAAACATTATCGAATTATTCTTTGAAGTTAATGACGCTTGAGATGGAACGAAGTGCAGATATTCAAGAGACGATTGCAAATAGTTTTGACTCAACAATTATTGGCTGCTCTTCTCTGTTTGCAACAGCTTTAATGATCAGTATTGTTTTATGTGTATTATTAACAAAAAGTATTACAATACCAGTGGGTAAGCTCAAAAAGGAAATTATGCTTGTAGCACAAGGCGACTTGTCTAGAGGTAAACTACAAATTAAATCAAGAGATGAGATTAGGGCAGTCACAGACGCTTTTAATACAATGAGTAGTAATTTTAAAGATATTATTAATAATTTAAATGATGTGATCAATGAACTGGGCACTTCTTCACAGATTGTACTTAAAAGTATTAGAGAAAATGAAGAAGGTGCGGAGAACGTTGCAAATTCATTAGATGAGATGTCCAGTTTAATGAGTAGTCAGAGACAGGAGTCAGAACTGACCGTGAGCCATGTAAGAGAGATGAATACAGTTGCGGAAAAGATCTCCGCTGCCATCAATCAGATTAACTATAATGCAACTACATCTATGGAAAAGGCTTATGATGGAACAGAAAAGATTGAAGATTATAATTCACAACTAAAACAGGTCAATCTGGTGATGGAGCAAGTAGCTGATGTAACGACGAGACTGGAATCCAATACTTCTGAAATGAATATCATCTTACGTTCCATTTCAGATATCTCTACCCAAACCCAAATGCTGTCTTTAAATGCTTCCATTGAAGCAGCAAGAGCAGGCGATGCAGGAAGAGGATTTGCTGTTGTTGCTTCAGAAATAGGTAATTTGGCAAACCTTACTCAAGAGGCAAGTAGTAAGATTACCAAAATTATTCAGACAGTGCAAAGGGATGTCGATGATATGTCTCATAGCATGGAGAATGGATTAGAACAGCTGAAGATAAATACAGAAATGGCTGAAGACACCAAGCAGACTTTTCTACATATTACTGATGGAATAAGTGAGGTCAGTGCAAGTATACAAGAGATTACCAGTGAAATGCAAATGCTTACTAATATGGTGGATCATGTTGAAACTAATATGCAGGAAATCGATAGAACGATAGAGAAAAATAAAAACTTTACTATAGATATAGCCACTACAGTGGCTGAGCAAAATGCGAATCTTGATGAAATTGGTATCAGCTCCGCTAGTCTTTCTAAGCAGACAGAAAGACTTAATCAGATGATAGCACATTTTAAATTGAGAGATTAACAGTAGTTGAGGAAGAGGCCCCTCCTAAATAGGAGGGGTGTTTTTGGTATGCAAAAAGATGAAAAAATGGTATAATATTGTAGTATATATAGAGAGTAGGGGAGTTTGTGTCAAATAATAGATTATTACAATGGTAACGTAGACTACTCAAATTATAGAATACTTATGATAAGGAGAAGCATGTAATGAATAGGAAGAGGCGAATATTAAGCATCGTACTAAGTCTGGTAATGATATTAATGATAATTCCTGCTATGGGAATAGAAGCTTATGCAAATTCAACTCAAAACATAGAAGGACTTATTTTAGATAGTGGAACTTGTGGAAAAGGTGTTAAGTGGGTACTTTATGCTGATAAACGATTGGTTCTTGCTGGATCTGGTCCAATGTACAATTACGATTATAGTACATCTCCATTTCAGAATGGAACATATTCTGAAATTATCATTGGTGAAGGTATCACTACGATTGGTGCATACATATTTAAGAATACCATAATTACAAGCATAGAATTGCCAACAACAATTACAGAAATAGAAATTGGAGCATTTAGCAGTTCTACATTGTCAGAAGTTCAATTGAATGAAGGTCTAAAGTATATTCATCCCAGCGCATTTTACGGTAATAATTTGACCAAGATAGATTTACCAGCTTCTCTAAAGAGTATTAATAGTTGTTTTAGTGGAAATAAGAATTTAAAAACTGTCATTACACGTAATAAATTAGATTTTTATAATATACCATTCTCTGGGACATCTGATGTTACCATTTATTATCTCAAGAAAGATGCAGCTGAGTGGCAGTCTACCATAGACTTTTATAATAGTGAATATCATGGACAACTAAAATGGCAGGAATATTGTACTATAGATTCCAATGGGGATGTTGTTACGGAACATACTGTAGTAGAGGATGCATACAAGGCTCCAACCTGTACACAAACCGGACATGAAGGTGGTACAAGTTGTTTGGTATGTAAGGTTATATTATCTGGTAATACGCCAATCAAAGCGACCGGCCACAAATGGGAAGTAATATCAGATATTCCAGCTAGCTATAAAGCAGTGGGAATAACAACATACAAATGTCAGCACTGTGGTACACAAAGAAAAGAAGAAAAGAAAATAACTCTGGCTGCTCCTGTGATTACAAAAATAACCAATGTTCCAGGTGGTGTAAAACTGGAATGGAATAAAGTTGAAGGTGCAGAAAAATATGTTATTTGGACAGGTGATTCAACCTCAGGATTTGGTCGATTTGTATCTACTAATTCTGGGATAGCCGACATAGAGAGTGGTAGAACGCGTATGGTTTACATTGAAGCAGTCAATCACCTTGCGATAAACGGGGGCACTAAATCTAATATAACATCTGTTTCACATACGGCATATACCGGGCTGTATAAAGATGAATTCGGACAGATTCTATATTATAAAAACGATAATATTGCAAATTACACAGGGCTATTACCTTACCATGGTAAATGGTATTATTTTACCAATTGCTCTAATGGCACAGAAGTGTTAAAAACACCTAAGTTAAATACGATAGTTAATACCACATCTGGTGTAATGCTTACATGGGGAAAAGTACCGGAAGCGGAAAAGTATCGGATATATCGAAAAAAAGCGGGTGGCAATTGGACCCCAATTGGATATTCTAATTCAAATAGTTTCCATGATAAAACATCAATTTCTGGAACAAGTTATTCTTATACAGTAGCTTGTTACAATCAAACTAGATCCTATATTTGCAGCAAATATAATGAAAAAGGGCTAAAAATCCGGTATCTAAAGAGTGTTACACCAACATTAAGCAATGTATCTAGTGGAATAAAAATAGCCTGGTCAAAGATTCCAGGAGCAACAGGATACTATGTGTATAGAAAGACTGGAAGTGGATCCTACAAAAAAATAAAAACAATAAAAGGAAATTCGACGATATTTTATACCGACAAGAACACTGTGAATGGAACCATCTATACTTATGCTGTTGTAGCTTATAATGGAAACACATCTAGCAACTACACAGGAAAAAGTATATGTCGGTTGAACCAGGTTTCTAGCATTAGTGTAAATAGCCCGTCATCAAAAAAGATGACAGTAAAATGGAGTAAGAACAACAAATCAACCGGATATCAGGTTCAGTACGCAACAAATAGCAAGTTCTCTAAGAATAGGAAGACGATAAATATTTCTTCGAACAAGACAACGAAAAAGACCATTCAGAGTCTCAAATCGAAGCAAAATTACTACGTAAGAATCCGTACTTACAAGATGGTAAAAGGAACCAAGTATTATTCCGGATGGTCTGGAATTAAGTATGTAAAAACAAAATAAGATATTCACGTTTCGTTCCAATATAATGATAGATGCCCCTCCTGCATAGGAGGGGTTTTTTGGAATGCAGAAAGATGATGATATGATACAATTTTGTAAGTAGTATCAAAAAAAGGGATGCAAATGTCAGATATAATAGAGGAAGCACTCATTTTGTATGAAAAATGGGTGTGCTTTTCTATATAATAATTGTATTCAAAATATATCATATAATATACAATAGTAAATAACTGGATATTTCAAAGACTTCTTGTAGGAAAGAATTGTATCATAAGGAGGGTGAATATGGAAAGAATAAAGAGTAAACGTGAGAAGACAAGTTTTGGAACCAATAAGGAATTCCCAGTATTGGTAATATACGGAGCGAATATAGTGGATGTGGTGACAAAAGAGGTTCATGAGAATAGTACCATTATTTGCCGAGAGGGAAAGATAAGTGAGATAGCTTCATCATCGACTGTGACTATCCCAGAAAACGTAATGGTCAAAGAGCTAAAAGGAAGGTATATTATTCCTGGATTAATTGATGCTCATGTACATCTAGCTCATCCAGGGGTGGATGATTATGGTAGGATTAGCACAGAATCCATGAAAAAGAAATATCTAAGGCATTCGTACCTTACTTTAAAATCTGGCGTTACAACAATAAGAAATATGCCAGGATCTTTTGGTTACAGTATATTAAAGTTCAGGGATCAAGTGAATAAAGGATTATATAATGGCCCTCGTATATTTGCAAGTGGACCGGCTTTGACGGTACCTTATGGTTATTTCAGTTTGAAGCGCTTTATTCCTGCTCCTTCATTTTTGCTGCCAATTTTGAGTGTTATATTTGGAGCTCATGGATTATCGATTGATATAGAAAGCCCACAGGAAGTACCAGAGATCATTAAAAAATTAAAAAAGGATGGGGTAGACTTTATTAAAACAATCACTCCAGGTGCAAGTATTTCTATATTAGAAAATAGTCCCGAGGGTCGAGATTTCTACATAAAAAGAAAAGTTGATTTACGCTTGCTTGATGCAAGTATGAAACCAGAGGATCTACAGGTCATTGTAAGATGTGCTCATGACGAAGGATTGAAAGTATCTGTTCATTCAATCTGTCTACCGGAAGGTATTAAACAGGCGGTCGAAGCTGGAGTTGATAGCATCGAGCATACACCACTTGGATTATTAGATGAGGAAACATTCATGATTATGAAAGAAAAGGGAATTTACTGGGTTCCTACGGGATACTGTTTTTATCATTGGGTGGACTTGATAGATAATCCGGAACTGTTCCGCAGAGAAGAAATGAAGGAAGCTATCCCAGAACCTTATCATTCGATCGGCAAAAAGGCTTTAGAAAAAATGAGGGAAGCTATAAAATCTGAAGCCGATCCAATTTGGACAAAATTCTATAAAGAAATGACCAATTATAAACAGCAGTATTTTCCTTTAAATTTTGAAAGCGCTATAAAATACGGTGTAAAAATTGTTGCAGGAGTAGACGCAGGCATGGGAGGCGCCGGGTATGTACCTCATGGCTTTCTTAATAAAGAGATTGAGCTATTTGTCAAACATGGGATGGACGAATATGAAGCCATTCGAACGGCTACGATAAACGCCGCCGAACTTTTGGGAGAGGAAGATGAACTTGGAAGTATTGAGTGTGGCAAAAAAGCTGATTTTGTCATATTAAAAGATAATCCGCTGGAGGACATATCAAATATACGTCAGATTGAATTTGTAATTAAAGATGGCATTATTGTATATGAGCCAAATTGAGTATAGATTATTATCTTGACAATGTTTATCTCTACTGGACATTCTGTTGTCATATAAAGCGTGTTATACACAATTATAACATTATAATGGTATGCTTTTTTAGTTTATTAATAAAAAATGAAAGTGAGATATACTGTGATGGAAAGACCAGAATTAAATAATAAAGTTGCTAGCAATATTTTTCTTAACTTTTACGATTAAAAAGGAACTCGTTGAATTCTGTAGAGCCAATAATTGTGTCTGATTTTGTTTGTTCAGAGGTTCATAGGGCCTTCTTCAAAGCATTCATAGGAAAAAGTTTTACTTTCAAGGTGGCTTTTCAGAATTGGCTTAAAAGTAATGCAGGGAGAACTTATAAAGATTCAATTGCAGTATATTATCAGATTCTAGATGAAAAAAAGAGTAAAAAGGCAACCATAGGTAAACAGTTTGAGTACAATACATATATCCGTGATTCGTTATACTTACATAATGAGAAAATGCCATTTTGAATGTCCAAAATGCCAATTTTCATTTAAACCAAAGGCAACCCAGTTGATATTTTCTATGAATGCGGGCTTAGGTAAAGTATTTAAATGCCCGAACTGCAAAGCATCGGTATATATGGAGCCAAAAAAAGATTGAGTGAATTCATATTATGAGCAATATATTGTGTAGGATGTTACAGGAATGCTATATGTTCTTTTGAAAGTGGAGCTACCAAAAAATCAGACTTTTACAAGGTCCGGCAATAACCGCCCAGAGCTGGTTGATTATGACGGTAACGTTGGATGGTCTTTCTCCATTACATGCTTCTGAGACAGAATTCTTGTACGATAATCCAGTTGGATCTTGGAAATTATCTTTTATAGTGAATTGCAATGATTCCATGATTAGAGAAATCGAAGTAAATAAGACGTATGAGTTAGATGGTAAAAGAATTACTTTTGAGTAACAGATCAACGTAGATGAAGGATACAATGATAATTCAGAGGCGAAAGCGGCATGAAATGGAATGTTCCTTTCGCAGAAAAACAATTGGTAAAAAAACCCTCGGTATGATATACTAACTTTATGTCGTACTGAGGATTCCTTCTATGAAAGGAGCACGACAATGGGAGGTTGCATTTTTTAGGCAATAGGAGGAGAAAAATGGTTTTATTAGTAGTAGATACGCAAGACATGAATATGACAGAGGATTTGTATGCATTTGATAACTTCGTTCAAAATGTTAAAAATCTAATATCTTCTGCAAGAGAAAAAAATATCGAGATAATATACATACGTCACGATGACGGATCAGTATTGACTGCAGGTGCGAATGGTTTTGAGATATTTAGCCAATTTGCACCACGTGATGGAGAAAAAATATTTGACAAAAACTTTAATAGCGCTTTTAGAAATACAGGATTGTTGGAATATTTATTACATAAGAAGGAACATCAAGTTATGATTGTTGGATTGCAAACTGATTATTGTATTGATGCTACCGTTAAATGTGGTTTTGAACACGGATTTAAAATGATAGTTCCAGCCTATTGTAATACTACTTGCGATAATGAGTTTATGACAAGTGAGAAAACATACCAATACTATAATCAAAAAATATGGAATAATAGATATGCAGAGTGTGTTACGTTTGAAGAAGCTTTGGCTATGTTGTAAAATTGTTCATAGATTATATTACCAATAGAAAGCGAACATGTAAGACACTTAGAGACAAAGATCGTGATTAAAATCCTATTCATCTGCCATGTCATTTTACTGAGGAAAAGTGGGAAAAGGCATGTGAAGTGAATAGGATGAGAGTTGGCCCATGTGGACTCCGGGGAGGAGGGACATGGGCTATTTTAGTTGAAGAGGAAAAGACAAATGTCTAATATGTGAAAAAAATGTGAAATGCTTCTAATTCCGGTATATATGCCAGTCCTTTTGTTTGCACTTTTTCATGTTTTCCTTTATTCTGAAGCTGTTGACGGCAGATTGGAGGAAATTATGTCAAAGTTTTTTAGTTATGAAGAAAGACTTCATCTTCAAGGTTATCTAAAGGATGGTTTTTCCTTTAAAGAAATTAGCCGCAGACTAGGAAAAGATCCTAGCACCATATCCAGAGAAGTTCGCAAGTATAGTTGTGAAGTTGCCCTGATTATACGGAAGAAATCTGCCTAGCCAGATTTCGGGCTCCTTACATATGCAATGGCTGCATTGAGTTAGGAAAGTGTTCTTTCGTGAAGACTTTTTATGATGCAGAGAAAGAAATCATTCGCCTTAATCAGATCCTATCTCCGATAGTGCAGCAAGGACAGTCTCTTCATCAGGTGTATATCAACCATAAGGATGATCTGATGTGTAGTGAAAAGACGATGTATAATTACATTGATGCCTGCGTGTTTGATGTCAGAAACATTGATCTGCCAAGGAAGGTAAGATTCCGGGAACGTTATATGAAAACAGAATTTAAGGTGGATAAAGGCTGTCATATTGGACGAACCTACGATGAATTTGAGAAATTCATGGAGAAAGATCCAGATACAGCAGTGGTACAGATGGCTTCCTTAATCGGAAGCAAAGGTGGAAAGTGCCTTCTTATTAGAATCTGTAATTAATTTTGTATCTATGGTAATAAATGGTTCCCTTTTGATAAGAATCAGATATAAAATCTTATCAGGAAGGAGCCTATTATTATGGCTATTGCAAAAGAACAATTACGACAGATTATCAAAGATAATGACTTAAAGAGCGTGAAAGACTTCTCTACCCTATTGAAGATAAGATACAGAACGAAAAACAGGCACTCTCTTGTTTTAAATAAAAAGTACCTAAATTTTAAAAGTCAAAAAAATTCGAGTGCCTTGAAAAAGGTCTATTTAGTTTACCTATTTTCAAAAGATGAAAAGAATTTACTTAAAAATCATGTTAGAAATGTCCTATTAAGGCAAAAAGGAAGTGCCGTTTAGCGATTTTTCAAATCGCTAAAGCGACATTCCTCTGTTTTTAGTTACTTATTTTATAGCCCCACGTTAACAAATTTGAATCTCATATAAATATGCTACTGGTTGTCTGCAGAATTCCCTGAAGATTTAGATGAACTATCATCAGGAGGAGTCATTCTTTCTGACTTACCATCAAACTGTGAGATAGAAAGAGTTAATATTACTCCATCTTTTTCAGTGAATGTGGCAAAAGCATTTTCGCTTAAATCAGCTAAAGTGATGGATTTTCCATCCTTATCTGTTATCACGGTTTCATCAGAAATACTGTAAGTTTGACTGGTTACACCACCCGGAACGCCCTCAGGAATCTTAGCTCCATCAGGAAACTTAGCTCCATCAGGCATCTCATCTCTATTAGGCATTTCATCTTTATTAGGCATTTCATCTCTATTAGGTTTTTCGGCTCCGTCAGGTTTTTTCGCTCCATCAGGCATTTCGGGTCTTTCTCCATTTTTAGGCCATTCGGAGTTTTCGCCTGGATTAAAGTCTGGAGAACCATTGAAGAATCCACCCATTACACGAATCGTGACTTGGTTGGAAGTAGTATCAATACTCTCAATCATACCCCTCTGTGATGCAACATCAGTATTTGTTGTAGGTTCCGCATTATTGGATTCATTGGTAGAACCACAACTTGTCATTATAGTTCCAATGCAAAATAACAGGCATAATACCATTGCGAGTGTTCTGTTCTTAATCATTGTATCTCCTTTGCTATAGTTTTTTTTTAGTATAAACTCAAAATATGTTGAGATTGTGAAAATTGAATGAAAAAATGTATTTCATCAAGAAAGTCCAAAACTGCAGCGACGCATTGATTTTGGAGTAATCTAAATACTACCCGGGATATTTTATAAGAAGTTCCTGCTACAGTCAGTTTTATGTCAGGGTTGAAAGTATACCCAGGCGGGAATGCCAAGATTACCAAAATTGTGGTGATGACTTGATGTTACCAGCTGGGTTTGCACTATAGTTAAGCAGGTGGACACAAATTATAAAGAAATAAATCTGAGAACGGTTGTCTAGGCCAACTCCCAGTATAGTTCTTTTTTTGTTTGGTGTCATCATTCCAAGTGTTCCATGTGCTCTATTGGAGATGTAGAATCCCTCAATATATTCAAATACTGAACGTTGAAGCTCGTTAAGAGAGTGATAAATTCTACGGTTGGTTTCTTCTTTACTCCAGTTGTAGGAAGTTTCATTGAGAAAGCGATAATATGTATTCTTAGAAACTGCCTGATCTTTATGCTTAAAATTCAGGAAACGAAATAGGTTCTTTCCTTGAAATACTAACAGTAGTAAAAACTGAAATGCCTCATAATGCAGAAATACCACATGAATTAGCAAGTGTTTCACCCATCTTTGCTGGTGGGATAGTTGAGTTAATTACATATTTCTCTTGTAATAATTGAGAGGACAGAGTAGAATAATCGTGATTCTATAAAGGACTTTACTTATTGTAATGATTTGATAAATGTGGTGGCATCAAGGATTTATTAGTAGAGCTCAAGTTTTTTATAGATATAATAGAAAAACTGTACATATAGGAGAACTACAATGGAAATTATTATGAATGTATTGATGATGTTAGGTGGAGTCGCTGTATTTATGTTTGGCATGAAGCAGATGAGCTCTGGTTTGGAACAAAGTGCTGGATCAGGAATACGAAAGCTTTTTAAGAACGTTAACAAAAACAGAGTAATGAATTATGGAATCGGAATCGGTGCTACAGCACTTGTCCAATCTTCTTCAGCAACTTCGATTATGACAGTCGGACTTGCACATGCGAATATTGTAACTGTTAAGCAAGGATCAGGATTTATATTAGGTGCAAAAGTCGGCACCACACTTACCGCATTTTTCTTTGCGCTTTCAGGAATCAGCAAAGGTGGATTCAGCATTAGTTCTATTTTTGCAGCATTTGCGTTTGTCGGTGTCATGATCATCTTTTCTACGAGTAATGAACGCCTTAATAAAATTGCACCATTTTTAATCGGTTTTGGAATGTTATTTATCGGAATGGAAGTAATGGAAACGGCAATCGGTGGAGCTGATTCAACGCTTTGCATACAACTCTCTAAGGTATTTAGATATGATATCATGCAAAATCCAATCTTGTTGTTGATCTTAGGTATTCTCTTTACAAGTATTATACAGTCATCTACGGCGGCGACTGGTGTATTTATTGCTTTCTTGGCTTCAGGAGTTATCAGCAATATAGATCAATCCTTTTTCTTATTGATGGGAGCAAATATAGGAACCTGTAGCGATGGTATTATGGCCTCTTTGACTACGAATGCCAACGGGAAACGCATCGCATTATTCCATGTGATTACTAGCGTGTTTGGCGCATTATCATTTTCGCTTATTCTGGTTATTTTTAGAACACCAATTATAAACATATTTGAAGGTCTATTCCCTGGAAAACCACAGTTTAGCCTTGCAACATATAACTTGATTTATAATACAATTTATACCTTAGTGCTACTTTTATTTATTGATCCGTTAGTTAACCTAGTGACCAGATTGGTGAAAGATAAGAATCAGAACTTAGAAGAAGTGTCATATATAGATGAAAGGTTCTTGCAAACTCCAGCGGTTGCTATTGAACAAGCACTAAAAGAATTGCACGATATGGCGATTCTTGCAAAGCAGAATATTGATCGCTCTTTTGCTTCTTTGGTCAACGAAGATATGAGCGAAAGTAAAAAAATTGCTGATGTTGAATATCGTATTGATTACTTAACAAATACGCTTACAAACTTCTTTATCAAAATTTCCTCAATTACTAAATTAGCTGAGGATGAAAAATTGATCGGTGGATTGCATCATGTAACGAATGATATTGAGCGTTTGGGTGATTATGCAGTACTTATAGTAAAAGAAACAAATTACATGAAGGAACATGAAGTGAAATTTTTAGATCAAACCAAAGAAGAACTTGGACAAATCTTTGGAAATATATCGGCAATGTTCGACTTAGGCTTAGACGCATTTTCAAAAAATAGAACTGAAAATTTTAGTATAATTTCAAACCTTCACAAGGAAATTGAAAAGTTAATATCCTCTACTCGTGACGTACATGTAAGTCGTTTAAGTTCGGGCATGTACCCTGTAGAAGTATCAAAAAGTATTTACTCCGTTCTATTTTCATTGCAAAGAATATCGGATCATATTGTGAACATTGCGTTCTCGATTCGTTCTACTACAGGAAGTAAAACAGAAGCATTGAAAGCTATCGAAAATGAAAAGAAAAAAAGAAATGTGGCACAATAGTTTTTAAAAACTCAGACGTCAATGATGAGCACATACCATGTAAAGGCGATATGTTTGATAGTACGTAAAGATAATTTGATAGAGTCTGAAGTACTTGAAATCAAAGGTTTGCTTAGGTTTGGTAAGAATGCCGATTGATGGAAACCTTTTTTAGTTAACAAATATAATACATAGAAAATAGGAGAAGCATGATGGAAGTATCTATCCTGCTTCTTTTTTGCTTACTAAATTCAGCTGCTTTTCAAGAGAGCGCTCACAAATCAGACAAATGTGTGATTGTTGTTACACATTCCAATGAACTCACCGAACGGGCCGATGTTATCTTGCAGCTAAAGCACGGCTCAATACAAGAGGTGAAAAATCCTGCATTTGATAGTATGAAAACCTCGAAATGCCCAATATAAGGACTTTTGAGACGATTTAAGGAGATATAAATGAGTATAATTAGAGTTCTTTTCGTTTGCCATGGCACAATGTTCTCCGAATTCTGCAAGGGCTGTAAATATATAGGGTAAGAGTGCTGTGGTAGATGAATTTAGCCCACTTTTAGCACAGGGCATTTTTGTGCAAAGTACAAAAAAGGGGTTTTTGGAAGAATTGCACAATATAATATTCAATTTACAGGATACTATAGAGTGGTTATTGAAGGTTAGAGCGTTAAATAATTTTCTATGAAGTCCAGTGTTAAATTTGCAAATATTGCAATAGACTTTATATTATAGTATAATCTACTGGAATATAAAGTGTTTAGGGGGTATTATGGTGGATAAATGTCCAATATGTGGAGCACCATTGGAAGGTAATAAGTGTGATTATTGTGGATTCAAAAAAGACGTATCTGGTCAGACCAATAATACAACTAACAACAATATTCCACCTCAATCACAAGGTACAGGATATAGTAATGGAATGCCATATAATAATGGAATGCCATATAATAATGGAATGCCATACAATAATGGAATGCCATACAAGGTTCAAGTATGTAGTACAAAGAGCAAAATAGTTGCATTGCTTCTAGATTTCTTTTTTGGTATTATTGGAGCTCATCAATTTTATGTTGGAAAAGTTGGTATGGGTTTATTATACATCTTTACAGCTGGGCTATTTGGAATAGGTTGGTTTATAGATATTATTTTAATAGCAACAGGGTCGTTCAAGGACAAGAATGGTTTGCCACTTGCAAAATAGGAGGAATAAAATGGGACTGATTAATGTAGTTAAGGATCAATTCTTCAATGTCATTGATTATGAGGACATGAGTAATAAAATACTTGTATATAAATTTCAAAGACAGAGTGGTAATAATGAATTAAAGCAAGGGTCTAAAGTCATAGTTAGAGAAAGTCAAGTAGCTGTTTTCCTTAAGGGTGGACAGTTAGCAGATATTCTTCCTCCTGGAACATATACCTTAAATACAAATAATTTTCCTGTACTATCTACACTAGATGCTTTTCCATTTTTGTTTACATCTCCAGTTATTTCTGACGTCTATTTTATCAGCACTCGACAATTCATTGATAACAAATGGGCGACGAAAATGCCAATAATAAAAAGAGATGCGGAATTTAATATGGCGCGAATCAGAGCATTTGGAAAGTTCGCTTTTAGAGTTGTTGATGTGGAATTATTTATGACAGAGATTTTTGGAACAAAGGGCATTGTATTTACCTATGATATCATAGAGTACTTATCATCCATGATCACTGAAGCATTTGCAACTACTGTAGGTGACTATAATGGCGCAATTTTGGATCTGGCTTCGGAATACCGTAGATTGTCTTTAACGGTACAGGAAAAGGTTAACGAAAAGTCTTTACCATTGGGAATTGCTTTTAGTGACGTCATTATTGAAGGATTGTCTTTGCCAGATGAAGTAGAAAAGCTGATTGATGAGCAATCAGGGATCGGAATGGCAAAACAAGACATGGAATCCTTTATGCAATATCAGACAGCAAGGGCATTAAGAGATGCATCTAAGCAGAAGGGTGGACTTGCGGGTCTTGGAGCAGGTATGGCATTAGGAAACACCATGATAAGAAATGTTGAAAAGACGGTCAATGAAGGAAACACCGGAAAAAGCAAGGCGGAACAACTACGAGAGCTCAAAAGCTTGCTTGATGAAGGGATATTAACGCAAGAAGAATTTGATTCAGAAAAAAAGAAAATTCTTGGATAAGTAAGCTAGGTAACCGTTTTATCTAGGTTCCTGGGTTAAGTAAGGTGACTTCAGATACATCTTATAATTGTAGCGTAAACCAGTAAAATTATTGGATTACGCTATTTTTATGTTAAAGAGGTTTTTTAAGGAAGTTCCTGGTATAAGAATTGTAGAAGAGCATGGGATAAGAGAGATATATTACTATTTCATGGATTGACTGGATCTTTACTTTATTCCTAAAAACATTAAGAATAGTATCATTAATTTGTGTAATTATATAAGGATTGTACCAATATGATAAAAATCCTATTCGTTTGCCACGGCAGTATGTTCTCTGAAGGGTGAAAAGATGGTAAATATAAGGCGAGGAGAGGGATTTGGTAAATTAATTTTAGCCCACTTTAGTCCTGGGCATTTTTGTGCAAATTGCACAAAAGGGGTTTTTGGTAGATTTGCACAATAGAAATTGGGCACGTCATGACATGGAAAAGAGAATAAATAGTAGGTTCCTTTAGGAACGCACTTATTCATAAGTGCTTGACTACTACAGAACAAACCCAGGCGGGAATGTCAAGATTACCAGGATGTTGGTGATGACTTGATAGGAACGGCTGGGTTTGTTAGATGGGAAACTATTAGAGAATGGTGTTTGCTAATAATGAAGCAATGAGTATATATATTTGCAGCATAGTAAATATTTGGATAGGATTTTAAAATTAATATGGAAATGTAAAAATAAACATATTTTTGGTTATTATAGTTGAAATGACTTACAGTATATTTTAATATAAAAGATATAGTAATATATTACATAATATAGTTGAATCTGGGGGGAGTAAATATGTTCTGTAGTAAATGTGGTAAAGAGATACCAGGAGAATCAGTATTTTGCATGTATTGTGGAACCAGAATAGTAAAGGCAGAAGAAATAGTATCGGAAAATATCGGCGTTTCTACGCAACAGAAATTAGTCGAGGCCAAATGCACAAATTGTGGGGCTAATCTTCAAGTTGATGATAGGCAGAAAGCAGCGATTTGTCCATTTTGTAACTCAGCTTATATAGTAGAAAAGGCTATTCAGAATTTCCTCATAAATATGAATGGAAATTTAAATGTTCAGAATGCAACAATCAATGTAATGACAGCCAATATTGAAAATCTATTGGAGAGGGCGATACAATACGAGAAGATGGGTGATTACAAAACTTCGTTAGAATATTACAACCGTATTCTCGATGTTGATATCACTCATCAGGAATCTAAAATGAGGGTAGAAAGAATAAAGGTTCTTATAGATAATTATATTTATTTCCAATCGAAGGCCAGCAAGTTCTATGATGGGATTCTACTCTTGAAAAAAGAAGAATTAGTTTTTATATCAAATAAGGGAACAAGGAGTGTTTATCAATTAAGTGATATTCAGAGCCCTAAATATGGCATCGGTCGGCTGGAATTCATATATAAGAATAATTTATTTCTAGAGAAATTTGGTTGTAAAATGATTAATCAATGGGTTGATATATTGAATAATGCTAAGCGAGGAATATATCCAGAAATGAAACATCGTACTATAGGGGATATAGAACAAAATATTAAGAAGAATTATTCTGTAAAGTATAGAGTAGCTGCGATTAAGTATTATCAAGAGATTACTGGTGCAGAGATAGAAGAAGCAGAGCAGGTAATTAGTAGGTTATTACTATAGGCAGGCAGGTGATTTGGAAATTGTAATAACCCCATTAATGCATAATTATTTTGGGTATAGAATAATTTTCTGTTCCAGTACAGATTTTGTTTAACAAAATATATACCAAATAGGAGAATTCCAGACTATATCTTTTAGCTAATCAACCGATTCCGGTTGATGTTATAGAATACACGAGTGAAGTAAGTCCTGCGCTTCAGCATGTTTTGGATAGCTTGGTTTTTTGTCCGTCACTTGTAATTAATCTGTGGTGGAATGTTATTGCTTGGAATAAAGAAGCCAGTTTGCTTTTCGGAGATTTTGTTAAAATGAATGCCCGTGAACGAAATATTGTTTAGACGATGTTTACAGATAAAAATATAAACAGTTATTCTCTGATTGGAATCAATATGTAAAACGTTTGTTGGGTGCTATTCGGGCAAGTTGTGGGCAATATATAGAAGACTCTTGCTTGGTTCAGTTTATAGATGATTTGAAAATGAAGAGTACTGAGTTTAAATCATGGTGGTCTTTACATGAAATTTAAAGTAGCTGTGAAAAATACAATAAACTTTATCATCCTACTGTGGGGAAATTAAATTTTGAAGTAAATAACTTTGAGATATCAGATAATAAGGATTTAAAGTTGATTGTACATGTTCCTTTGTATGGAACGGATACTGAATTATAAAGAAAAGTTCCTTGAAGCAAATAGGGGACTTTGATAGAATTAAATCTGCATATATAAAGGAGCTTGTAGATATTGAAAAATTACTTGTTTTGACTAATAATCAAAATGAACGGCAGGGAACTTAGATGTAAGTTCCTGCGACTAAGAAGGGTCTGTAATTAATTTTGTGTCTATGGTAATAAATGGTTCCTTTTTGGTAAGAATCAGATATGAATTCTTATCAGAAGGGAGCCTATTATTATGGCTATTGCAAAAGAACAATTACGACAGATTATCAAAGAAAATGACTTAAAGAGTGTGAAGGATGTCTCTACCCTATTGAAAGATAGTTTCAAGGAACTTTTACAGGAGCTCTTGGAAGCTGAACTTGATGTATCTATGGGATATGATAAAAACGACAAAGGTGAAATTATAACGGAAAACAAAAGAAATGGCTACTCTCCGAAAACAGTAAAAAGTGAATATGGTGAGTTTCAACTAGATATTCCAAGAGATCGAAAAGGGGAATTCGAGCCTCAAATCGTACCAAAGTATTGTAGAGATATCTCTGGAATTGAAGAAAAAGTCATATCTCTTTATGCTCGTGGAATGACAACAAGAGATATCGGTGATGAGATCAAGGATCTGTATGGAATCGATGTATCTGCTGAAAAAGTCTCTAAGATCACCGACCGAATCTTGCCTGAGATCAAAGAATGGCAATCTAGACCATTAGATCACATCTATCCATTTGTTTTCATGGATGCCATTCATTATAAGATGCGTGAAGATGGACGTATTCTAAGTCGGGCTGCCTATGTTATCCTTGGTGTTGATTTAGAAGGAAACAAAGACATTCTAAGTATCACCATTGGTGCGAATGAGAGTTCTAAATTCTGGCTTGGAATGTTGAATGACTTGAAGAACCGTGGTGTTGAAGATGTACTATTCTTCTGTGTTGATGGGCTTTCAGGCTTTCGAGAAGCAATCCAGGCAGTCTATCCAAATGCTCAAATTCAAAGGTGTATCATTCATATGCTGCGTAACAGTTTCAAGTATGTATCTTATAAAGATTTGAAACCATTCTCTGCAGATTTTAAAGCTGTTTATAAGGCTCCGAACGAAGAGACCGCACAAAAAGAATTAGCGGAACTCAAAGAAACGTGGGGAAAGAAATATCCATATGCCATTAGCAACTGGGAAGCAAACTGGGATGTAGTAAGTCCATTCTTTGCATTTAGTGATGACATCAGACGAATCATGTATACAACCAATATCATTGAGGGAGTAAACAGACAGTTTCGAAAGGTAACCAAAACAAAAAGTGTATTTCCAAACGATTCTTCATTAGAGAAAATGTTGTATCTTGCCACACAAAAAGTAATGGAAAAATGGAAAATGCGTTATAGGAACTGGGATCTGGTGTTAAGCCAGCTAGTCATCCTATACGATGACCGTCTTAAGCAGTACCTATAACGCACACTATACCGTCGGTAATCTAAGTATAACCGATAACTGATAAAACTATACCCGAGGTCGGGTTTGGGCAGCGCCCAAAGTAAAAGAATTTGGACACTGCCCTTATTTTGTTGCAGAGAAATATATTATTTTGTATAAAAATTTGTAAGATGGTAATACTTAAGGTAATCTCATAATTCGACAGGCCAGCTATACATATTTGAATCTTATCCAGATGGATTTCATTCTTTACTGGACACAGAAAAATTTACACCCTC
>JAEZPG010000007.1 GCA_023413555.1 Bacillota bacterium | reverse complement strand
GCTATAGTATTATATATCTTGCGTTAGGAAATTGCCTGATAGCAAGATATATTATGCGCGAGTGGCTCAGTGGTGGAGTATCGCCTTGCCAAGGCGAGGGTCGCGGGTTCGAATCCCGTCTCGCGCTTACAGTAAAATCAAGACTTCTAACGGATATCATTAGAAGTCTTTTTTTCATTTTCTAACGGTTCTTCTAACGATTTCTTAAATATTGTATTCTCAAGTTTAGTTACGGCAGCTCCATGCATACTCATAGCAGATGCTTGGTAGAAATTTTGGGTTGTGCTTGTCCTTGCATGCCCCAATACTTCAGATACGATTTTTATATTTTCTTCTTCTTCATAAATCATCATAGTTGCAAATGAATGCCTAAGGTTTTTTAGTGGTATAAGCGGTAGTTGCCTGTCATACGTACTGTTGATTTTTCGCAGTAGTTTTCTGAAGTGGTCTGTAATTACTTTTGGATTAATTGGATTGTTAAAGTTATCAGTAATTATATACCTGCATATGTTAGGAGCAAATATTATTTTCTTACCAATTTGTTCTTGCTCTGACTTATGACTATCGATTGCCTTTGAGGTAATAGTCATCAAGTCAATTCTTCTATGCCTATGACTATTTTTTAAATCCGTTTCACTATTATACACATCCATACCTTGATTGATTAGCACATAAGCATTGTGATAATCACTCCAACTAAGACCGCATACTTCTGATCTACTCATACCAGTTGTTGCAAGAATTAAGTAAGCAAGGTAGCAGTAATCATTTTGAGTTTCTTGTAACGAAAAGAAATATGCTATATCATCACTTGACCATACTTCCTTTTGTTGAATCTCTGGAGATTTAAGCTCTATATCATCACATGGGTTTAAATCAATTAATCCCCATGATTTTGCACTTTTAAATATTGCGTTTAATGGGGCAAATATTTTTTTCTTAGTAGCAGGCGATGCAGGTTGTTTTATCGATTTCTTTTTGCTTGGATTTTTTGGGTCACTTATCCATTTTTCGACTTTTACTTTATAGAATAGCCTTTGAATAGCCTTTGTATCAATCTGGTCAATTTCAATATCTTTAAAAACAGGAAGAACATGTTTCCTAATATATCCCTTTGTTGTGGCTAACTGTTGAGCAGACTTATATAGCTCTGGCGCAACCATCTCTAGCCAATCATTATATACTGCTTCAAATGTTTCATTTTTCCCATATCTAATTTTTCCATTATCATATTCATTTAGCAACTTTCTTAGTTCTGTTTCAGCATCACGTTTTGAAACAAACCCAGTTCCCCACTTATGTCTCTTTGCTGCCTTGTCATATATAACTGGATAATATTTATCATTTGACTTCTTTTGATGTATTGATCCTTTCATGATATATCATTCCTTTCTGATTTTGGGTATAAAGAATACACCTATTGCGGTGCTATGCCTGAAATGATATAATATTACTTGTATAAGGTTATATTATACAGGCGTAGACCGTATAGTATCTATGTAAGCCGTCCTTGTTGGTAGCAGGGGCGGTTTATTTAGTTTATACCTTTGAATTTTATTCCAATAGAGACTAGACAATCTTTGCAAAATCCACCATCATTTATAAATTCTATTGGTATTTTATTGTATCGCCTTGATTTCCCACTTATTGATAAAATTTTGCCATTATATTTTCCACATATAGGGCATGATGGGTGTGTATATAATGTAACAAGATCTTCGCCATATGATTTTGCCTTGTTCAATGTAGTAGATATATTAGTCTTATTAAGTAATCGCTTGTCCCATAATTCTGGGTGAGTTCTTTTTATATTTTCTTCTTCAGATGTAGCTTCTTCTAGTCTCCCTTCCTTTTTTAGGTAATTTATTAGACGCATATAATCTTTTTGAGTATAAGAAAAATTAGAGTATGGCATTAGTTCGTTTGATTTTCGTAAACATGCAATGGCAAGGTCCATTCTACCATTCTTTTTGTGTTCAGTAGCTTTTCTTTGCAGTATATACTCAATATTGTTAACTGGTGACTGTATACTATGTAAGCGTTCATACTTTGGAATCTTTATAGACATTATCCCTTCAATTGTTTCTAAATCATAATCAGGTTTCTTTTTGAACAGATTCATCTAAATACCTCCAGTCATTTATTTTACTCTTAACATAATTAGTTCTTCGTCATATCCCAGTAATATTGACAATTGAGGGATGCAATAATTGCTATATTCCTCAATATCTTCGTCGGATATTAGCAAGTGCATTGCAAATGTATTTGCCTCAATTTCTAGTTTATTAATAGATAAAAGAGTGCTACTTGCTAAAAATGGTGTGCATACACTGGGATGCATTACTGCGTGACCAAGCTCATGACACATTGTAAAAAGTGCTTTCGTCTCATTCAAAAGATGATTTATGTGTATCTGTTTGTCACGAATCTGTTTATTATAATAGCCATGTACGGTGCCCAAGTCCTCGTATATAATGCTTATTCCCATATCTTTTGCAATCATATAAGGATTCCTGGTACCGTACTTTTTTACAATTTTTCGTACAAGTTCATTGATTTCCAAATAAATACCCCCAAAGATAATTTATTTCCTATATTTCTTAGGTGTGAATTTTTCCTTTGCGTGTATTTTTGCAATTCTTAAACTATTTTCTAAGCTTGCTTTTAATAATTCCTTTGTGTTTTCGTCAAGAACTGTACCATCAAACATAAGTGCTTCTTGGCTATTCTCTAAATCGTCTAATGTTTTTTCAAGACGTTTTGAGATGTCTCGCTCATCTTTGGTAGTGAGTTCTGGCCTTTTTTCTTCTGGTTCTTTGCCAGTCATAAGATAATCTAATGTCACCCCAAAAAAGTCAGCAATTTTTTGCATAGATGGTTGTTTTGGGGTACTTCTTCCTGTTTTCCAGCTACTTAGTACAGCTTGTGACACCCCTGTTTCTTTTGACACTTTATATGAAGTAGTGCCATATTTTTGTAGCAATTGCTCAAAAATCTCATACATTTTATGTCCACCTTTCACAAAAAAAAATACTCAACAAAAACAAAGCAAAAAGGTATTGACACATTTCTGTTTGAATAGTATTATTAATACATACTCAACAAACACAAAGCATCAAATAACTATTTACAACATAGTAAAAGCATTTGCTTTGTTTATTACTTTGATTGACAACTAAAGTATACAACAAAACTAAAGTAAACGCAACTATAAATAATTATAATCGTGTGACAGAGTACAACAAAATTAGAAGAGAGGTGAATGCATATGACAAAATTATACAGTTGTGAAGAGATTGCAGAGCGATACGGAGTAAAAATTGCTACAGTATGGGACTGGATAAGAAAAAAGAAGCTTATAGCAATGAAGATTGGTAAGTACTATAAGGTTAGAGAAGAAGATTTGAAACAGTTTGAGGAAAATAATCTGACAATAGCATAGGAGGTAGAAATTTAATGAACCAGCAAGAACAGTCTCAACTTGAAGACTTAAAAAATCAAGTAAGGTTCTTAAGTAATTTGGTAGAGAGCCTTACGAACAGCAGACCAATTTGTCCAGTTGTACCAGTAACAAACTATGCAACATGGAAGTCATACAAGCAGGCTTTAAAATCAGATGTTGTAAAAAAACACTTCGGCAACAAGGAAGAGAGATTCAAGAGATATGGTGAGCAACATAGGTCGTATGTGTTCATAGAAAATTACACAAAGTCTGCTTCTAGTATAGCAAATAGTATTTTTAAATATTCGTATGGCTTAGATTCAAATGTGATACTTGATTCAACTATAAATAACCAAGAATTACTAGATATATACATAGGAATCTATGACAGAGTATTGGGATTTATCAGAAGATGTGAGGAGGAATTTAATGAACGAATTAAAGGTACTCGAGAACCAAGAGTTCGGGTAAGTCTTAGCAGTAGTAGAGTACAAGGATCATGATGGCAAGCAGATGTTTACCAGAGTTAACAGGAGAGATAAGAGTAAGCCATTTATGATTTTATAGGAAGGAGGTATAGAACAAGTGGATAAGGTGCTGTTAAGTCAAAAAGGATCCATTACTACAGAGGAAGAGATTATTTTAGATACCACGATCAGTAAGGTTTTAAATTTTCTGGGAGCATTACTAATAATAGCAGGGATAGTAATTTGGTTGATTATCCTAGGTAGAAATGAAGCAGATCTGCTTGATGCCAGGCAAATACTTACCCTATGTACATTATTAGTTATATGTATCGGTGGAGGAGTTTGGTTTGAGCTAAAGAGCCAGCGCCATCAGAAGCGCAAGACATTTACAGAATACATACATGATAGTACAGATTACGATTGCTTACAGGATGGAGAGAACTACGAAGGAGACTATGATTACCTGTTAAGGATGGTGATAACGATGCCTAGGTATTTAGAAGTTATGACAATTTATGATTGTTGGGTGTGGTACTCACATGGATTTGAGTTGACAATCCATAATGGCCACATTGTAGCAATAGAAAAGGCCGCTCCGTTGGCAGACGAAAGCGACCAGTAACAAAAAACATATTATGAGTGCAGTATAGCACGGAATCGGAGGTAAAGCAATATGAAAGACACTGGAATGGTTAGATGTTTAGACAATCTCGGAAGAATATGCCTGCCAAAGGAGTTAAGAAATAGTAGAGACATTAAAGAGGGCGACCCGGTTGAAATCTATGTTGATGGTGATGTTATTTGTCTGAGAAAGTATGATCCTGATACAGCAGATCTTACATCTCTAATTGCAAATGCATCTCTAGATCAACGAGAAAAGATTCTGTATATTCTGGGGGTGTAGTCCATGACAAAGGGAGAGTTAAAAAAAGCTTTGGACATGCTTCCATGTGGTGATGATACAGAAGTGGTTACACCTACCACAGAAAATGATTCAGATTTAACCAATATTCTTTATGTAACAGACATCTATCAGGTAACAGATAAGACAGGCTACACAGCGGTAGTAATTAAATGCTAGGAGGATTTTTATGAGCGAAGTAAGAGCACAAATCATAGAAGAATTATTAACAACAGGAAGAACTGGTATGGAAGATCTAGTGTTCCACTTGGATGAAATAGGTTTCTTTATACAGCCAGCTTCCACCAGTGCCGGGAAGCACAGTGCAAAAGAGGGTGGACTAGCTGAGCATAGTTTAAATGTTTGCAATTTTGCTACAGATCTTAATAGCTTAAATGGACTTGGCATTGATACCAATTCTATCATTATAGCAGCATTATTGCATGATGTTGGTAAAGCTGGCCAGTTTGGTAAGGCAGGATATGTGGAGAACATTCTTGCATCCGGGAAGAGATCTGATAAAAAGCCTTTTGAAGTCAATAAGGGAATTCTTCCTGTAGAGCATGAGATTAGATCTGTGCAGGTTGTAAGCAAGTACATAGAGCTGACAGAGGAAGAATCCTTTGCAATCCTGTATCACAACGGAATGTATGGAGCACTTAAGTATCAGCTCCAGGGCAATGAAATACCTTTACAGATGTTGATACACTTTGCGGATATGTGGTCTAGTAGAGTGCTTGAGAGGGGAGAAGAGTAATGAGATGTTGCATATGTGGAAGAGATATTGATGCGATAGGTCAAGATAATTGTAGTTGTACTATTGGAGCTCCAATGTGTGAGGATTGTGCTGGCGTAGACCAAGTCCCAGTATATCCAGACGACTTTGAATATGAGAAGGGAGAAGAGTAATGCCAGAGTTGATATTAAAGCGAAGGAACTATCGTAGTTTCTCAGATGGAAGAACAAAGGTGCATATAGGTGAAGTCCAATACAACAAGCTAGCTGAAGTAGCTGATGAGACGGGAAAAAGTCTTAAGAGCACTTTAGACATAATGATTGATTATGCTTATGAAAATATTAGATATGAAGGGGATGAAGATTAATGCAAGAGTTACAAGTAATTGTTGAACAGAAGAATGCTATTATATCTGCCAACTTTGAAGAGTTAAAGGTACAGCTTAATACTGCTCTGGAAGAGTATAGAGGACTCACCTATACTGATGAAACTATCACAGTAGCTAGAGAGGATATTGCTAATCTGAGAAAGCTGGTTAAGGCTGTTGATGAAAAGCGCAAGGAAGTTAAGAAGGCTCACATGATTCCTTATGAAGAATTTGAGGAGAATGCTAAGGAGCTGGTGAAGATTATAAACGATACCATTACCCCAATCGAGAAGCAGATAAGCGATTACTCTGAGAAGAAAAAGGTTGAGAAGAAGGAAAAGATTAAGGAGTACTTTGATAGCGTTATTGGAAATATAACTTTCTTTAAATTCGAGGAAGTGTTTAATAGCAAATGGATTAGTAATATGGCTACCAGTATGAAGTCAATCAGAGATGAGATAGATGCAAAGATTAAACAGATACAGGATGATATTAAGGCATTAGAAGATACAGGGTCCGATGCAGTAAACAATGCCTTATCTATGTATTGTTCTAGCAAGGATTTAGCTAGATCTATGCAAGTTATTAATCAGTATGAGAAGAATAAGGCAGAAGTATTAGCTAGGGAAGAGGCACGTAAGCGAGAAGAAGAGGAACGTAGGGCCTTGGAGGAAAAACGCCGACAGGAGGCAGAGGAGCGACGCAGGATCGTAGAGGAAGAACGTCGTATCGCAGAAGCTAAGAGACAAGCTGCAGAGGAAGAGCGAAAGCGTATTGAAGCAGAAATGAAGAAGCAACAGGAAGTTGTTCCAACGCAACAGGATGTACAGGGTTTTGATACTACTGGATTCGAGACAGAAAGCTTTCAGCCAGAGGAACCAGAAGGGTTTGACACAACCGGATTTGATAACACTGGATTTAATGTTGAGGAGGCTGTGGAAGTTCCGGAGGAAATAATCATCACTGAAAAGTACATGGTTAAAGCAACAGATAAACAGCATGCAGATATTAAACAATTCCTTTCTTCTAATGGAATTAAATATCTGACTATTTAGGAGGGATTAGATGTCAGTACATAGTAAGTTACAGACAGTACAACAGGAGCTTAATGCTCCCAAAAATCAATACAATAGCTTTGGAAAATATAATTATAGAAGCTGTGAGGACATTCTGGAAGGTGTTAAGCCTATTCTTGATAAGGTTAAAGCGACACTTACAGTAGGAGATGAATTGATACAGATTGGTGACCGCTACTACATTAAGGCCACTGCTTCATTCACTGATTCAGAGAATGGGGAGACAGTTAGTAATTCAGCATACGCAAGAGAGGAAGAATCTAAAAAAGGCATGGATGCAAGTCAGGTTACTGGTTCAACTTCTTCATATGCTCGCAAGTATGCACTTAATGGATTGTTCTGTATCGATGATATGAAGGATGCTGATACGAGAGATAACTCAGATACCGGCAAACCGGCAACACAGTCTAAACCAAGCAGTAAGCCAACAAATAAGCCTTCTGAAAAACCAAATCCAGCTAATGCATCAACCAATGTTCCACCAGAAACAGAATCCGGCCTTAAGGATAAGATAGATGAGCCTAAGATTAAGACGCTGCAGAATGAATTAATCAGAACAGGTGTTAAGGACAGTGTGATTCTTAATATGTGCAAGATTAAAAATGTTGATGACATGACAAATGAGCAGTTTGTTGCTGTTATGAATAAGTTTAAGGCGACACCAGACAAGAAATAGAGAGGATGATTGTATGAATAGTGTTCAGTTAATTGGTAGATTTACAAGAGATCCAGATGTTAGATATACAGATGGTGGTACTTCAATAGCTAGATTTAGTATTGCAGTGGATAGAAGATTTAAACAACAGGATGGCCCATCAGCAGACTTTATTAATTGCATTGCTTTTGGAAAGACTGCAGAGTTTGTGGAGAAGTATTTCCACCAGGGGAACAAGATTGGACTTAATGGAAGAATACAGACAGGAAGCTATACAAATAAGGATGGTCAAAAGGTGTATACCACTGATGTTGTAGTGGAAAATGTGGAATTTGTAGAGAGTAAATCTTCTAGTAATGGAAGTGAAGGCTTTGACAATGGTGGCTTCCAATCATATTCAAGACCAGCTCCAAGTCAAGCTGCAGGTGATGGATTTATGGATATCCCGGATGGAATTGATGAAGAGTTACCCTTCAACTAGCCTATCAAATGATCCAGATTGGTGGGCTAATGAAGCACTTATGGAGATTGTAGGTGGTTTTTACTAATGCAGATTCAAATTGATAGTAGAGAAAAGGCCAGGGCGATAACAAAGATCCTGGCTGAGTTCAAAAAACAGAATATAGATTCTTTTATCAGTAAGCTGTATGTAGGTGATTACATGAGTTATGACAATCCAAGGCTTGTAATTGACCGTAAACAGAATTTAAGCGAGCTGTGTTCAAATGTATGCCAACAACATGAAAGGTTCAGAAATGAGCTTATACGTGCGCAGGAGAAGGGAATAAAGATAATATTTCTGATTGAACATGGAAAAGGCATTACGTGTTTGGAAGATGTAATCTGGTGGATAAATCCAAGAGAAACAGTACGGTATTTTAATAACACTACAAAGAAATGGGAAGAGAAGCCTACGAATGCTATGCGTGGTGAAGTGCTGTATAAGATACTCTGCACGCAAGAACGTAAGTATGGATGTAAGTTCATATTCTGTGATAAAGCGGAGACCGGCAAGAGGATTATAGAGATATTAGGTGGTTCCTATGACTAGAGAAGATATAAAAGAAGTTTATTCTATGCGAGATATTGTAGAGCGTTATGGGATCACTATTAACCGTAAAGGTTTCTGCCATTGCCCTTTCCATCAAGGAGACAATACACCTAGCATGAAGATATACGCTAAAGACTATCACTGTCATGCCTGTGGTGCCAATGGAGACATATTTACATTCATTGAGGACATGGATAATCTAACATTTTTAGAAGTATTTGCGTTACTTGGTGGTACACACGAGCAAACTTTTAGCGCTAGGTATAAACAGGAGCAGGCAATGAAAGAGCGAAAG
>JAEZPG010000111.1 GCA_023413555.1 Bacillota bacterium | reverse complement strand
ACCCCCCATTACATACATTTGTATGTATGTATAATACTATGGTATATATTTCTTGTCAATGATTAAGTTTAGTGATGAGGGTTATATTCTATCAAGAATTTCAACGGTCTTATCACTTACAACATTTCCCGTATTCAGTGTGCTCTTTGGTTCAATCAAGAGCACATGAACTTCTTCAAGAGCGACAGGCATATGCTCCGTTCCCTTAGGAACGATAATCATTTCTCCCTCTTTTAAGCAGATATCTCTATCTTTAAATTTTACTGTTAAAACTCCCTTTATAATAAAAAACATTTCATCCTCATTTTCGTGAGTATGCCAAGTGAATTCGCCCTTAAACTTAGCAATTTTTACATAGGAATCATTCAGATCTCCAATAATTTTAGGGCTCCAGTATTCATTAAAGAGTTGGAATTTCTCAACTAAGTGAATCTCATCCATTTTTCTTTTCCTCCAATATATTAAGATGAATTTTTACCGTCGCAATATAAGAAACCTGTATTCATAATCCTCTACTTTTTATGCCATGTGTAAAACTCTTTAAGCTCAGCTTTTCTAGATTCAGGAAGCTGTGTCTTTTTTACACCTTGAATCGCACCTTCTAGTGCAAGCAGTCTATTAATACATGCTGTCTCATCTATTGCCTGTATCCTTAACCATGATTCTTCTGCGCCTAATTCTTTTAATTTTTCATAAGATGAGATTCCTACGGTATAAAGTTGTTCCTCTACTACTTTACCGATATTGGGCAACTTACTGAGTTTTTCCATTTTGATTTCCTCCTTACTCAGACATCCTAGGGTTTGAAAGTGTTAGGGTTGTTTGAGGATTTTTATTATGTAAAGTCTTTTATCATTATAACATAAAGAACTTTTACCAGTCTAAGAATATATCGACAGATCATCAAATTCAACTATTGGGCGATTTATTCTCAACTATATAGTTATTGTATGTAGATGACAATAATGCTACACTAGGAAAAACGAAGGAGGTGTGACAAGTAGGAACATTAGGAACCAATATTAAAAAATTGAGACTCAACAAGGGCGACACTCAAGAACAATTAGCAAAATCACTTCAGATATCTTTTCAGTCAGTAAGCAAATGGGAAAATGGAATAACTTTACCTGACATAACGTTTCTTCCAATGATAGCAGAGTATTTTGGTGTCACAATCGATGAATTATTCAACTATAAGTTGAATGCATTGTCATACAAAGAACGTTTTATAAAATTCATGCTCAATAGTGGCGTTTTGAAATTTGGTGAATACAAACTTAAGAGTGGTCGAATATCTCCATATTTTATTGACACTGGGAATTATAAAACCGGTTCTCAAATATCAAAGCTTGGGGGCTTCTATGCAGAAAGCATTAAGGATAACGAGATAAAAGCAGATGCACTATATGGCCCCGCGTATAAAGGAATCTCATTGGCCATTTCTACAAGTATTGAATTATTCAATCGATATGGATACGATTGGAACTATTGTTTTGACAGAAAGGAATTGAAAGATCATGGGGAAGGAGGAATAATTGTAGGCTATCAGCCCAAAAATGGAGATAAAGTAGTAATAATAGAAGATGCAATTACATCAGGAAAAGCCTTAAGAGAAGCCATGAATAAACTTAAGCAAGTGGCAGAGGTAAAGGTTACAGATATGATTATTTCGGTAGATAGAATGGAAGTAGGAAACTCAAACTCATCCGCAGTGATGGAAGTAGAAGAGGAATATGGGGTAAGAGTTCATTCCATTGTAACGATTCATGACATTATTGCTGCAATTGAAAATGGTGTTATTCCAGGTGTTGAGTATCTTGATAAAATGAAACGATACCGAGATGAACATGGTGTGAATTAACTTAGAAAACCAAAGAATCATGTAGAAAGGGGAATTTTTATGGAAATGAAAAAGGATGTAATAGTGGCATGCGACTTTAACAGTAAATCAGAGGTGATTGAGTTTCTTTCAAAGTTCGAGGGAGAAAGTATATATGTTAAAATAGGAATGGAATTATTTTATGCAGAAGGACCAGATATCATTAAAGAAATCAAACAAAAAGGACATAGAATATTCTTAGATTTGAAATTACATGACATTCCCAATACTGTTAGGAAGACGATGAAGGTTCTATCAAATCTTAATATCGATATGTGCAATGTTCATGCCTCTGGGACAATTGAGATGATGGAAGCAGCAATTCAAGGCATTACAAAGAATGATGGATCAAGACCAATCTTGGTAGCTGTTACCCAATTAACCTCAACCAGCCAAGATAAAATGCAAAAAGACCTGTTAATCGAAAAATCTATTGAAGAAGTGGTTTCGCATTATGCTCAAAATGCTAAAATTGCAGGTCTCGATGGGGTTGTTTGTTCTCCGCAAGAGGCAAGAAAAGTTCATGAATATTGTGGGAAAGACTTTTTGACCATTACTCCAGGGGTGAGGTTTTTAGATGAAGAAAAGGAAGATCAAATTAGAGTCCTAACTCCAGCACAAGCAAAACAAGAAGGTGCTGACTATATTGTTGTTGGACGACCAATTACGAATTCAGATGATCCTTTGAATGTATATAGAAAATACGTGAAAGAATTTGTTGGATAGTATCCTTGTAGGAAAGAAGGGGATGCAGTCATAAAATCGCACTCCCCCTCAACTTACAGTATTAATAAGAACCAAAAGAATTACTTCTTCCTAACTTTGCTGCTTAGCTCCAAAATATTTCTTTAAAATACTAGAATATTTCTTCATCAATAGGAAATTACTCACTGAAACTGATAGATGATTCAACTTAGCAAATCCACTTTCTAGAACTCCCCCCATAATGCTGATTTTCTTCTTATTAATTAGCGCTCTTCTTAACGCCCTGGCAACTTCCTCAGGAGATGAAATCCGCACCTTCATCTCTTTCCAGATAGGATGATAGGGAAGTTCTGCTTTTGTATTGGCTGGATTCGGACAAAAGTAAGTAAGATGATATTTTCGTTTTTCCTGAATTAATTCTCGATTCATAGATTCGCAGAACGAATACATCCCACTTCTTGTTGCAACATCCACAGAATAATAAGGGAATGCTAATCCACCATCAACAAATCCTCCCATATGTACAATCGTGCTTTCCGGCTGCTCTTTTAATAACTTCAGAAATGACTTTGTAATAAAGATGGAACCAGCAAGATTAATGTCGATACTTTTCTGAATCTCCTCTGCACTATGTTCAAGCAATCCCTTACGTACATCATACCCGGTAGCGTTGATTACAAAATCCACATATCCCATCTCTTCTTTCACTTTGTCCGCAAAATCTTTTATCGTATCTGGTAGTTGTATGTCAAGAATTCCCCATTTCACTCGTTCCCAATTATCACGATATTGGCCTGAAAGTTTTTTTCAGAACGAATCCCAAGAAAAACATTGGCTCCTTCGTTTAAGAACATCTCCGTAAATGCCACTCCTAACCCACCTGTTGCTCCAATAATAACAACATTGCGCTGGTTAAAACAATCTTTTCGTTGCTGTCTATGTTTCATCATGATTTACTTCTCCTCTCATTTTTGACGCTAGCTCTGCAACCACAGCTTCAAATTCATGGTACTTGTCCTCATTAGGGATTATGCTCTTTAATAATTCCTCAACCATATAGTACTGTCTCTCATCACCCCAAATAATATTTCTTCCCTTCGCTGTGAGCTTCACTGTGAAAACTCTACGATCTTGCTCACTTTGAACTTTTTTTACAAGCTCCAACTTCATTAATTTACGTACAATCACAGAAATTGCTGGTTTTGTAACCTCATGCTTCCTTGCAAGCTCTGATAAAGTTGGACGATTCATATAATAGATGGAAGTTAAATAAAAGTAATCATTACTCGTGAATAGTTTACTATCATTTTCTCCAAGAACAACACTAATATTCTGAATAGATTTCTCCCATAAATAATTACCTATAAACGCAAAATCATTAATAAACATATCTTCTCCTTATTTCATTAGTTAAATAACATTTAATTAATATTTTTTTAACTATATGTTATATTTCTATAAAAGTCAATACCACAGATAATCTAGAAGAACCTTTAAATAGCAAAATCAAGCTACCCCATTATTTTTCTTCTCACAAATTATAATGAACCAATTGACATCTACCATTATCGTGTTATAATGTACAGTGTACACATAATGTACAGTGTACATAAAGGAGCGTATATGTCAAATATAAAGATGCAAACTCGAAAAGAAGAAAACTATCGTAAGATTCTTGATACTTCCTGGGACATAGCAATTAAGGATGGGTTAGAATCACTATCTGTAAGAAAGGTAGCTGCTGCACTTGGTTTTGCACCCAATAATCTCTACAACTATTTTAATAATAAGAATGAACTCCTATATCAACTGAAAAAAGATGCCTATGAATGGACTATATCTATCGTATTAGGTGATATACCTAACAATGTCACGGTAAAGGAACTTTTTGAAACCATATCTTATAGACTACTGGACATCGCTATAAAAGAACCTGAACGCTATTTTGTGATGACTTCAGATTTGATTATAGACTCTGAAGAACCGTTAGATCAGCAGATTCATAATTTTGTTGTAGATCAGATCAAACGAGGAATTGAATATGGAGAATTCAAGATGGTAGATCCGGAAATGTCGGCAACCAACATCCGAACTACATTGATTAGTTTTCTAAGATGGGTTTCTTCGCATAAGAATCTGACTAGGGATCAGGCAAACAGTTATCTAGACAATCTCTTATCTATGATATTTAATGGGATCAGCACTGATACGAATGGCGTAAAGGAGACCAAATGAAAAAATTGTATACCATATTAACTTCATTTATCATTCTTACTTTAGTTGTTCATATAATCTATATGACATTATCCGTAATGAATCTGATTACGCCTAATGAAGAATTAGCCCAGAATATGGGCTTTACATTGATGTTTTTATCCATAGTTCATGGAATCTATGGGTTGATAAAATGGAAACGCATATCATTACACAAAAAGAAACTCTGCCGTCTGGAAAAACGTCCTTATCATGAGAAGCCTTGTCCCACTGTTATAACTACAAGACTCCAAAGGATACTGGGTATTGTGATAATAATTACTATCATTCCACACGGATTTATCAAAATTTCATCCGCAGATGTCTTATTATTACTCACGGATGTCTGCTATATGATCGCTCTTCTTATACATCTATGGATAGGATTCCCGAAATGGATCGTATCATTGGGGATGAGATCAACGATAGTAACCAGACAAACAAACTCTACCGACGGAGGAAAATAAAATGGAAGTAATCATTATCGGCAGTGGCCTTGCTGGATTAAGTGCAGCCATTCACTGTGCACAGAATCATATGAAATCTGTTCTGGTTTCTGTACAACCTTCCTTTTGTGCCCAATCGGTTCTTGCAGCCGGAGGTATCAATGCTGTATTCGACAATAATTCTGATCATGATTCCATCACTCAGCATGCTAATGACACTTGGATTTCTGGATGTCAGTTGGCTGATAAAGAGGCTATTGCACGTTTAACAACTAATGCACCAGATATCATCGAGTTTCTTTTGAAGTGTGGTGTAATATTCTCACGGGATATAAATGGGCGCGTGGCACAACGTTACTTTGGCGGTCAAGATAAGAAACGGACTTGTTATTCCCATTCCAGCATCGGTAAGCAGATGATGACTGGACTGGAACAGCAAATGCGCTACTACTGCAGTCAGGGTTTCATTCGTATCCTTGATCACCACATTTTTCTTGCTCCTATCATCCGATCTGAAAAGGTTCAGGGAGCTGTGATTGCAGATTCTCATTCAGGTCAGTTGTCTTACCTGAATGGACCGGTGATTGCTGCATCAGGTGGAATCAATCAAGTTATGGGCAATACAACAGGCTCTATTCATTCTGATGGAAGCGTCACAGCAGCTTTGTATGTTAACGGAGTTACAATGGCGAATCTGGAAATGATTCAGTATCATCCCACCACAGTCCAAACTGCAGTCAAGAATATGCTAATTTCAGAGGCCGCACGTGGAGAGGGCGGACGTCTCTTCTCCTATCGAAACAAGAAAAAGTGGTATTTCTGCGAAGAGTGGTATGGCGAAAATGGAAACCTTATGCCGCGAGATGTAATTTCCAGAGCAATTGATCGTGTTCTGCGACAAAAACTCTCCGATGACACCGACAATGTATGGCTAGATATCACACACTTGGGAGAGAAATTGATTCATGACAGGCTTACTGAAGTGAGAACACTGTGCCTAGATTATTTGAAACTGGATCCGGTCTTAAAACCTATCCCGGTGATTCCAGGAGTACACTACTTTATGGGTGGAATCTGGGTTGATTGCGAACATAGAACCTCGCTAAAGGGGCTATATGCTGCAGGCGAATGTTGCTTTCAATATCATGGAGCAAATCGTCTAGGCGGTAATTCAACACTTGGTGCAATTTATGGGGGGCAGTGTGCAGCAGACAGTGTCTGCAGTGATATAAAAAATCATGTCGTTACAACGGATACCTCCTTTCACCAAGCAGCAGAAAGAGCAATGCAAAAGCAATATGAGCAGTTATCTTCCTTTAGGAAGAATACTGATGATTCCTTAAGAGTGCGTCAAGACTTACAGCACATCATGCAGGAATGCATGGGCATTACGCGCGATGAAAAAAGTCTGAAAACTGGACTGCGGAAATTAGCACAATGGCAGAATGAAAATGCTCCCCTAAAGCTATCAACTTTAAAAGTAGACGCTAAAGATCATTTAACATCTATTTATCGATACCAAACCTATTTACTTGCAAAGCTTGGAACAGGGATGGTACAAAGCGCACTTTTGCGAAAGGAATCCAGAGGTGCACATTTCCGTTTAGATTATATGGAATTAGATCCGCAATACGGAAGACCGACAATCATAGAATACTCGGAATCGTAATCACAGGATTAAGGAAAGGAAAAAGATGTATGAACTATGAAATAATCATAAAAAGAGGAACTCCGGGTTGCGATGGATCATTTGAGTATTTTCAGATTGATACGAAAATCGATGCAACCATCTTGTGGGCATTAGAGCAATTGAATCTGAGAACTCCTTTACTCACTATGGATGGAGTGGAAACAAAAAAGATTGGATGGGAGTGTAGCTGCAAACAATCGATGTGCGGTGCATGTGCTATGCTCATTAATGGTAGTCCTATGCTTGCCTGCAAAACATTCATAAAGGATTTGAAAAATCCAATCACACTGGAGCCTCTTCACAAATTCCCACTGGTACGTGACTTGATCGTAGATAAATCCATACTGCATCAATATATGATGGACATGAGGCTTTGGATTTCTACTGAACAGAAGCAATCCTCCGTTGCAAAACAAACTACCGATAAACTAAACGAAACCCTTTACCAATCTGCTTCCTGCATTCAATGCGGTTGCTGCTTGGAGGCATGCCCCAACTATTCTGGCCAAGACAACTTCTATGGCGCCATGCTGATGAACACAGGATTTCAGATCATTAACCTTGAACAGAATCGCCTTGAGATGAAAAAGGACCTCAAACAAGTAAAGAAACACTTTGCAGGTGGATGTTCAAATTCTTTTGCTTGCGAAGAAGTCTGTCCGCTGCATATCCCCCTCGCCTATCATATCTCCAGATTAAATTCACTTGCGTGGAGAATGCATTTTAGTGGACGTGGAAAGGGATAAGGATATGCGGTGTATTCTTATATATAGATAATCCAATGCGCACTCAGACTATGGAAGACTTTTCATCCAGCACTGACCTGGTTATATGAATAGGCTGGTAAGGTAAGGGTCAAATAATCGCTCCTTAAGAAGCGTATTTCTCTTCGTTACTATCACATTACCCACAGCATAATGCAATGCTTTCTTTGTTCCCACAATTACAAGAATCTTTTTTGCTCTTGTAATACCTGTATATATCAGATTTCTCTGTAGCATGATATAATGGTTCATCATAACTGGCATGACTACAATCGGATACTCAGAACCCTGTGACTTATGAATTGTAGTCGCATAAGCATGTACCAATTCGTCTAGCTCCGTTATGTCATATTCCACCGATCTGTCTTCAAAATGAACCTTTAATGATCTATCCTCAACATTTACAGATTCAATTATTCCAATATCTCCATTGAAAACTTCTTTATCATAATTATTCTTAATCTGCATTACTTTATCATCCACTCTAAAAGCAAATCCACTTCTACGTAAACAATCCTTTGGCATAGTAACTGCCCCCCTGCCCCGCATGAAGATCTCCTTCTCCGATGGATTTAGTGCTTCCTGCAGAGCAAGATTCAAATTTGTAGCTCCAATCACACCTCTTTGCATTGGTGTTAAAACCTGAATTTGTGATGCGTCAACATGATAATACTTAGGAAGCTTATTCTTAACGTAATCAACTATCTGAGGAACAACGGCTTCTGCATCTTCGTTCTCAGTAAAGAAAAAATCACTATCCTTCCTATTTGAAATATCGGGCATTTTGCCCTCATTTATTCTGTGGGCATTCATGATAATTCTGCTAGATTGCGCCTGTCGGAATATCCTTGTTAGACGCACCACTGGAAACGAACCTGAATCTATAATATCCCTTAGAACATTCCCGGCCCCAACGCTTGGCAGTTGATCAATATCTCCTACCATAATAAGTCGCATGGTAGGTGGAATTGCTTTGAGAAGTGAATTCATGAGAATAATGTCAATCATAGAACACTCATCTATAATCAGAACATCTCCCTCTAATGGATTCTCCTCATTCTTTTGATATCCTTCTGGTGGCTTGCATTCCAGCAATCTATGGATTGTCTTTGCCTCAAGACCTGTAGTCTCCGTCATTCTCTTTGCAGCACGTCCAGTTGGCGCTGCTAGAAGTATCTTAAGTCCATATGCTCTATAGGCTGATATGATTCCATATGTCGTAGTAGTCTTTCCAGTACCTGGTCCACCAGTCAACACCATAACCTTGGCAAGTGCTGCCTGTCTTATGGCATCAGCCTGAATCTCGTCATATTTCATACCGATTTTTTCTTCAATTATTTCCACATTTACTGAAAGTTCAGAGTTTCCTGTGGTTTTTCTTGCCTCAACAAGCTTGGTAAAAAGCTTATCTCCTGCTGGCGATGTGGCAAGCTTCTTAAGCTTACCAGCTACACCTACCTCAGCATAATAGAAAGGCGGCAAATACATTGCATTGATTCTATTACCATCGTCATCACATCTTACAATATTCTTTTCCTGGATGATCTCCTCCTTTTGTAGCATGTCATCCATTGTCATGATGATTGTCTCAGGAGCAGCCTCTAAAAGCTCGGATGCCTTATCTATGAGCTGTTGTTTTTCAGCATAAACATGTCCGTCATTAGAAAGTTCCGACAATGTATACATCAATCCACTTCTAAGACGCACATAAGACTCTTTTCCAAAACCAAGCTTTGTGGCAATCTGATCCGCCGTCTTAAATCCAATGCCCCAGATATCATCGGCAAGCCTGTATGGGTTTTCCTTCATGACAGTGATACTTTCATTTCCATACTGCTTATAAATCTTTGCAGCATAGGAAGAGCTTACCTGATGCTCCTGTAAAAAGAGCATGATATTCTTAACCTCTTTCTGCCTTTCCCATGATTCAGCAATCATCTGGATTCTCTTGGTTCCAATGCCCTCAACATCCATCAAAGCATCGATATTGTCCTCGATGATGGTAAATGTATCTGCACCAAACTTCTGTACAATACGTTTAGCGAACTTAGGTCCGACACCTTTAATTAATCCGGATCCTAAATACTTTTCCATTCCATAGACAGTAGCAGGCAGAGTCTCTTCCCAATTCTCAGCAACAAACTGTCTTCCATACTTTGAGTCGACCTTCCAATTCCCCTCAATAAGTAAAACAGAGCCTACATTAGCATCCAATAGATTTCCTACTACACATACAAGATCTGAATAATCCTTGACTCTGCACTTTAAGACGGAATATCCATTCTCCGGATTCTGGTATGTAATTCTTTCAACAACACATCGAATCTTTACCATATGTCTGCTCCTCCTTCAAATTATTTTTATAATTGTCTCATGAATTAAGACACTTTTTCGGACATGTTTTATGAATATGATATACTAAAATCAATAAAAAAGAAAGGATTCATAGCCGTGTCCAGTTAAAGAAGGTCATTTTGCAGTTTATTTGTATGGAACATTAATGACATTTTCACTTATTTGTATTATACTATCTCCAGAAAGGAGTTCCAACATGGATAAATTATTTTTCGAGCAGACTTTTCGAATTAGCAATACTACCAGCACCCCGATATATGAGCAGTTACTTGCTTACTTTCGTCATATTATCCAAACCGGAGAAATCCAGCCTGGTGAACAGCTTATAACAGAAAATGCAATTTGTGAGACACTTGGAATCAGCAGAACCACTGTCCGTCAGGCTATGAGCCAGTTATGTGAGGAAGGTCTTGTTGTCCGTCATCGTGGACGTGGATCATTCGTTGCAGACAAAAAATTGCAGAGACCAATTAACTACCTCTACAATTTTACTGAGAATATGCATGAAATGGGAATTCAGGCAAATTCCATTGTGCTCTCTGCAAACGTCGATTTCTTAGATTCTCATGTACGCACAAAACTAAATCTTCCACTAACTCAGGATAAAGTATTTCATCTTACCAGGCTCAGATGTGCCAATAATGAGCCGATTCTTTTAGAAGATACTTATATTCCTTATTATCTTTGCGAAGGAATTGAAAAAGTGGATTTTAGTAATCACTCCCTTTATCAGATTCTTGAAGACCATTATTCACTTAGCCTCTATCACGCAACTGAAACAATTGAAGCAATTATTATCTCAAATGCAGAGGCTGAATTACTGCAATGCAAGCCTAAAATAGCAGGATATCGCATTACAAGAACTTCTCATTTAAATACCGGTTATGTATTTGAATACACGACCTCCACTACCCGATCCGATCGCTGTATGTTTCAGTTAGAGCTTTACAAAAATCCGAAAGAAACTTCCAATCAGCCTCTTAATTTCCAGAGAAGCGTAAAGCTTTAAGGTTGTATTTGTCAGAAAGCCGCTTCATTTAGGTAAGCGGCTTTTAGGACTATCTCTAACAGATTACAGATTCTTTGCTTCTTCTGGTGTACAATTCAGAACAATTGGGGTAGAGCGATAACCGATTCCCATACGATCGATACCCATGTCAATCAGCTGCAGAAAATGCTCTCTAGTACGAATACCACCTGAACCCTTTACTTTGATTTTTCCTTCACAGGCATCCATCATAGTCTGCACAACTTCCGGTGTTGCGCCTACATTCTCCTGTCCAATATAAAAGCCGGTGGAAGATTTGATATAATCAGCTCCTGCTGCAACAGCGCACTTTGTTCCTGCTTTCATCTGCTCCAATGTAAGGGAATCCGTCTCGATGATTACCTTTACTTCTGTTCCATATTTATGACAAACGTCTACAACTGCTTTAATGTCTGCTGTCACATAATCATAATTTCCGCTACGTAATTGCCCATAATTTGCCACAATATCAAGTTCCATAATTTTGTACTTACTACAATATTCTTCTGCCTGTTTCACTTTAGACGCTGTTGTAGATAATCCAAAAGGAAAGTCACATACTACACAAATACCCGTATCGGTTCCATCTACCATTTTTGATACAACCTCAAGCGATGCCGGATTAATACAAATCGTTGCGCATCTAAAATCAATTCCCTCCTGCGCATACTTTTTAATTTCCTCTTGTGTAAATTCAGGCTTTAACACAGATTGGTCTATATATCTTGCCAACTCTTTTACTGTCATTTCATTTGCTTTCTTTACTGCTTTCATTGCTGATTCTCCTTAACGCTTACATTAGTGATCTTACGATTGCTTGTCGACAAAAAATATAACCTAGTCTCGATTATGTATAAATATATTACTTTTATCTAGATAGGCTTACTATATCACTGAAGAAATACAATGTCAACATATTTGTTTTATTTGTATGATACATTTGTTAGTTGATTACTGTTTTTTCATACTATCAATGATAGAAAGCTTCGATTGCAGCTTTGCACAGCTCCTTTTACATACTCATTTTCTGTTATTTTATCACTTTTAATAAATAACCCTTTATTAGAGTGAATATTTCACGTGATGGGCACACCAAGTACGCTTTTGAATGGTTTGCAAAAACAGGCTATTTAATTATGTTAATCATGATAGAAATATCCTCGGCTGCCATCTCAAACTTTGATTGTTCAATTAAGATATTGCCGCCTGTCATTATATAAGATGGCATAATTCGGATACCTCCGTAGAATATTTCACTATTTCGTAGCTTATAGGTTGAAATAGCAGGGACAGCATTTTTCTTCCTCAGTCAAATGGGAGTGGGGTGTTTTCTCAGCTGCTTTAGTGTTTCGACTGAACTTGGTGTATCCTACATCGGTAAGCCTAACCCATGCTTTCCTTCAGTGATGTATACTGTCTGTATCTTAAAGCTGTATTTATCAAGGCTATACTCCTTTATCAGCTTGTAAGATTTTCTTTGTTTTGGCTTGTATGCGTCGGCTGTTTCCACTATACTATTAAGAAGAATCATGACAACGCTGTTTCCAAAGGCCACAGTTACGTTGATATAGCTGTCTATGCAATTAGAATAATTGCATAGATAACTGTGAAATCGTATTTAGTCTCCCGTTTATCAAGGACAGTTCGGAGGTGATGTTATATCAAAAAAATAATCAATATGTTTATTAGGGCATATTTTAACTCAACACTCGACTTGCGCGTCAGACTTTTTCACGTACTTGCAATGGGTGGGGCGTTCATTAGCTTTCTTGTGGCTGTTTTAGGCGTTTTGAATAACTCCGGAATAGCCAACATATTATTAAGTTTGGTATGTACCATCCTGTCATTTATCTTACTGAAGTATTCCAGGTATTCAGGCCGTTATCAGGTTTGCTATATAGTCACCATTGCAGTAATCTTTATAGTGCTTTTTCCTATATTCTTCTTTACGGCTGGAGGCTATCACAGTGGTATGCCCTCATTTTTTGTATTTGCGGTTGTATTCACAATTTTCATGATAGAAGGACATAAAGCCGTATTACTATCAGTCGTGGAGTTACTCATCTACATATTAATATGTTTTGTGGCATATCTACACCCAGATACTGTACAAGCGTTCTCAAATGAATCGGAGGTTCTGACGGATATCATATTCGGTTTTACAGCAGTGAGTATCATCCTTGGTATATGTATGTTTCTCCATTTTAGGCTGTACAATGAGCAGCAAAGAAAATTAAACGTTCAGAACGAAATCCTTACTCAATCTAACCAAGCAAAAAGTGAATTCCTATCAAACACTTCCCATGAAATGCGGACGCCACTGACAGTCATATCTGTAAATGTGCAAACTGTGACGGAGATATTAGAAGAGCTGGCTGTAAAGGATGAGGAAGCAGGTGAGCTATTAAAAAACGCACAGGACGAGATTATGCGACTTGCTCGAATGGTGGGTGGTATGTTGATGCTGGCCTCAATGAGTGAGAACTCTTACAGGCGAAAAATGGACTTGTCCTCTCTGCTACTAAGTGGAGTGGAAATGCTTCGATTAAATCTTAGAAAACGTGGTAACGTGATTGAGACAGATATTGAAAAGAATCTTCAGGTGTTCGGTAATGCGGATTTGTTGGCCCAAGTCCTAAGCAATCTTCTGCAAAATGCAGGAGCACATATGGAAAATGGCATCGCTACAGTAAGTGCTAAGATGGAAGGTGGTGTAATCACCGTATCTGTGCGCGATACAGGTACTGGTATATCGCCGGATCTTCTACCTCATGTGTTTAAGCGCGGTGTATCCAGTGGCGGCACCGGATTCGGTCTGCATTTATGCAAAACAGTCATCGAATCCCACGGCGGGAAGATATGGATTGAAAGTGAGCCTGGAAGTGGAACGGTGGTATTTTGTACATTGCCCGTCTATGAGGGGCAGTTTGGGGGGGAGAATAAATGAGAAAGTTAATTTTATTGGTGGAGGACAATGCACAGATATTACGAGGTAACGAGCGTATGCTGAAACGACGTGGCTATGACACTGTAACAGCTATGACACTGCGTGAGACTAAAGATTGTATGTCTACTGTTAGCCCCGATGTCATCGTACTGGACATTATGCTCCCAGACGGGAACGGCTTGGACTTCATGCGTGAGCTTCGTGAGAAATCCAATATCCCAATCCTTCTTTTGACAGGATTGACTACACCGGAGGACATTGTGCGTGGACTGGATGACGGAGGTGATGACTACCTAACTAAGCCCTATGATTTCTCCGTTTTGCTAGCTCATATTGAGGCTCTTCTCCGTAGATCATCGCATATCCCAAAGCACCTGACCAAAGGAACGCTGACGATGGACATCAGGGCTAATCGCGCCTTCTTGAGTGGTATAGATATGCTCCTGACCCCGAAGGAATTTGCCGTTTTGCTTTTATTGGCAGAAAACGAGGGTCGGATAATTACCACTAATTATATTTATGAGAGTGTTTGGAAACAAGACGATGACTCCAATACAAGTGTCGTGGTGAAGAACGTAATGTCACGCCTACGTAAAAAACTTGGTAAGGAAATCCTTATTGAAAACGACCGCGAGACAGATGGCTATATCCTCACCCAGATACGTGTGTGACTGTGATATAATCGGTATGGCTAATAACGAAATAGAATACAGTAAAATATTATTTTTTCATAAATCAATTTCTTATGAAGATACACTTGGCTGCGTGTCTGCTAATCGTCCAATTAGGCGTGTAAAGTGGATACACAGCCTAATTTTTTTATTGAGAGCGAACGTAAAGAGGATATAAATGATGATGGTTAAAATTCTGCGACTATTCTTCAATTACCAAACTTTTGGAAATATACTTTATATGTGCGTTCACAACGTAAGGCAGGTGTAATGGTTATATTCTCATATTAAGCGTTGAGCTGATTCTCAACTTGCCGAGATTTGAGATTTTAGCGGAAGATAATCGCATTCATTACTCAAAGACGGACGGAGGCAGTATTTACTGGTGGAACGGGCCAAGATCTCTTAGTATAAAGGAAGTACTCAGACTAGTTTGCAGACCGAGTGGTACAGTAAACGGTTAAACACACATTAAGCGAAAAACTTAAAAAGAGTTTTAATTGATTAATTATATTAGTAGAAAGGATGATATAAAATGAAAATTAAACATAGGATATTTAGAACAATGTGCATCCTGTTAGTACTTATTCTGACTTGTGCTCTATGGGCATGTAGTGGTGATAAAGATTCAGACACTTTAAATTCAGACGCACAAGAATCCAAGAAACCACCGAAGGTTACAGATTCCAAAAGCCCAGAGGAGGGACATGGCGATAATGTTGAAGAACAAATACCCGCAGGGGCAGATCAAATTGCCCAGGGTGTTTTCTACTATGATCTTGTGGAGCTTTCTGGCGATACCGGTGATGGAATTTCGCCGAGAGAGGGTGCTGTACTAGCGAATGATCTACTTGCGTCTACTCAGCTTTACAGTGATAATGGAGGTATTCCCTCTGGCAAATGCATCTATATCTCCTTTGATGAGCTAGCCCCTCTTGATTCCGCTATGGGGCGTGAATGCTATCTCTATTCTGTCGGTCTCGGCACACCACAAGGCGGGCTTAAGGGCGATAATTATCAGGTGATATATCGTGTGTCTGTGGATTACAGTGGCGAAAAGACGGCCAGTATTTTCGAAGATTTTAGCAGTAAAAATGACGACAAATCGAGCGACGACAAATCAAAAGATGAGCAGGCGGACGGACGAGGCGATACTATCAACAATAAGACAGACACACCTGAATGGAAGGATGAATACAAAAACACAGAGGCTGATAGCGCTCTCGCTATCAGTAATTTCAACGGAAAAAGCTTTAAATTTGAGATATACTTTCTGCGAAATGGTCATGTACTTTGTGAAGGCGTGGCAAAGATCGATCCTAAGAACGGCTTTAAGGCGGAAGTCGGTGATTATAAATTTACAATGAATGAGGATCATAGCGTCATTGATGTTTCTATTACTGAAGGAACAGAGTGGTCGCACCTTGGTGGACGTTATAAGATTACTATCATTGGTGCGCCAGAGGAAGTTAGTCAGTAAAGCCCACAACTGTATGTTCTACTAGTGAGCGGCTATTGCCGAAGCAATGACTGTTATTGCCGAAGATACGAATGTAATAAAGGAAATATAATTGAGATTTATTCATGAGAAGGTAGGTAAAATTCTAACTGGGAAGAAGGTGCTGCTTTGACTATATACTATTTTGGTTTGCTCGCTGTTCTGGGGGCGGCTGCATTGACTTACGGTATACTACGAAGGAGAAAAAGCAGATGGATGATAGTGGTTACCATCGTAGGTGGACTGGTCATTCTGTCTACAATAGTTTATAGTTTGTTGACATTTCTTTTTCCTAATTATATAAAATGTCAGTCGCAGAAAAAATCACCAGAATTAACGGCACCAGTGGAGACTAAGAAGCCAATACAGTCAAACAAGCCGGTGGTAAAAACAAGCCCAGAAACTACATCTAATTTATTGGCTACGATACTGCCTGATTATGATTTACCAGTCAGCGAAGTGTCAGATCTAACCCCTGACATTTTGGGACTTACAAATGCTCAGTATGATGAAATGCCAACCTTTACAACGCAGAATGAAGTCTCAAAATTTGTATTATGGAATATGCTAAATAACCGTTTTGAGTTCGAATTCTTTCTTCAAAAAGAAATTGCTCCGGATGAAGGAACTGGGTTTTGCGTTCTAAACAATGCCTGTGTAAGCGCGATGACCTATTATTTATTCGGAGCCTATGATATGGTTGATATGTTCACAGAAGACCAAAAAGATGAGGATAAGGTATATGCACGTATAAAATTGAAATACACAAATCCTGAATTAGATGTAGAAGCGCGGGCTGAAGCCCTTGAATTTGTAATGAAAAATCCCGTGCCAAACGGTGGATTTAAAGATTTTGAAAGCGAAAAAGCCTATGCATTAAAAATACATGACTTTATTGCCAAAAAAGTGACCTACTCGCCCAAAGGCTATAACCCAAATGATCTTCTCTCTACCAGCAACTATGAAGCACTTCAAGAAGCATATAATGTATTGGGGGAAGATCAGGAAACAGTAGTCTGTGCGGGCTACGCCAGAGCATTTGCGCTTATTGCTCAATACGCGGGTATCAATGCAGTGTGGGTTAGTGGTAATGAAACTGAGACAGAGAGCCACGCATGGAATGTTATTTATCCTTGTGATGGGAGTGCACCGGTCTTGGTAGACGTCACATGGGACGATACAGATAGTGTGGATTTACCAGGACAGGAATTAGTTAGTGACAAGTACTTTTACATACCTCTTACTAAGGATTACAATCATCATGCTTATGAGTATGTGGATAGTTTTTTAGCATTAGTCAATGAATGATGGTAGTTTCAAATAAGCATGCAAAAGAAGTGATTGGAGTAGAGTGAAATGGCCATGTGATTTCTTGTTGATATAAGGGTAAGCGATTTTTTCTTCTAAATTCTCAAGTATAAAATAAAAGAAATGGAGGAAAGAGTCTGATTACGCCTAATGAAGAATTAGCCCAGAATATGGGCTTTACATTGATGTATTAATCCATAGTCCATGGAATCTACGGGTCGGTAAAATGGAGAATGATATTTTTAATGTTATTACTTTCTATCCCTGTGATAACTCCTAAAAACACTGGCAATGCAGCTTCGCTGTTGTATAAGATGAGTTTATCCTTATATATGATAATCTTCGAAACAACTTTTTGATTCCATATACATTGGAATTTCCATCATTTACAAAAAGAGGCTTCAAGCATTGAATTTTGTAGCAAAACTTCAATTCCACTCGAAACCTCTTCAAAAAATATAACTAATTCCTCAGACAAATCCCACTTCCTCCCTACACTATAAAGTCTGGTACCATTTCAAAGCCTCTTCCTTGGTACCCTCCTCTACCTTTGGCTGGTACTTCTTAAATACTCGCTCGATAAGTAAAGAACATAAGAAAGTGATTGCCCCAGGCACAATAAATATTAGGGGGTATACAATTACTACAGCGAAGCCTCCTACCAAAATAAGCAGAAGAAGAGCTAGTGTAATCAATACATGTCGTATCGAAAGCAACAAAGACATTTTCATTATTTGCAGTCTCGGTAAGGAAAATCGAGACAGAATTGGAAACAAAAAAACATAAAGACAAGCCAGAAGAAAGCTTACTATAATGTATGTATAATGCGAGATTTGTAACATCGTATCCTTAGAGTTTGCGGTTAAAGCAAGCCCAGCATAAAGGCCAATAATAGCTACTACTAAAACCATGGTGTAAATGAGCCCAGTGACAAAGTTTGTCTTAAAGGCATACCAGAATTCCTTCCACACATATCCCCGATCTTTACGAATCACCTTGACGGTCGTATAATAAATCGCTGTTGTAGCTGGACCAATCGTAAGGATTGGAATACAAAAAATAAACCATAAGACACTTAAAAACACTATGTCAAACATTTTACTAAGACCTGAAAATATTCTGCCTTCTGTATTAAACTTAATACTCATCACATTCTCCTTTGTTCTCAGAATCCAGTTGTATATTCTCGATAATTTTTTAGGTTTTTCTATGATTTAGTAATTATTAGCATAGTCAAATATTGGTCTATTCTCCTTTGACCATTTGATTTTCATTTTATATGCATGTCTGTTTGCATCATATAACGGATCACCGATAATCTCATCATAAGTTCTTGCATGATAAACCATTACATCACTCGAACCATCTTCACTTTTTACAAAGCAATTATGCCCTGGTCCATACATGCCTTTTTCTACATCTGTTTTCAATACCGGATAACGTTCTTTTTTCCATGCACATGGATCTAATATTTCTGCCTCTTCATCAATCGATAATAATCCCATGCAGTAACATTCTGCTGTTGCACTAGCTGAATATGTCACAAATATTTTTCCACCATGTTTCAATACAGCCGGTCCTTCATTTACCCAGAAATCTACTCTTTCCCAGTCATAAGAAGGAGAGGAAAGTAATACCTGATTTGATTTTAATTTATTTGGACTATCCATCTCAGCAATATACAAATTTGAAATCTTCTTTCCCACACTGACCTTTTCTGCCCAGATAGCATACCATTTTTCTTTATGGCAAAACACTGTCATATCTAGCGAAAAATCCTGAAAAGAAAAACAATCGGCGCTCTGCATTTGACCTAATTCAATCCATTCATCTTCCATTGGATTTTCACCCACACATTTGAGCAAATATGGACGTATTTCCCAAATATTATCTTTCTCTCCGGCTGCGTAATATATATACCATGAACCTTCTATTTTATGAATTTCTGGAGCCCATATATGCTTACTCATGATTCCTGACTCATGCTTATGCCATATTTCTTTCTCACTTGCATTTTGCAATCCAACGATTGTATCTGCAGATCTCAAGATAATTCTGTCATATTCTGGAACTGATGCCGTAAAATAATAGGTTCCATCATTATCCTTATATACGTATGGATCGGCCCGTTGTGTTATGAACGGACTATTGTACTCAGTTTTCTTGTAATTTTTACTATTCATATTATTTACCTTATCATAGGGTTTCACCTGAAATTATGGTATAAGGAAGAATTCTACACTCAGTACCCATCCACCCCTGCTCATTCGCTGATTTATCTTTTCCTATACTTTCTTTTTCTTCCATTAATTCAAACAACAAATTAACTGCTGTATTCGCTACTTCTTCCACAGCATTTGATACGGTAGTAAGTTTTGGGGATATAAAATCTAAGATGTCAATATTATCAAATCCTGTGATTGCATAATCCTTCCCTGGAATTTTTCCTTTGCTATTCAGTCTTTTTATAATTGGAAGTGCAAATTCATCTGCCGTACAGACAAATGCCACTTTTTCATCTGCATCAACTAACTCTTCAACTTTTTCCAGGTATCCCCAGTCCAGTAGCTCTACTATTGATAAATCCGGATTCTTTTTTATAACTTCATTGACCCCTTCTTGCCTTTCTTTATGAACATAAATATTTTCTTTTGACTCTTCACACATTGGTGGACATACAAAAACTATTTTTTTAATTCCTTTATCAATTGCCAGTTCGGTTATCTCTTTCATCGCATTTTTTTGTTCAATACCAACAAAGGGGATATCATCAGCAATTTTATTATCAATCGATACGATTGGTGTATTTAAACTTTTCAGAAATTCTATATAGGAATCACCTTGATTAACGGACGAAACGATAATTCCATCCACTCTATATGATGCCAGACGCAGTAATTGCTTTTTTTCAAGTTTGGGCTCTGCACCATGTAGCATAATACTCACACCATATCCTTTTTTATTTGCTTTGTTTACTATCCAACTGATCATTTCTGCAAAATATCGGCTTTTTGCATCTAAAACCACAACCCCAATATTATATGTTTTTCCATTTACAAGACTTCTGGCTAACAAATCTGGTCTGTAGGAGTTTTCCTTCGCTACTCGAAGAATCATTTCCTTCGTTTCTGGACGAATACGACCATTACCATTTAGTGCACGTAATACAGTTGTTCTAGAAACACCGCACATTTGAGCCAAATCATTTGTTGTAATTCCCATTAATTATTACACCTCTCAATATATATATTATCCAATTCTAGCATACAAATTCGATAATGTCACCTACTTCAAGTTGATACGAACCATCTGGAAGGACAGTGGAAGCAAACTGCAAAACATAATATTATTCTCAACCTTGCTATTTTCTATCTCAATAGGCGTAATACAATTATGGTCTTCTAGATTTGTTGCTTTAATATCATTTTCATGATATAGTGCTACACTTTCAACAACCTTATTCAGTTCAAAATGTTCGGCGTCTAATTCAATTTCAATTTCTGTTTCTGTTCTATTCACCATATATAACACTAGTTCATTTTTATCGTCATTATAAACTACCACATGATCTACACATGGTACATTTTCAAAGTTTTTTGTTTTATAGCCTGATCCATACTCTTTACTATGGAGCACAACTCCGTGCCCATATTTTGCAATATAATGAAATGGATAATAAATAGGCTGAACCCAGGATTCACCCATTTCTTCTGTCATAATACATGCACTAATATTAGTTAGCAAAGACTGACAGCCAACTTTCACTCTATCACAATATTTCAGGAAATTCATCATCATGCTGGAAAATAAAAGTGTATCTTCCATGGAATAAATCTGTTCACTTATCGCTGGGGCAATCTGCCATGGATTATCTTCTACGCTCTTTTGTACGACATTTGCAGCGATTGACCAAACACCCCATTCATCAAAACAAATATTTATCTCTTTATCGCTATTTCTTTTTACTTTTTCTACATCACAAATATTACACACAGTTTTTATATATCTCTCCATATCCAATGACTGTGCCAAAAATTCTGGTGTACCCTTGTCCTGTCCACCATAGTACTGATGTAGTGAAATGTAGTCTGCCAAATCATAGGTATGCTCTAGTACTTTCTTTTCCCAATTTCCGAAAGTGCTATTTGTAGACATCGAGCTTCCGCAGACCACTAATTCGATACTTGGATCTAACAATTTCATTGCTTTTCCAACTTCATGAGCCAATCGTCCATATTCTTTCGCCGTTTTATGCCCAATTTGCCAGTCTCCATCCATTTCATTTCCAAGACACCACATTTTTATTCCATATGGCTCCTCATGACCATTCTCACATCTTAAATCACTATAATAGCTTCCTCTTTCACAATTACAATACTCCAATAAAGAAACTGCATTCTCCACTCCCTTAGTTCCAAGATTGACTGCGAATATAGGTTCTGCTCCTACTTCATGGATCCATTTCATGAATTCATCTGTTCCCAACTCATTCGTTTCAATACTTTTCCATGCCAAATCACGTTTTCTTGGGCGTTTTTCTTTCGGCCCAATGCCATCTCTCCAATCATAATTAGAAACAAAATTGCCGCCTGGATATCTAACACAAGTTACACCCATCTCTTTTGTCTTTTCTATAACGTCTTCCCGAAATCCATCTTTATTTGCAGCAGGGTGTTCACTTTCATAGATTCCTGTATATACAACTCGACCCATATGTTCTACAAAAGATCCATAAATTCTTTTATCTATCTTCCCTTTTATAAATTCCTTATGTATCAATATTTTAGTTCGCTTCATGTAATATCACCACCCATTCCTATTCACTATTCACTATTCTTTGATACCAGAAGTTGATATCCCTTCCATAAAAAATTTCTGTCCAAATAAAAACAAAATCATTAATGGTGCAATTGATAATACGGTTGCAGCCAGTGTTGGTCCATACTTTATCGCATTACTTCCGACCAATGTCGCCAAGCCAGCCGACAAAGTTCTCTGATCAGCATTGCTGGTCAACATCATAGGATATAGCAAATCATTCCAGTTATTCATAAAATGATAGATACCAAGTGTAACTAATGCTGGTTTCGCCAATGGTATGATAATTTTCATATAAATCTGACGCTCATTCATTCCATCTATTCTTGCAGCTTCATCTAGCGACTTTGGAATACTTTCAAAAAAGGAAGAAAGCATATAAATTCCATAAGCACTGGCAGCTCTCGGTAGTACCAAGCCCAAATATGTATTTAAAATACCCAGTTTATATTCTTCCAGATACAAAGGAATCATTACCACCTGAAATGGAATCATCATAGTCACTAAAATTATTGCAAAGATTATTTTTTTTCTTTTAAACTTTAATCTTGAAAATGCATAGGCAGCCATAGAATCAATAACCAAGCTAATTACTGTTACTCCACCAGCAAAAAAGATCGTATTCTTTAGCATATTTAATACTGGTAGTACACTTGTTACATACACATATTGTATACTCGTCCATGTTGATGAAAAAAAGATTGGCGGCCACTTAACTACCTCCTTATCTGTTTTAAATGAAGAAACCAAAAGCCAGAATAATGGAATTAACACTATTAACATCATAAGAACCAAAACAACATTTCCAATGATTTGAAACATGCTTTTTTTCTTCACTATTCATCCTCTCCCTGTCCAAATGTATATTTTCTCATAGCAAACGTAATTATTATTATTATGATAAATAGGTATACAGCCACTGCAGATGCATATCCCAAATCAAATGGTGCTGTCTGAAATCCTCTATTATATATATATCCTACTAAAGTTTCCGTTTTATACTGTGGACCTCCATTTGTCATTACATAGATCTGATCAAACACTTGAAGTGCAATGATTAAAGTTGTAACTACACAAAAACCAATGGTGTGTTTTATTCCCGGAATCGTTACATACCAAAATTTTTGAAATTCGGAGGCTCCATCCATTTCTGCTGCTTCATAAGTTGCATTGGAAATACCCAATGCTGCTGCAGACAAAATCGTCAGTGTATATCCAAATCCTTTCCAAACAGATACAAAGATAACTGTTGGCATTGCCCATGTTGTACTGCTTAACAAATTAGGCAACTCTATTCCAATTTTGCTTAACCAATAAGGTAAAATTCCATAGTTTGTATTGATAAGCATTGACCACGTAATACTGATTGCTGTCATTGAGCATACATATGGTAAATAAAATACAGTTCTTAACAATTTATGAAAACGATTATTCTTGGTCATAAACATAAGAAGTACTAACGCAAGGAATATTTGTAATGGCACTTCAATGATCGTAAATAGTAGCGTATTAAAAGTTGCATTCAAAACTCTTTCGTCTTTCAATAGCTTTAAATAATTTCCTAACTTTACAAAAGAGAAATCCTGCATATAGATATCTATATCCGTTAAACTAATTACAAACGCACTAATTAATGGAACAAAAACAAATACCGTCAATACAATCAGCGCTGGTGCCAAAAATAAATATGCTACCTTTTGATTTTTTTTCTCTCGTACAAGATTTTTCTGCTTCATATTACACATCTCCAATTGTAATTATGATTTATTAAGGCCTCATTTCTTATGTTTATTGTAGACTAGCCTGTGCCTTATAAAAGCACAGGCTAGTTAAACAAACTCTTAAACTACTATACCGCGATTCTACTTCTTAATTATTCCATCTAATACGGCAGAGGCCTCTTCTACACTCTTTGTAACATCGGAACCAGATAAAATCTTTTCCATCATTGGTTTCATTACATCACCGTCAATCTGGCTTCCAGACTCTAATCTGAGATGCCAATCACGGCCAATTTCAGAAGCTGCTGAAACTTGACTTAAAATTGCATTACTGGTAATTTCATCTGATTCTAATACAGAGTAAGACCATACTGGGAATCCATTTCTGCTTGACCATTCTGTTAATACTTCATCTGATAACCAATATGCCATAAATTTATATACGGCTGCTCTTGTTGCATCGTCAGCACCCTTGGAAAGCATCCATGAGCATCCACCTTCTGCTGAATATGCTCCAGATGTTCCTGCTGGAATAGCTGCGATACCATAATTCATACCAAGATTATTTAATCCATTAATATTCCATGGTCCACTTATGTACATTGCCAAATTACCTGACTGGAACATCGTGTCAGCTTCTGCTGCTGTTATTCCACTTGGAGATACTTTATCTTCATTAGCAAGTTTCTGAATCCATTCTAATGTAGCGATATTCTCTTTTGAATTCAGTAGATTCTCAGTTCCTTCACTGTTAATTACATCACCGCCATTTGCCCATAAGTACATGCAGTAATAGCCAAAGTCAACTGGTAATCCAATACCATACTGATTTTTAGAAGCATCTGTACATGCGATTGCTGCTGTTCTTAATTCATCCAATGTTTTTGGAGGTATTTCAGTATCTAATCCAGCTGCCTTAAAAAGATCTTTGTTGTAGTATAAATACTGAAGATTATACTGCATTGGTACACCATACAACTTGTCATCAAGATAAGATTTTGCTACTACATTTTCGTAGTAATTGCTCTTATCAATTCCAGATACATCCCAGAAATCATCAATTGGCTCAATCATTCCATTCTCTTTGTACTGTTCCATAAGTTCAATACCTGCGAGTACAAAAGATGGACCATTGCCTGTTGAAATTGCTGTTGGTAATTTAGCCTGTAATGTATCGTAATCCATAATGTCGATTTCAACTGTTATATTATCTGTATTTGTCTCATTATATTTTTTTACTATTTCTCTTAAAACGTCACCATCAGATCCAGTAAAATTACACCAGAAAGAAATTGTAGTAGGATCCGATGATGTAGTAGGAGCTGATGAGGCAGTAGCCTCTGCCGTTGCCTGCACTTCATTATTTGTTGCATCCCCAGCATCTTCACTTCCTGTATTCGATTTACTTCCGCATCCTGTTACTGTAGTCATGATCATTGTTACTGCCAATAATAAACCTATTATCTTTTTCTTCACTCTTTTCCCTCCATATTCTGTGTGAGTTGGTTTGTTTGCTTCCCATTTTCGAGTTGCGTACATGTGTACATTTTTCCGGAAAAATTATGTCCACCGTTGTGGACACGTGTACTCTGTAATTAAAGTATATTTCAACCCTATATATTTGTCAATCGACAATTTTCAACAAAATCTTTCGACATTTTTTGTGTAATTTGTATTCTGGTTTGCTGTCCATCTAGTGGCTCTATTTTTTCAGAAGAATGACCCATACGTTGCTGCTTCATGATCCCAATCTGTTCTGTTAATAGCTCAATGTTATGATTCGTTAGTTCAGCTTGAGCCTGCATCGTAAAAAAGAGGCTACTAATTTATTCTTTGCTATCATTACTTCGTTCAGCAACGATATACTTGAATCAACTTTCTGACCAGCCAGAATGCTTTTCTATTCTTACGTTACTTTTTAATTTTTTGAATAATTACTGCTCTCATAACTATATGATACTTCAGAAAAATATTTGCTAAAAGGGCATCTTCTATTACCATACCATTACTGACACACCAAATAAACCCTGTGTACAATTCCAATGTATACACAGGGTTTATTCTCAAAACTATCTGGTAAGAATTAAATTCTTACACAATCAAATCCCATTTTTTCAGCAAGTATCTCAATTTCTGCTGAAAAATCACCAACACCAAGTGCTGTATGATGTCCAGGTCCCTCCTGGCACCAATCATTGAAAAACTCAGGAATTGGTTTGGATACACGTACTCGACAATTTGGATTACCAATATTAAGAATATCGCCAGAGATTACCTCACCTATAGAATAAATAAGCTTAAATGTCTTATCTGTTCCAAACTGAGTTAAATTTAGAAGGGTACACGTTCCTTCCTTCATCTGAAAATCAATACCTAGTCCTTCCCCTGTTTTTCCATGGTGCGTTGTAAGATTTTGAAGTATTGGCTTATCACTTGCAACGCTTACATTACTTGGCCCATCATGCCCAACCATAAGAAATTCACCGTCAAAATCACATGAGAAAAATTCTATAAACATTCCTCCTCCTCCCATGAGATTCAAAATCTTCATAGCCATTGCAGTTTTAATATCACCTTCTGTCACACCTGGAATATCCAGTGCCGCAAGTCTTGAAACTGCTAATGCAGACTGAGCCCTCAGTTCAGTCATATGTGGTTTTACCCCCCACCAATAAAATCCAAACGCATCAATATTGTATTTCCTAATAATTTTATCAAACACAACTGCAATTTTTGCCGATTCATACATATGAGCATCCGTAACCGTTTCATCAACTCTATAATACTCACGAAATTCTTTATACATTTTTTCAATTTCATCATCTGAAACCGTACGATATACCTCTTCTATCTCTTCTACCTCTGGTCTACACACAAGTTGGCCAGTAGCTTTAAGTATACGATGTTCATCTACAGGCATATCACACATATTTGTATATGTACTTCCAATTACTGCAAATCGACATTTGGAATATGCAGTCGCTACTGCTGCGCCAAGACAATCATGTCCTACCTCATCCCAAAAATGCTGTTGACCAAAGTGGCCCGTAATTACTTTGAATTTCTTTCCTAAAGATACCAATGTTCCTGAATATTCTGGTACACAACAAGGTCCTTCATGATGCAAGTATAATTCTGTATCTGCTGTTTTGTAATCATATGACGAATCTTCGTGAGCATTAATAATGCGAATCGGAACGTCTAATTCTTTTACCACAGGCACAATCATCATCCCTGTTGTATATCCAAAAGGAAATATCAATAAAATATCTACACTGCTTTCTTTCAATACTTTTGCTGCCTCTACAGCACCATCGTATGTATCAACTAATCCAGCGCTAACTACTTTTCCGTATGTACTTAACTTATCAATAAGTTTATTGTACATTTCCATTCCTCTGTCTTTTAAAGATGGATATTGTTGCCAATATAAACTTAATCCTGTAGGTAGTAAGCCGATGATTGGTGTTACTTTAGGTTCTAATTTTGACATGTTATTTTCCTCCATAACTCACGGGATGCCCTACATTACTTAAAATACGCAAAGCATTATCCCTCAAAATATTTTTTTTATCTCTCGTAGATATCTTAGCTCCAATTACTGTTCCTAGTTGAAAATAAAACCCTTGCATAGGTGCATCTGTCCCAAAAACAACTTTTTCTGAGGACACATTTGCTACCATTTTTTCAATTACGCCATTCAGTCTTCCCGTATCACATAAGTCTAAATAGGCATTATCGTATGCACTTGCAATTTTAATTGCCAAATCAACCTGCCCTTGGATAGAATGTCCCATTAATAATGTTATATCTGGGTATTTTTCTAAAATATCGATGATTTTATCCGCCGAATTGCAACTTTCACCATTCATTGAAATTCCCCATGTATGGCTCAACACTAGCATTTTATTTTTATTTGCAAATTGCAATACAGGCTCATATTCTGCTCCATTTAGTTCGCATCTATGATAATCCGGAAGTAGCTTTAATCCAACATATCCTGAATTTGCTTCAAATGCTTTTTCTATATCCTTAATATTTATTCCTAATAAAGGATTTACAGAATAATATCCCTTAATCCGGTCGGGATAGAGCCTCATCGCTTCGGTTATTTGCTTTCGCTGACTAGATCCATCAAACAAGTCTTCGCACGGTGCAGATACGATAAATTCAATATTAGCCTCATCCATAGCTTTTACCATGCTATTCGCATCATGATCTGGATAATAAAGGCAATATTCTAATCCCATATGTGTGTGCATATCGATTACTTTATAATCTAAGTTCCAGTCAATCATAGCTTCACCTCACTTAAAATTCTTTCGATATTGCCGTGCGCAATATTTTCTTTTTCACATTCCTTTAATTTGGCATTAATTAATGCATAAATACTTCCGGCCATACTATTAGATGGAAAATTGGTGCCAAATAGAATCCTTTCACTTCCGAATTTATTACATACTTCCTCATAGCCTTTAAGCATGCTAAAGTCGCCTGTCTCAAAATAGACATTTCTGTATTTAGATAGCAGAGGATATATTAATCTTGCACTTGGCCACCAACCTATATTAACAAGTACTACAGTTAATTCCGGAAATTCTCTTAATACTTCATAGATATACTCAAATCCAGACATTGGGCTTAAAAATAGCGGTATCTTTAATTCGCTTATTAAACTCAATTGTTCACCCATTGTTACATCATTTAACAAATATCTATCTTGAACTGGATAAGCACGCAATATTTTTATTCCATTTCTTTTCATCTCTGGAATAAAAACATCTGGATTGTATTGCTCATCTGTAACATCTGGTAGTATTGTCCATGTAGGTATCAGCCTATCTTCATGACCTTTAATTTCTAAAAGCAATTTTTCATTGCCTAATGTAGCATCGACCTCATATTGTGCTCTGTGCCAGACAATACTTCTATCAATATCTACATAATCCATGCATTCCAGAAGCTCATCTGCCGTTTTTGCTATATTAACACTTTCTAAAACAATAAAATTTTCATGATTCACACACTCATGATTAATCATTTCATTACCAAAACACGCATTACAATCGAAAAGTTTCATACTAATCTCCATTCCACACGCCTTTGGGCGTGACACAAATAGTCATGAAAGTTTTTCACTTTCCACTCTGTGATGTAAAACGGCTAATAAGAAGCTATACTACAAAACACGATGAGGAGAGTTGTAAAACTTTCTTCGTTTTAACTTCTCAGTTAAATTGTGTGGCAGTTCAGTCAATGTTCACAAATCATTTCTCATTGACACAATCACCGTGATTACTGTTGGAATTAAACCCTTTTATCAAATGAAGTGTTTGTCCACCTTCAACAACACAATTCTTGTGTCAAGGCATTGGCTTTTCTAAAATGACTGCCATGATGTCTACATAGAATCCGTAGGTAATTACTGAGTTCCTGTTCTTAATCTTCTTGAAGATAAAATCAATGTCACCATTGCTAATCTAAATAGTTAAAAGCTGTGAAAAGCAGCTACATTCCATGCAAGAAAATCTCCTATGTAATTATTGGGCTAATACGCTTTTCCTTTTCTTCTATTTTTAATGATATCTAACGTTACAGCAAAAATAAGTACAAGCCCTGTTATAACATCCTGCCAAAAACTTGCGACGCCAAGCATATTCATTCCATTGCTTAAAGTTTCCAGTAAGAGTGCACCAATAACACTTCCTACAAGAGAACCTTTTCCACCTGTTAAACTTACTCCACCTAATACACAAGCTGAAATAGCCGTAAAGTTAGTATTCTGTGCCGCAGTTGGCAGAGCTGCACCTAATTGGGCTGTGAAAATGATAGTCGCAATACCTATAACTATACTATGTAGTACATAAATCTTTAATATATCTCTCTTTACATTAATTCCAGATAAATATGCAACCTTTACACTACCTCCAATTACAAATACTCTTCTACCAAATGTCGTATATTTAACTACGAACCCAAATATAATTAACAGGACTATCATTATCCAAGCTGCATTAGGTATCCCTAACGTTCTTGCCCGCCCTAAAAATTTGAATACACTACTAGTAATTGTAATCGACCTAGCATTAGTTATAAGATAAGCAATTCCCCTAAATATTTGCATTCCAGCCAAAGTTGCAATGAATGGGCTCATTCCCAAATAAGCAATCATTATACCATTATATACACCTGTTAAGGCAGAAATTATTAAACAGACCAACATCGCACTCCATACGCTATTACCTGCTCGCATCATAATAGCCATAACGCAACTACAAAGTGCTAAAACAGACCCTGCTGAAAAGTCAATTTGCCCTGCTGCCAAAAGTAAACATGTGCTCAGAGAAAGAATCCCAACTATTGCAGCATACAATATAATGCTCATAAAGTTAGTAAAAGTTAAGAAGTATGGTGAACTTAGTGAAAAAAACACAATCATAATTGCATAGGCTATGATAAGTGGAATATAATCAATTCCTTTTAGTTTTTGAAATACTTTAAATTTACTCATTTGTTATTCCTCCTCCTATTGCTGCAGAAATGATATTCATTTGTGTCATATCTTCTTTTGCTAACATACCACTTTGCTTTCCTTCATGAATGATTAAAACCCTATCTGACATTTCCATGAGTTCAGGCATTTCAGAGGTAATCATAATAACCGAAACTCCTTTGGCTGTTAAATCATTTAAGAAATTATATATTTCTGATTTTGCTCCAACATCAATTCCTCTTGTAGGATCATTTAGAATAACAATCTTTGGTTCTATCTCTAACGATTTTGCCAGAACAACCTTTTGCTGATTTCCGCCAGATAGAGATTCTGTATTAGTATGCATAGATGGAGTTTTAACTCGCAAAGTATTTATCCACTTTTTGCCAATCTCAGCTTCCGTTTTGTAGTTTACATACCAACCATGTTTTCCAGTTTGATAGTACGGATTCATAATGTTGGATTTTACACTGTGCATTAATACCAATCCTTCTTGCTTTCTGTCACTTGGTAAAAATGTGATCGCGTTTTTAATACAATTTTCCGGACTATTTAATACCAATTCTTTGCCTTCAAGCGTTACTTTACCTTTATATTTAGGATAACAACCGAACAGAGCCTTTCCTAGCTCTTGATGGCCAGCTCCCATTAGACCGTATACCCCTAGAATTTCTCCTCTTCTTACTGTAAAATTAATGTTAGATAATACGTCTGTACTAAAATTTTCTACAGTTAATAACACTTCTCCTGGAACATTAGTCTTTTTTGGATACATATCCGAAATTTTACGTCCAACCATCATGGCAATTAATTCATCATTAGTTGTTTCGCTAACTTTACATTCTCCAACGGATTGGCCATCTCGCAAAACAACAACTCTATCAGCAATACGCATAATTTCCTCAATTTTATGTGTAATCAAGATAACACTAACACCTTTGTTCTTTAAGCCCTCAATACATTTCATCAAAGCTTCTATCTCTGTATCATTCAATGATGACGTTGGCTCATCTAAAATCAATACTTTTGCATTTTCATATGCTGCCCTTGCTATCTCTATCTGCTGACATTCAGCTACGCTACAGGACTCAACCAAACGATTCGGATCAATCTTTAAATTAATCATGTCCATAGCTTCTTTTGCTATCGAATTAACTTCACTCCAATTTACCAGTTTTTTTCTTTTCCCAGTGTAATTTCTAATATATAGATTCTCAGCCACAGTCAAGAGAGGCAAGAATGCAAGCTCTTGATGAACCACACTGATTCCTGCATTCTTTGCATCTACTGGTCCATGGAATTTAATTGGTATACCGTGATAATATATCTCTCCCTCTTCAGGAATATGGATTCCCGAAAGAACTTTAATCAGCGTTGATTTTCCGGCTCCGTTTTCTCCCAAAAGAGCAAGAATTTCTCCTCTTCTAACTTCTAATGAAACGTCATCTAATGCCTTCACTCCCGGAAATATTTTCGTGATATGTTCTATTTTTAAAATAATATTATTATCCAAACCAATTTCCCCTTTTCAAATTTTAAGTGTACTTTACTTGAAGTAATCAGCAAATGTATCGTTTACATTAGTTCTATCAATCATATAATGTTCTGGATAATATTCTTTATCTAATGTTTCACCAGCTACCATCTTATCTATAATCTCAAAACAATATTTCCCGTAGTTTTGGAAATCGTATACAACCGTTGACTGGAACACTTCCCATTCTGGAGCGTTTGGTGTGTTTTCTAAATAGTCAAGATAGTCATACTCTCCCTGCGAAA
>JAEZPG010000083.1 GCA_023413555.1 Bacillota bacterium | reverse complement strand
TTATTGTGATGGCATAAAAATAAACCACCTGCTATGCAGGTGGTCCCCAGTTAGCTTTAGCTTCAAGTATAAAACCTCCTATGATATAATATTTTCGGTTCGCCAACCACAAATATTACATAGGAGGTATCCAAATGGATATGAATAGTTTAGCCCATACAAAATGGGAATTCAAGTATCATTTAGTTTTTGCACCAAAGTAATGTGTTTCAGAAATCATGGGATATTTAAAAGGAAAGAGTTCGCTTATGATTTTTGAAAGACATGCAAACTTTAAGTATAAATATGATAATAGACATTTCTGGTGTAGAGGATACTATGTAGATACAGTCGGGAAAAATACGCAAAGATCCAAGAATATATTGCAAATCAATGGAAAGAAGATCACGAATCGGATCAAATGACATTAAATGAATACTTTGATCCGTTCATGGGTGAGCCAGTATAAAAAAGCAAAAGATAATCCCTAACAGGGAAGCTGGGAATTAAAGCTATCATGAAAGGCTCAAGGAGCTTGCAGGAGTAGGGAGGCAATAAAAAAGCCCTTTAGGGCTGGCCTGAAGAAGAAAGGCAATTGGCGAATCCTTCAAGCGGAATGGAGATACTTCTCGTGAATGTATGTTGCTTCGTAACTAACTTTTCTGGTTATAATTAGAAGATTATGATAATATATATATCTAGACAAATCGATATTCTTTAAATAGTTATATTAAGATTCTATCTAAGTATTGGAATCATTCGATAAACTTGATTAATAATGGAAGATAAGCAAGGAGAGCCAATATATGAATCATGAGAAAATAATTAAAATATTTACGTTTTGTATGATAGCCTTGTCAGCAGTCTGTGTACTGAGTGGGTTGTTAAGTCATGAAGTATTCCACTATGATGCAGTAAAAACTTCATTTGGAGAATCCATAGAATTGTATCAGAAGGGAATATACGCTAGGGATTCCATCTCTATGGCTTCACAAGCGATTGCACAGGATGCAGTCACTTTGTTTCTTGGAATCCCACTACTTATTATATCTTTGGTGCTGTTTTGGAAAAAACAGGTAAGAGGATTATTCCTGCTGGCAGGGACAGCGGGATATTTTCTGTATACCTATGCATCGTATGCTATTTTAGCTACTTTCAATCATCTCTATTTACTTTATGTATTATTAATAATAGTAAGCTTTTATTTGCTTATTTTATGTATCATGGGATTGAAGAAGATAGAGTTGAAGGAACAGTTTACATATAAGTTTCCGATAAAAAGCTTAGGTATTCTCCTATTTTTAACTGGAGCAATTTTATTTTTTATGTGGATGGGGAGAATTGTGCCAGCACTTTGGGATGGAAGTGCACCAGAGGGGTTAGAGCACTATTCCACACTTGGTATTCAGACTCTGGACTTAGGTTTTGTGGTTCCAGCGTGTTTCCTTGGTTCATATCAGCTTCGAAAAGGAACACAGTGGGGTTATCTGTTATCGATGGTTCTACTTGTTAAGGGAGTTACCTTGACAGCAGCTGTTAGTGCCATGACATTTCTGATGCGTTATAACGGAGTGGAACTTGCATTTATGGAGACCATTATGTTTCCTGTTTTATTTTTGCTTTGTGTATTGATAATGGGAAGGACATTTTTATCAGTAAAAAGTCATTAAATGTTAAATATACCGTTATCGACAAAACTATTAATTTATAATAGCCCCCGAAAAGTTTTATAATTAGGGGTTATTTAGACATTCTGTGTAAAATAGAAGTTATGGACCGCAGATATATTATTATTATTAGTGGTTTGCGAAAGTTTACAATATAAAAATGGCATTCTAAGAAGGCCAGCACATCGTGTTGGTCTTTTAATATGCTAAGTTAATATAAAGATCATAGATAAACGCTCTATAAAGCGGTTACGTTAGAAAAGACATTATAGACATGATAGCTTTACAAAATGGTATTCAAATTAAATATAATAATCTTGTAGAAGGAATCGTTAACAAATAAAAGTAATCAAAATGATTATGTGTAGATGAAATAGTTTTGAATCATTAGGCTCTGTCACAACTTATTGATGATTACAGAACAATTGTTTGTTAGAACATTCGGAGAATGTGCTATACTATGTCAATGAACCATGAAGGAGGGAAACTATGAAAATTAAGAAAAGGTTTCAAGTAATAAGTGCTACAACATTTGCATTGGAAATCATTTTGAATTGGCTGTTTTACAACTGACCATTAAATAGTTGACAATTTTCCATATTAGAAAAAATTAATATAATATGGAAATAAATAGTTGAATAAACCAAAATATAGTATTACAATGTAATTTGTGAAAAACATATGTTTACCAATATGTTAACTTCAGCTAATTATTATTAATGAACTTAAGTCGAAAAATTAAAAGGGGAGAGATAAGAAATATGATGAAAAAGAGAATCGTAAAAGCTTTATTGGAGGGTGTTGCTTTGTATGCTTATGTGCGTTAACGTTTTAGCTACGGATTGCTATTACGAAAAATATACGTTGCGTACTGACCAAGAGAATAATTAAACAAATAATCATAAGAAAATAGAAACCTATAATTGGATAAGGAATAAAATGACATGGTGCGATTATGGAACGGTAGCTGCATATAGGGCTTGTGATAAAGAACATAATCAAATTTCTAAAGATTATGATGCAGGGTTGAATCAAGTAGTGCGCCATTATTATACCAAATCAGGATATAACAAAATCGGCAAGTTTGTGTGCCTGGGAATGGAAAATTCAGAGTATTGTTGGTTTTCTGAGCCAAGAGTTAGTGGTATTGTTAATTTCCATTAAACTTATATGATAGAAATAATTATAATGTCATTATTATATGGAGAATATGATGGTTAGATTTGTTTTTGAAGATGTTAAGAACTGTTTACATACAACAACATATAAATTCCTTTTTGGAATTTATATGTTGTTGTGTATGTCTGGTTTTTTCTTAACGGTAAAGAAAGAATATGGAGAATATAGGCAGCTAATAAGACCTTTTGGTCAGTATTTTATCTTAGAATCTACAAGTTGTGGGGGATTTGTAGGATATAGCATAATACTTATACCATTTATTGCAATCTTTGTTTACGCATTGCAAACTATATATGAAAGAAAAAAAGGTATAAGCTATACAATTCTATTAAGAACAACGAAGAGGAGATATATCTGGGGACGAGGAATAGCGATATTTATAGTAAATTTTATGACAATCTTTATTCCACTTGTCGTTAATTATCTGTTATGTATGATTGCTTTTCCTAAGGAAGGATTAGATAATAAGTTTGGGGTAGCTCCTTATGATGTATTCAACCAATATAAGCCAGATAAGTTGTTTGATATGTTAAGAATTCAGCATCCCATATTGTATGATTGGATTCTAATATTAATGCTAAGTCTTACAGTTGCTGGGTTAGCCATATTAGCATATGGAATCACATGTATAGTCAATTATTCCAAGCATCATTATATGGTAATTGGACTGTATATTACATTAGGGATTTATGCTTTAGCAGCAGTAGGTACAATGTTTAAACTTCCATTTTTAAATTATTTAAATTTCGTGCAAGAAAGTCAGCAAGTTCAAGTTGGAGGACTTTTACTTTTTTGGTTAATACTATATGGTGTTGGTCTTTCTCTTATTGGAATCGGAAGGAAGTTATATGAAGAATTATAAAGACAGTTTGGGATTGAAAATCGTTACCCTCATGTTTTTTAGTATGCTTAATTGCTATATTTATAAAAATAATACAGAGATTGAAACGTATTACTATCTATATGATCAGAGAGTTATTACAGATTTAATACTATGTATTATTATTATACCAATATTGCTAGTATGTAGTTTTCAAACTACCAATAAAAATAGTAGGTGTATGATTTATTTACGATATGGTAAGGCAGAAGTCTTTTATCAAAAAATAGCTTTAAATATTATACATAATGCTTTCATTCTTTCAATTTTATATATCACACCGGAATATGTCTGCTTCCTTGCTTTAGGTAATAGTATAGCAACGGTAGATATTATGTACTATGTACTGAAGATACTAGTTACAACATCTTGTTTCGCTATCATTGGATTGATGATTCAAGCCGCCTATATGAGAATTAGAAACTATGTAATAGTGTTTATGATATTATCTGTTATGATATATGTTCCTTATGTATTAGGAAGAGTATTGCGACAAAACACTGTGTTTAATATTATTCAATTATTACAATTACAACCAATTTTTAATGATCATGGAATTAGCATAATGAGATATGTGGCTTTAGGGTTAGATATGGTGGTAGCAACTATAGTGACCTACATTGGATGTATCAGATTTGCTAAAAGAACAGATATTTTATGGAGGTAGATTAAATGATAAGTATGATACAGTCTAGAAGAAAAGGACTGGTAAGACTAATTGTTTTTTCAATAGGATATGGGTTTATATTGAAATGTATCTATTGTAATCAAGTCGATCCTTCCACTAGTACTTATCTATATGCTATATTCCAGTTGTATTTTGGAGGAATAACGATTAAGAATAGTATGGAAATTATCCATGTAATCATATATATCATACCATTTGTATACTTACTCACAGAGGAAGATAGACAGTGGCGAGATATGCTTGGAACGAATAGCTGTATATTTTTAATTAGATTAGGTGGATGGAGAAGATTCTATTATAAAAAAGTGATAGAGAGTGCTCTTTATCTAGTAATTTATTGCATAATACAAATTGTTATATTTCAGCTTTTAACAGAGAATATCATACATCTATCCTCTATAGATGTTCATATGCTAGAGATAATAGTACTGTTTTTCTTTCGGTATTTTGTCTGTATTCTCTTGTTCCAACTAATCAGAGTTAATAAAAATGAATTAGTTTGTATTATTAGTGTTCTTACCTTATATGTAATAAGTGTTTTATGTACTGGATGTATTTATTGTAGTAATAAATCGTTATTAGGACTTACAAAGTTAAATGTACTATGTAGGGGGATATATAATTATCAAGAGCCATGTAATTATAGTATGAATACTCTAAATATAATGCCCGATAACAATTATACTCTTTATATGTCTGTTGGAATAAATATTAATATACAAATAATATGTTGTGTTATTTTATTTGTACTAGGGATTATTACTATAAAAAAGCATGATATGCTGGAGTAGATGGAGAGAATATGAAGATCAAAATAGAAGGGTTCAATAAAATAATTAAGGGATATCTGGTACTCGACAATATTAATCTTACTTTAGAATCAGGACAAATTTATGGATTATTTGGAGAAAATGGTTCAGGCAAGACCATGTTGCTTAGGGCTATATGTGGATTATTAAAGCCAACCTCAGGGATAATAGAAATTGATAACCGAACATTAGGAAAGGATATGGATTTTCCAGAGAGCATAGGAGCCATAATAGAAAATCCCGAATTCTTTGATGATTTTACAGGTTATCAAAATTTGAAGAGATTAGCAAATATTAAGAAGATAATTGGAGATACAGAAATACACAATGTATTAACAAAGGTTGGACTGGACCCCAATGATAGGCGGAGTGTTAGAAAGTATTCATTGGGAATGAAAAAGAGGTTATCGATAGCGCAAGCTATAATGGAAAGTCCACAGATTCTTCTGCTTGATGAGCCTACGAATGCTCTTGATGAAGCGGGAATCCAGATGTTTCAGAATATTATGAACGAGGAAAAGGAAAAAGGAACTTTAATTATTATTGCAAGCCATAATAAGGAGGATATATTAGACCTTGTTGAACATAAAATATATCTAAATTATGGTGCAATTTGCCCAGAAAGGAATAAGTTATGAGCAGATGGGCAAAAGTATATTGGTGTTTATTGTTTATGGTAGTAGGCGTTGCAGTTATTTCTGCGATTTTATTATCCAGAAGTATTAAGGGTCCCGAATATATGTCAGATGTAACTAATGAGTTGGATGACTCCAATATGTCGGTATACTATATGAATAGTAGTGAATGTAATTATTTTAATCGCCAAGATAATGAAGATGTAAATTATAATTCACTTGATGAATTAGAAAAAAAGGCTTCAATCATAGTTAGAGTAAAAGTAGAAAATGAAAGGAAGATGTATCTCCAAGCTGTAAAAACCAAAGTTAAGATTCTTGAGGTCTATAAAGGTGATTTACAGAAAAATAGAGATATATTCATATACGAACCATCACAACTAATGTGTATCTCGTATAGTGCTTATACCTGTTGTGGAGGCTATCAGCTTATGCAACAAGATACAGAGTATATTCTGTTTTTAAGAAATTTAGATAAGCCTGAAGGCTATTCTTATCGTGGAGACGAAGAAATATCATACTTACCGATATCATGTCTTTATGGAAAGTATTCTGTTAAAGAAACAGAAAAAAAGCTGACGATAATCTCAGAAGATGATATTTGTAATCAAAAGTATACATACAGTGAAATAAGTCAGTATCCAGTACTGTGTACAACAGAAGAAGAACTCAACTCATATAAAATGTTATTGGAGCAAGTAAAGCAAAAATATATAAAATGAGATGTAAGAAAACATTTAATTTATGTAACGTGAGACTTGAAAGTAACTATAGAAATTATATGATTTGAGGACAGTTTGATTGTTTGTGATACCTTCGATACCCGTTTCGATCACAACCTCGGATAATCCGTATAATCAGGTCCAATACCCCCATCTTACATTATATAATCCCCAAAATCAACCTAAATATCCTCACCCTTAGGGAGTTTGAATAAGCTACAGGCCATGCGCGAAAATAGAAACGAAGCTGAATGGGAAGCTTGCATCTCAGGCAGCTTCCTTTTTTATTTGAGCATATGGCGCCAGCCGTACATCAGAATGAGGTTAATTGTCGTCAATAGGTAAATAAATGTAAACGCTTCATAGTGGGTACTTCCACGATCTAAGCCGCTCATTAGAGAGGCTTAGATTTATTTAGACTAATAACTCCAAAGACAAAGTTCGACAACTTCAAAACAAACTATATCTAACAGCCAAGAAATGTACTAGTAGAAGATTTCATGCACTCTATGACAAGGTATATCGAAATGATGTACTTGTGGAAACATGGAAAAGAGTAAAGGCTAATAAAGGTTCTAGTGGGATGGATGGTATTAGAATAGAAGATATCGAAGTACATGGTGTGTGTCGATACCTTACAGAGATTCAAAGAGAGCTGATAGGAGGAGTATATATACCATCCCCAGTGAAAATAGCAATAGAGCCTGTATTCGAAGCAGACTTTAAAAACTGTTCCTACGGGTTCAGACCGAAACGTAGTGCAAAACAAGCACTAGAAGTAGTCAGGAAAGCATGCAATAGCAAAGGCTACTATGTAGTAAACGCAGATATTGAAAAGTTCTTTGATAACGTAAATCAGGATAAAATGATGAAATTGGTGGAACAACGCATATCAGATAGAAGAATTCTGAAGTTGATAAGACAATGGTTGAAATCTGAGATGTGTTAGAAATAGCATTTACGAAAAAGGACTTAAGGAAATGGCTACTGTATAACGTAATGCTGTAGAAAGAAGAATGTCAGAAAGTAGTGTGAGGGAAAACCTCATGCACGGTTTGATGACAATGTCATTAAGATAAGTAAAATAGAACATTTGAAGCAGTAAAAGCTACTTTGTGGAACATGATTGATGAAATGCCATTGGATTTATCGGAGTTCACTGTAGATCCATACTACACGGAACACTGGTGATTACCGTAGTCGGACTTGCATCGGACTGGTGTGGCCCAGCTTCGCTAGATACGCTCCTATAAAGTAAAAAGCATTTCTTATGGTTTCCCATATAGAAATGCTTTCTCTATTATCTCTTTTTGATAGGTAGCCAGATTTCAGCGGTTCCATCTTCCCGATATACTTCGATATCGGGAGCATTAGCATACTCATATCCGCTGGTAGGAAGCCATTCCATTACCATTTCATTCTCCAGCTTTTGTATAGAGTCTGCTTCAATATCTTTACATGAAAAGATAGCCCAGGTTGCTTTTGGCACCATATACTCATGCATACCCTCTGGTACAGGCAGATCTGAAGCACATGCGATATAGTAATCAAAATTTCCTGTAGTAAAAGAATCGGAATACTTACTGACACCCAAAAGACCTTTTGGTTTTTTATTATTCAATGACATAATACTCGTCTGTTCCTGATTTTCAAATAAAGTTTTCCACATTATAGGAGTATCTCTGTAACATGCACCATTCTCCATTGTTGTATGAATTCTTTTTCCCACGATGCGAAAAGGACTTAATTGAGTAATACGATATTCCATTGTATGAGCACCCTTTATTTCCAGGTTGAAAAAGAGTGGTGGATAAGCTTTGATGATGACTCCTTCTTTTCTAATGTCGCTGGGAGACATTCCATGAAAGGCCTTAAAAGCACGTTGAAAAGAATTGGGTGAACTATATCCATACTTCATAGCTACATCAATTACTTTAGAATGACTACTTTGAAGTTCCATAGCTGCCATGGATAATTTTCTGTTTCGAATATATTCAGAACATGGTACACCTACCACCATTGAAAAAATCCTTTGTACATGGTATACAGAATAACCAAATATATCTGCAATCTCATTATAATCAATGTCATCCGCTAAATGTTCTTCTATATATTCAATTACCTGATTCAGTTTATCCAACCAATTCATCCTTACTTATCCCCCTGTTATGACTTTTTTCTAACCGCTATCCACACTTCTGATGTGCTATCCAGTAAATGCAGCTCCATGTCAGGAGCACCTGACTGCATTTTACCAGTTTCATATCCTTTGTTAATCAGTTCATACTCTGACTTAGGTGCCCAATCATTTACAATTTGAATTTCCACACTGGCAATTTCATCCCTCTTACATGGGAAAACTGCCCAAGTTGCTGCAGGAACAGTGTATTTCACCATTTCCTCTGGAACAGCCTTGTTTGTTGCACATGCAATATAGTAGTTAAATTTTTTGTTATCTTCAGGATCAGTATTATAAGAACTAATACCTAATACTCCTGCCGGTGATTCATTTGCCATTGTAAAAAGATCATTTAGTTTTCCCTGTTGAATCACATTACCCCATAAAGACGGTACATCATTTCTACACTTATCCTTTTCATTCGTAGTATGTATTACATAACCTACTACACGAAACTCATCCTTTTGTTCGATTCTGAATTTTAAACTCATTTTTTTCTTCTCCCTTTATTATAATTAATTTTGATGATTACGTCATCTTGCTTAACTATAATTGGGAAAAGAAATTAAATCCTCACATTTGCTGTCAGGATATGAGCTATTATCAGTAAATAATATAAAATAGTATTTGCAATGCACGGCATTGCAATCCTAGATACATATTTTTTTACCATCAACAAAGCCTTTTTTATATACATTGCCTTTTCGAACAGTTCTTCATCTGGTTCCAGCATATCTGGAACCATAATAGGGATCATATCCGCTGCATATGTAGCTCGTATTCCATTATACGAGCCTTTAATTACATAAGTATTCTCAATTGTCCCACCTAATTCTTCTGACGACTTTAGGAATATTTCTGGATCTGACTTGCTATTCTCAACCATATCTCCGCCAACAATTCTCGATTACCTTATCAAATATCACGGTTTTTATCTCCTGTACCTCCTTCAATTTAACAAATTCCAATTCTTCTATCTGCATTATACTTGTCAAAGCAAATTAATGCAAAGGTAATACAGTAATCAAGTCATAATAGGTAGGTTACTTCGTAGATCCAAAATGTTTTTGAAGCTCGTTTTTCAATGATTGGAATTCCATAGAGATAATGAATTTGATTAGGGTTGGAAAATCTCATTTTTTCTTGTGAAGTCTTTATCTGGAATTACGGTGAAATCTGATAAATCTGATGACATTTCATTAATCAAGTGCCACAAAATACCTTTATTTTCTTCTGATAATTGTATAAGCGATAACCTCCTAAAATTTACATATTTCAAGGACTTCGCCACATTTTCTGACTGATTTGTCAAGTGCTTTTTGTAAAAATATCAGATATGCGATTAACATATCTGCTTTCAATATTCTATTTTTCTTATCTTACTGACATTAGGTTTGATGAGGGGCGTGTGATATTTTCACCCGCCTACTCTACCAGTCTGAAATTCCTTCCAGCTAGGGAGTGACTTTATTTAGTATAAAGGTTTCAATGCCTTAACTACATTTTCTAAAACACGAATGATAGTTTCAGCATCCGCAGTTGGATTACTAAGACCGGCATTGTAAGCACCATGAATACAGTAAGAGAGGAAAATATAATTTTGATTTGTGGCATATAATTAGCAAAAGCTAAAGTGACTTCTCGCGTAAATGCTTCCGGGTTGGTAAAAGTATAATCGAAACCCCTTGGAATACTTGAGATAATTGAAAGAACCAATTCTTTTATCCATAGAATTCTCCAAATAGAACAACGATTCCGTTAAAAAGGTATTTATCCACCAAACATAGAAGAACGTTGGTAGACATAATCATTTAATCTTGTTATTATACTATAGACGGAGAAACAACCGTTGTCTATTATTTTTTTGAATCTAGGGGGCTGAAAACATGGCGTGGTATGATGAGGCAATATTTTATCACATTTATCCATTGGGGCTTACAGGAGCACCGAAACAGAATTCTTATGGAGAACCGGTACATCGGTTAAATACATTACTTCCATG
>JAEZPG010000055.1 GCA_023413555.1 Bacillota bacterium | reverse complement strand
ACATTCAAGAGGGGAAACACCAGAATCAATCAAACAATTACTTCCTAAATTAAGAGATAAAGACTATACAGAAGTATTAATTATTACACTTCCTGAAGCTACTCCAGTTTATGAGGCAGAACGTTTAATGGAAGACCTATATAGAGCAGGAATTCATAGTAAGTGGTGGATAGTTAACTCAAGTATATATAATCAGCAAACAGATAATCCAATTTTGCAATCGAAGGCAAAGCAAGAAATTAAATGGATCAACAAGGTTAACAAGATTTCAAACAATAATCTGGCTATAGTAAATTGGATAAGTGATGAAGCTAAAGATAGAATGTTACTAAATCTATTAGAAAATGAAATAAACTAATTGGGGGAGGGATTCATAATGGGGATTCATAAAGAACCAACTGAAAGTTCAGGTGGAATAGGCTTTTTTGAAAAGTATCTTACCATATGGGTGATTTTATGTATGATTACTGGAGTGTTAATAGGAAAGTTCATTCCTCAAATTCCTGACTTTTTAGAAAGATTGGAATATGCAAATGTTTCAGTACCAATAGCAATACTAATCTGGTTAAAGATATATCCAATGATGTTGAAGATTGACTTTAATAGTATACGATATGTAAAACCAATCCAAAGGGTTTGTTTGTAATCTGGGTATCTAATTGGTTAATTAAACCATTCACAATGTTTGGTATTGCTTATCTTTTTTACGGTATTTTCTCAGGGGTAATAGCACCTGATTTGGCAAAAGATTATTTGATAAGAGGGAGAGTCTATGTTTACACTTTAAGTTTATACATATTCATACTTTAAGTTATATCTACAAGCCTAGAGAGTGCATTTTCTATAACAAATTATATTATGATAATCTGCTGATAATGGTTATAAACTATTCGCGAAACGCAAGTTTAACGAATAATACAGCAGATCTTTTATCACATAAGCGGGTGCAGGCTCTTTCAGTCCTGAAATATGCCAGTAGGTTTATCACCTTAACTCATTAATTAAAAAAAGTAAGTTTATTAAATAGAGATTTATTAATTGGTTTCATTAATATTCATTGCGCTTTCTATTGTATTTTGATACTGGGATTTTTATGAGATAAAATTAAAGTATCATACTCAATACTCATGTGTTTTATAATACTATTGTTAGAAATCTTGATACATTCTGTATTAGGTATGATAATTGAACAGAAAAATCATTCTATGAATTCTATCGTATGTAACTTTAAGATTTAAAGAGATATTTTGCATAACCAGATAATTGATATAGCTATGTCATAATACTATGCTATGTCATAATACTATGCCATATAGTCCTAATTATACTAGGTCTTATTGATTTAGAATGTTTTCTAATAGTTTGGCATAGATACCTCGATACTCCATCTTTTTTGATGTATTTTGTAACAAAAGTAAATAACTGATGTTTAATTCGGAATTTAATATGAGCACTTGACAACATTTTCCTATAATTGCGTTACCATATGGATATAATGACCAAAGGTATCCATATTCATTACATGACTTTTGTGGTTGAAACATTTCTCTCATATATCCAATGGATAATATCTTCTTATGTTCATAGAAGCCTTTATTCAAAAGCATTTGTGACAGTTTAAGAATGTCATTTACGGAGCAAGTAAATCGATGCTGTTTAGTATACAAATCATAGATAATTGTCTTACTAGAAAGAAAAAAGTCTTTATCGGATAACTGTATGCCTAATGGATCGAACAGAGCTTCTTGACAAAAATCATTTAGAGACACATCCAAGACTTTTTCTAAAATCACAGCTAATAAGATGTAATCCCATTCTTTATAATTAAAATTCATTCCTGGTACATCTGCAACTAAGATATCACTTAATACATCTGATGTATTATCCAGATTTAATAAGTCATAATAAATAGGTCGTAGCCAATGCATACTACTGCTCCACAATAGGCCAGAACTCATGGAAAGCAAATGCTTAATCTTAATAACCCGATGTAGATGATCTCTTCTTAAATCAAATTCTGGTAAAATTGTTCGGATTGGAGCTTCCACACTTTTTAGAAAATGTCGATCTATAGCAATTCCAGTTAAGATACTTATTATGCCAGGTATAAGAAAAGAAATATTCTGTTTTGTATCAGAATTAATTCCATCATTATGTTTTTCAAATAATACATCCGCATCTTTTGCTAAGATGATACTTGTATAATTTACATAATGATGTTCTAATAAATAACTATCCAAATATGTAGATGAAAACAATCTCCTCATAATAACGCCCCTCGTTATAATATTATCATCTCTTCTGTATAATGCCATAGAAAAACCTCTAATTATATCCAAACACATAGAATGTGTTTTGGATTAATAGAGGTTGTATTATGTAAGTAGAATATCTCATATGTGTTTTATAGTCTTTGCTCAGATAAAATGCGCTGCAATTCCATTAATTCTGGTGACGTCAAATTCTGTTGTTTGACATAATCAGTAAAGAAATTGCATAATGAACCATTGTAAAACTTGTTCAAAAGTGCTCTCGTTTCTGTAATTTGGGCCGTACGTTTTGAAATGGTTGCT
>JAEZPG010000015.1 GCA_023413555.1 Bacillota bacterium | reverse complement strand
ATCCCATCACAATAAGCTACATACAGTCGTCCATCCGGCAGACCATACTTTACTTCAAGATCCTCCAATTCCTTATCATACTTTTGTACTATAAGATATTTCTTAAACTCCGGATCCCCTTTTATTAGCATATTGGTATACTCCAAAAATAATACTTTTACTTCTTCTATGTAGTCATATACTGGTAATACCTGTATTTTCAGACTTTCCCATATAACTCCCTCTACTTTTTTCTCCCTTATACTAGTACTTTCTTATATCACGTTAATATACATCTTAGCAAAAGAAAGGATAACCTCAAGGGTTCATCCCCTTGAAGATATCCTTTCTCTTCTTTAAAAACATTCCTCAGTATATCTTTAGAAATTATCCATTCTTACGTGCCACTACATAGTTCAATCTAAGCGTGAACAGATACTCCCTATTCCAGATTAGAATACCCCATCAAATGTGCATCCACCACTCTGGCCACATCTCTACCTTCACGAATCGCCCAAACCACAAGGGACTGCCCTCTATGCATATCACCGGTTACAAAGATATTCTCTCTGCTAGTCTGGAATTGGCCTGATACCGTATAGACATTGGTTCGCTCATTAAGTTCTACTCCAAAAGCCTTAGCTACGTAATCCTGAGCACCTAAGAAACCCGCTGCGATAAGCACTAGGTCTGCCTCAATTTCCTTTTCACTTCCAGGAACCTCTACCATAACATTACGCCCAATTTCCTCGTCATATTTAAACTCCAGTTTTACCGTTATCGCTTTCATCACATTGCCATTTTCATCTGCAAGGAATTCCTTTACCGTAGTCTGGTATTCCCTTGGATCCTGACCAAAGACATAGATAGCTTCCTCTTGACCGTAGTCGGTCTTTAAGGTCTTTGGCCATTCTGGCCAAGGATTATTTTCAGCACGGTAGGCTGGAGGCTTTGGCATCATTTCCAATTGAAGGACAGAGGCGCATCCCTGACGAATGGAGCTACCAACACAGTCATTTCCTGTGTCACCACCACCAATGACAAGAACCTTCTTTCCCTTAGCGCTAATCACGTTATTATCTTCAAACCTTGAGTCAAGAAGACTCTTTGTAATGGAGGCTAGATAATCCACCGCAAAATATATTCCATTTGCCTCACGGCCTTTCACATTAATATCCCTTGGATTGGAAGCACCACAAGCCAAAATAATCCGGTCATACTCCTTCATAAGCTCTTCTGCGTTTACATTCTTGCCTACATCCGCATTTGTTTTAAAGATAACGCCTTCCTCTTCCATAAGTCTTATTCTTCGTTCAATGATTTCCTTTTCCAGTTTCATATTTGGAATTCCATACATGAGTAGTCCACCCACTCTGTCATGACGTTCAAATACTGTCACAAGGTGTCCCCTTTTATTAAGCTGGTCTGCTGCTGCAAGTCCAGATGGACCAGAGCCAATGATTGCAACCTTTTTACCGGTACGAACCAATGGTTCGGTCGCCTTCATATAGCCAGCATCAAATCCATTCTCAATGATACCATACTCATTGCCCTTAATATCTACCGAATCACTGTGAAGATTGCAGGTGCAGGCTGCCTCGCAAGGCGCCGGACACACTCTGGCAGTAAACTCCGGAAAATTGTTCGTCTTTAATAACCTGGCAAGAGCCTGCTCTAAATTGTCTCTATATAAGAGGTCATTCCACTCCGGAATCAGATTATTTAATGGACATCCTGAGGTCATGCCACCAATCAACATTCCTGACTGGCAAAATGGCACACCACATTCCATACATCTGGCACCCTGAATCTGCCGTTCCTCCTTTGATAGAGGAATGTGAAATTCATTAAAATTCTTGATTCTATCCTTTGGTTCAATTGTTTTATTTTCATTACGCTTGTATTCCATAAATCCCGTTGGTTTACCCATTTTTCCACATCCTTTCTGCTGATTTATTTCTTCATAATCGTGTTAAATGCCTCAATTTGTGCCTGTTCATTGGCTAGACCTTTTTCTTCCATCTGTGCGATGGTTTGAAGCATCCTACAATAATCATGTGGAATAATTCTCTTAAATTTAGGCAGATACTCACTGAAATTATCTAAAATCTTCTGAGCTTTCTGGGAACCTGTGGCTTTTACATGCTCCTCAATCATAGCTTTCAGCTCTAGGACGTCATACTTTTCACAAACGGTCTCTACACTAACCAGCTCTTTATTCATTTTCATGTATAAATCACTGTTCTCATCTAAGACATAGGCAATTCCACCACTCATACCGGCTGCAAAGTTTTTACCAGTTGTACCAAGAACCACCACACGTCCACCTGTCATATATTCACAACCATGGTCACCAACGCCTTCTACAACTGCAGTTGCTCCAGAGTTACGTACACAGAAGCGTTCTCCTGCAATACCATTGATAAATACCTTACCACTGGTAGCTCCATATAGGGCAACATTACCGATGATAATGTTATCTTCTGCTTTAAATGCAGCATTGGCAGATGGATATACCACAATCTTACCGCCTGATAAACCTTTTCCAAGATAGTCATTACTGTCACCCTGAAGTCGTAAGGTTAAGCCATTTGGAATAAAGGCTCCAAAGCTCTGACCACCACTACCCTTACACTGAATCGTAAAGGTATCCTCTTCTAAGGTGTCATCGTATTTCTTCGTAATTTCTGATCCAAATATAGTCCCTAGAGAGCGGTCGATATTGGTAATCTCCACTTCTATGGTCTTCTTCTGACCGGTTGCAAGAGCACTTTTAAATTTCTTTAAAAATACTTTTTCATCAATGGTATTTTCAAGTTGGAAGTTATAGAGATTTGCAGGATTGTAATGATTATCCTTAGTTTCCTTGGCAAATGGGTTATTTAAAATTGCAGATAAATCTATACTCTTAATTCTTTCTTTGGTATGGCCTACGATGGTCTTAGCTTTCAAAAGATCTCCTCGTCCAACCAGTTCAGCAACTGTCTTCACACCAAGCTTTGCCATATATTCACGAAGTTCCTCAGCAATAAAACGCATGAAGTTCTCAACATACTCCGGCTTTCCTTTGAAATTCTTACGAAGCTCTGGATTCTGGGTTGCAACCCCAACCGGGCAGGTATCCAAGTTACATACACGCATCATGACACAGCCCATAGTTACCAATGGAGCTGTGGCAAATCCAAATTCATCAGCACCCAGTAGCGCTGCGATTGCAACATCCCGCCCTGTCATTAACTTACCATCTGTTTCTAGGCGCACTCTGCTACGAAGACCATTCATAATCAAAGTCTGATGTGTCTCTGCCAAACCTAATTCCCAAGGCAGGCCAGCATTGTAAATGGAGCTTCTTGGAGCTGCACCTGTTCCACCATCATAACCGGAAATTAGGATTACCCCAGCCCCAGCTTTGGCAACACCTGCTGCAATTGTACCCACTCCAGCTTCTGATACTAATTTTACTGAAATGGTTGCTTCTTTATTGGAATTTTTTAAATCATAGATGAGTTGTGCCAAATCCTCAATAGAATAAATATCGTGATGAGGAGGTGGAGAAATCAAGCTCACACCAGGGGTGGAGTGTCTGGTCTTTGCAACCCAAGGATATACCTTCTTACCAGGAAGGTGTCCACCTTCTCCCGGTTTAGCACCCTGTGCCATCTTAATCTGAATCTCCTTGGCACTTACCAGGTATCTACTGGTAACTCCAAAACGACCAGACGCTACCTGCTTAATGGCGGAGCATCTATTTAAACCATCCTTGCCTGTTTTTAAACGTTCTAAGGACTCACCGCCTTCTCCACTGTTACTCTTTCCATGCAAATTATTCATGGCTATAGCCATGCACTCATGAGCTTCTTTAGAGATAGAACCGTAGCTCATGGCACCTGTCTTAAAACGCCTCACAATGGTGTCTACACTCTCCACTTCATCAATATTAATCCCCTGCTCTGGATAGTCAAAATCCAGTAATCCACGGAGATTCGCCCTATTATCTTCTCTATTGATACAGGATGTATACTGCTTGAAGATATTGTAATCGCCTGTGCGAGCAGCCATTTGTAGTAAATGGATCGTCTGAGGATTGTAAAGATGCTCCTCTTTTCCACTTCTTTCTTTGTGGCTTCCCACACTATCTAAGTCCAAATTAACAGAAAGCCCAAGCGGATCAAAAGCCTTGGTGTGCAAACGGTCCACCTGACGTTCAATATCCTTTAAGCTGATGCCTCCAATTCTGCTTACGGTATCCGTAAAATACTTATCTATGACATCTTTGCCAATACCGATAGCCTCAAAGATTTTAGAACCTTGGTAGGACTGAATTGTACTAATTCCCATTTTGGAAGCAATCTTAACAATTCCTTTTAGGATAGCTTTGTTATAGTCATCCACTGCTGCATAGTAGTCCTTGTCTAGCATATTGTTTTCAATCAGCTCTTTAATACTTAATTGCGCAAGATATGGATTAACTGCACAAGCACCATAACCTAATAAAGTCGCAAAATGATGTACCTCTCTTGGCTCAGCACTTTCTAAGATCATCGCAACGCTGGTTCTCTTCTTGGTGTTAACAAGATGCTGCTGAAGCGCAGATACAGCCAATAGGGAAGGAATGGCTACATGATTTTCATCAACCCCTCGGTCAGACAGAATAATAATGTTGGCTCCATCCTTAAAAGCTCTGTCTACCTCAATAAACAATCGATCAATGGCTTTGGCAAGAGAAGTGTTTTTATAATAAGTAATAGGGACCACTTCTACTTTAAAGCCATCTACCTTTGCTTCTTTAATTTTTAATAAATCCGTATTGGTCAAAATAGGATTGTTAATCTTTATAACCTTACAGTTCTCCGGAACTTCCTTTAACAGGTTGCCATCCTCTCCGATATACACACTGGTGGAGGTCACAATTTCCTCTCGAATAGCGTCAATCGGTGGATTAGTTACCTGGGCAAACAACTGCTTAAAATAGTTAAACAATGGCTGTGGTTGATTAGATAATACCGGTATCGGGCTATCTACCCCCATAGCAGAGATTTGCTCACCACCATTTAATGCCATAGGAAGAATGGATGTTGTTAAATCCTCATAGCTATAACCAAAGGCCTTCTGCAATCTGGCACGCTCATCCTTGGAATATTCCTTTATCTTCTTGTTAGGAATTTTAAGATCCTTTAAGTTAATCAAGTTAGAATCAAGCCACTCTCCATATGGTTGTCTGGTGGCATAGGATTCCTTCAAGACATCATCATCTATCACTTTTCCTGCAATAGTATCCACTAATAACATCTTACCTGGTTTTAAACGGTCTTTCTTTACCACCTGGTCATCCGGTATCTCCAATACACCAACCTCGGAGGACAGAATTAAATGATTATCCTTGGTAATATAATAACGAGAAGGACGAAGTCCATTGCGGTCGAGGACAGCCCCCATAATATCTCCATCACTAAATAAGATGGATGCAGGCCCATCCCATGGCTCCATCATAGTGGCATAGTACTGATAGAAATCACGTTTGAATTTACTGATACTCTTGTTATTCGTCCATGGCTCTGGAATGGTAATCATCATGGCAAGAGGTAACTCCATACCACTCATTACCAGAAATTCCAAGGTATTATCTAGCATAGCTGAATCAGAACCCTCTGTGTTGACTACTGGAAGTACTTTATGAAGTTCTCCTGTAAGTTGCTCAGATTCCATCGTTTCCTCTCTCGCTAGCATCTTATCTGCATTGCCGCGAATGGTATTAATCTCTCCATTATGAACGATAAGACGATTTGGATGAGCACGTTGCCAACTTGGATTGGTATTCGTACTAAATCTGGAGTGTACAATGGCAATGGCTGATTCGTAGTCTGAGCTTTGTAAATCTTGGAAAAACAAACGTAACTGCTCCACCAAAAACATTCCTTTATATACAATGGTTCTAGAGGATAAGGATACTACATAGGTATCATCGTTACTTTGCTCAAATATTCTTCTTGCTATATAGAGTTTACGATCAAAATCCAGACCAATATTGACATTCTTTGGTTTTTTTATAAAGCACTGCATAATATATGGCATGCACTCAAGAGCCTTCTGACCTAAAATCTCGGGATAGGTAGGTACTTGCCTCCACCCAAGAATCTCTAAGCCTTCTTTTTCCACAATAATCTCAAACATCTTCTTAGCTTGATTTCTACACAATTCATCCTGTGGGAAGAAGAACATTCCGACACCATATTCTCTTTCTTCTCCTAACGCAATTCCTAAGGAGGATACTGCCTTCTTGAAGAACTTATGGGAAATCTGTAGCAGAATACCTACTCCATCACCCGTCTTTCCTTCAGCATCCTTTCCGGCTCGATGTTCCAGATTCTCTACAATTCTAAGAGCTCCCATTACGGTTTCATGTGTCTTTTTTCCTTTGATGTTTACAACTGCACCAATTCCACAGTTATCATGTTCAAAACGAGGATCATATAAACCGATTCTAGTACGTTTACTCTCTTCTGTGCAGTAGTTGTTTTGTTCTACCGTACTCTTTTGCATGTTACCGCCTCTTTTCTTTCTTTTTTTTATGTCTAAAAAAGGGCATCCTAGAGATTTGTCTCTAGAACACCCTTGTTCTTAAAAGATATTATAGAGCATCAAATTAAGAATAGCAATATTTATATATCATTTTGTTTACAAAATTAATATATTATCAGAAAAATCATACCAAAAATAATAAAATAAAGCAATGATACTCCCTTCCCACATTTTTCAAGGAATCTTAATTAAGATTCCTTATTTCGATATCACAATCTGTCGATATACTAGACATAAGATGTATAATTATAATAAGAAAGGAGTTCTACCAATGGAAACAGTGCAAAAACCAAGAAATCAGCTTCTTAGCGCCAATACTACAACATCGCAAAAGTCCATCACACATAAAACGTCAACATTAGACGATGCCATATCCTTAGAAAAAAACCAGATTATTCGTGGGCTGGTAACTGATATTCGCCTTGGAGAAATCACTATTCGTCTTGTCAACAAACAGACAGTCGTTGCTCATTTGGAAGGTACAAATGAAGTATCCATTGGAGATGTGGCCTCCTTTAAAATATTGGAAAATAAAGAAGGGGAAATTACCCTTTATAAACTGAATTCCACCATTTCTCCAGAAGAAAATACAATCCTCAAAGCATTGGAAGAAGCTAATCTTCCTGCTAACACAGTAAATATTGAAATTGTAAAGGAGCTGCTTTACAACCAGCTTCCCATTAATAAAGAAAGTATTAATATGATACTAAAGCAGGCTATGCAGTTTAAAAATGCACAAGTTAGTACCCTAGTTTACATGAATAAAAATGGTCTTTCACTAGAGGAAAGCTTTATTCAAAACTTTGAACAGGTTCGGAATTTTGACTACCGATTACTTGATAATATCCATAGTGCCAAGGAAGGGTTTCTACAGGTTATGGCACAGGCAGCCAACATAGAATCAGACGCTAGCCTTATTTCCTTCTCCCGCCAGCTTCTTAATCTATTAAGCGTACAGGAGACTACTACTACTGTAAATACCCAAGACTATTCCTCGATTCATGCCAAAACTGATCAAAACTCCATAATCAACTTGTCTGGAAAAGATCAAAGCCAATTACTACAATTATTTTCTTCTTATGATATGCCAGAAGATTTTATGCAGTCCATAGAAAATAACTCCGTCAACCTCCGTGACATGGTCCATCATATTACAGAAGTTCTAACTACGGTTGCCAATACACATCCTGAACAGATTGCAGCCTTTCAGGTACCAATTATCCTGAGTATAATGGAACAGTATGGAAGTTTACAGCAGTCTAATGACGAAATAGCTTCCTTCCTATCTACAAATCAACGTATGGAACTTCTTGATGCTATTCAAGATTTTCCATTGAACATCTCAGAGGCAGCTTCTATTGCTAATGGAGAAATCAATAGTTCTCAACTCTTAGGCTTAATTTCCAACCATATAGATTCAGAATACACCAAGAGTTTACGTAAACTATTGGGTTCAGAGGCATTTAGAAAGCTAATTTCTCATCAAATGAATGGAGAATTCTGTCTGACCCCTGAAAATCTGAAGGAAGAAGATGGTTTAGAAAAATATTACTCTAATGTCTTAGATAAAATGAATAAACTGAAATCCTTAGCCACAGCAGAGAGCATCAAAACAAATCCTGCAGTCTTTCAAGATAAGTTAGACGGAGTCAGTGCTAGCTTTGATTTTATGAAAAACTTTAATCAGCTCTTTACCTATGTTCAGCTTCCAGTAAAACTGACTAATCAGATTACCCATGGAGATCTGTATGTCTATACGAATAAAGAAAAACTAAGGGCTGGCACGGATCAGATCTCTGTCCTTCTCCATCTGGATATGGATAACTTAGGGCCATTGGACATTCATTTAACCTTAACTAGTTCGAACTTGCATGGTAAATTCTATGTATCGGATAAAGACACAAAAACTCTCCTTACAAAACATGTGGAGGAGCTACGCTCTGCCTTATCTGAAATAGGGTACAGCTTAAATATGGAAATCTATCAACAGACGAAGAAAATTGATATTTTAAAAGACATGCGGGAAGACGAATCTCCTGCAACACAGATTAAACGGTACTCTTTTGACATACGTGCATAATGCAGATTGATTAAGTTATGAAATGGTAGTATAGTAAAGATGACTTACATATTTTTACAGGAGGTATGTTATGCATCTGGCTATTATATTTCCTTTTGGAATAACGGTCTATCTACTTTGTATTGTACTTCAGGTGATACTTGGCGCCAGGAAGGGATACATTGGAGCCGCAGTCATTATCGGCCTTTACCTGATAGGCGGACTAGCCTTCTGCCTGGCAAGTAAAGCTTTACATGACTATTTTATAACTATGATATTAGCCTTTATGCAAAGTATGGTATTTATGGTTAGTCTGATTGTTACTCACAACAAGAAAAATCAACCAAGGTAAAAGCTAAACCTTAAAAAGGGGAGGTACTCGTCTTAAGACTGTACCTCCCTTTTAAAAAACCTATTTCTTCTCCCACTGTGCATACAAAGTAATTGTCTTGCCATTTATGGATGATAAATTCTTAATGCTTGCTTTATTTTTATAAACCTTCCCCTTACCATTACTCTTTGTATTCCATCCAGTAAATATATAGCCTTTTCTCTTAAAAGTATTTGCTGGTAATTTATAAGTAGTTCCGTACTTTCGTTTCGCAATTTTTTTCACAGTTCCACTTTTTGCTTTATTATCACTTAATTTAATATTGTACGTGTTGACCGTCCACTTGGCGTATACAATAATCTTACCTTTAGAGCCTTTGGAGATTTTAGATATCTTAGTGCCTCTCTTAAACCTATTACTAGTATACCAACCACTGAAGGTATACCCGATTCTTGTTGGCTTGTCCAAGGTAAAGGTAGATGTTGTAATATAGTAGTAGGTTGGGTTCTTTCTATTGTTCACTCCGCCGTTTAAATTGTAGGCAATTGAGTATTTATTCTTTATCCATTTTGCGAAAAGGGTAATGTTCCCATAATCAGTGGTTCTTATCATTGTCTTTCTAATTTTATAGTTTGCATCTGCATACCAACCCAAAAAGGTATAACCATCTTTAATTGGATTAGCTAGTGTAAAGCCTGATGTTTTATAATTGTACTGATTTGGGTTACGAGTACTACTTCCACCATTTGGTATATATTTAATATTGAAAACTGTCATTGTTTCTGCCGAAGATATTAATGTTTCGCCGTTTAATTTTATATATGGCTGAACAACATAAATATACTGTCTGTTAACAGAATTATCCATATAAGATGTGACCGAATCACCAATACAATCCTTTATTAGATTTGAACCATTTGCATTCTTACGAATAATTCGATACCCATCCACTCCTTCTATCTTATTCCATGTAAGTGATACCGATTTAGTATACTGATTCCATACAGCATTTACTTTTGTTTTAGATGGATATACTGTAATTTTATATGTATCCCGAACTTTTCCATCTCCTGACGCTGCTATAACTGATACTATTCCACATTTTTTTGCTGTGACATTTCCCTCACTATCAACGGTTGCAATAGAGTTGTCCGTACTACTCCAAATTACTGTCTGATTGGTTGCATTGACTGGTAACAGAGAAGCAAATAGTGCATCTCTTTCACCAAGTTGCATCTTTTCTGAATCTCCCCTTATAGTGATATTAGTTACAGGTATTGTCTTAATAATATCATTGGTATATGCTTTAATTCTTATATTTACACCTTTTTCTTTGCCATAGTCTCTCCATGTATTTTGTAAAAATATAAAGCTCTGCCCTGCCTCTGCCTTGACTGTGCAATTCACCCAAGAATCCTCTTCCATCCCTTCCTCTACCAACTCTTCCTTTTCTGTTAATAAGGCAGAATATGAACGATCATGACTTAGTTTAACTACAACGGAATACGTATCATCCTTTTGTAATGTCACGTAATTGTCCGCAGCTAGTGGAATTGTGTATATCCCTGCACAGGTAGTAGCACCTGATATCGTTGCAACTAAATCTCCACTTTCCGGATTTGTCATATCTCTAAGATTTTTATAGATACTTATTTGATATTCATCGTTAGTATAATATGTCCCAAAAGAGACTGCTTTAAGTTGTTCATTATCAAACTTAGAAGTAAAGATATTAGCACCTGTAATAGAATTCCAACAATATACACTACCATATTCTATACTTCCGTCGTATAAATAGTTGTGGTCATAGTATCTATCGCTGTCCTTCGACACAACATCATATACAAAACCTACTTTACTTAATGACATATCGTAATAAGAAATCCAAAAATACCCTTCTAAGCAATCACCATTAGTTCCCCAGCTGTTACGTATTAACCAGGCTCCATTCCCTGGTGGTGTATTTTTAAAGTTATCCTTAGAAAAATTATCATCCCAACCTACTACGATAACCTCATGGTTGGCGTCTTTATTCTCACTACAGTAGTATGCATTTTTATTACTATTATAAAAAGAGCTATTGTCGCTTCCATCGGCATAAAAGCTTATTCCCATACCCCCATATTTCATAATCATTTCCTTAGCAATAGAAGTATTCATTGACAGATTAATAAAAAAAGCATTCTGAAGATGTGCCGCATTATTACCATAGGCATTAGCCACTTCTATCGGTTGTGTTGCATCTCTATACGGGAACCTCTCTTCTAAAGCAAATCCTTGCCATGTTGCAAGAGCCTGTGTTGAATAGGCCAAATTGCCTCCTAATGTAAGATAGGTTTTACCACTTATATTAACTTCATTCTTATCACCTGCAGTTCCTCCTAAAGGATCCATCACAGTATTATAAGTAAAAAAAGTCAAATGCCTCTCACTAAGGTCAAGGGATATATTCTCTTGTTTGGCTATACTTAATTCTCCAAGGCCAACTGCAGAAAATGCCCAACATGTACCGTATTGACCTTGATTACGTATTGTTGGTAAGTTAGGCGTTCTGTAAGTAGATGGTATCGATACACCTTGATAGGGCATGACATTATATGTATTATCCGATGGTTCCTTGACCGGTTCTACCTGTTTCAATGCCCTAACATCACGATATCCAAAATCATTGTCAGATAACTCCATGAACACTTCCTTTGGTATATCTGCATAAACTATCGTGTTAAACACAAATAGTATTATTACTCCTAATAATACTCCAACTAATTGTTTTTTCATATACTCCCCTCCTTTATTGTATTATTTCGGCATATATAACCATTTTCTGAATGCTCACAATTAAAAAAGCAGTTCATAAAGAACTGCTTTTTTACTATCTACTCAATATCTCCAATAGTATCTTATTTATCATAGAAGGATTGGCCTTTCCCTGCATTTCCTTCATGGTCTGACCTACTAAGAAGCCCATAGCCTTGGTCTTTCCGGTTTGATAGTCCTCTACTGACTGAGGATTTGCTGCTACAATCCTCTCAATAGTAGCTCGAAGGGCTTCCTCATCATTAACCATCTTTAATCCCTTTTCTTCTACATATTTTTCTGGATCAACATCTTCCGCAAAAATCACCTCAAAAACTTCCTTTGCAACCGTCCGATTAATAGTATTTGCATGAATTAGCCCAATCAATTTAGCCAGATTCCTTGGTGAAAAATGAATCTCTTCCGGATCCATACTGTGTTCCTTTAACAGCCTCATAGTCTCCACCATTAGCCAGTTGGAAACTTCCTTTGGCTCTCCACAGATGACTACGGTTGCTTCAAAGAGATCTGCTAATGTCTTGGAACCAGTAATAATGGAGGCATCATATTCAGGAATGTCATATTCTTTCTCGTAACGAAGCATTTTAGCATCTCTAAGCTCCGGTTCACTGTCTTTAATACCTACAATCCATGCATCACTAATTTCAATTGGTACCAGGTCAGGCTCTGGAAAATACCGATAATCCTGAGCATCTTCCTTGCTTCTCATGGCAAAGGAACTATCCTTGTTATCATCCCACCTGCGAGTTTCTTGAATAATCTCTTTTCCAAATTCTATTTGTTCAATTTGACGCTTTCTCTCCCCCTCAATAGCTCTGGCAATGGACTTAAAGGAGTTTAAGTTCTTCATTTCCGTACGGGTACCAAACTCCGGTGCTCCTACCTCTCTAACTGATAGGTTCACATCGGCACGAAGAGAACCTTCCTGCATCTTACAGTCCGAAACTCCGAGGTACTGTAGGATTAATTTTAATTTCTCTAGGTACGCGATAACTTCATCAGCAGAACGCATATCTGGATCAGAAACTATTTCAATCAAAGGAACTCCACAACGATTGTAATCGACTAAGGTACAATCGTCCCATTCATCATGAACTAGCTTTCCGGCATCCTCCTCCATATGAATCTCATGGATTCCGATGGTTTTTTTAAGCCCTCCGACCTCAATGTCTATATGACCATTGCGACAGATTGGCAGATACAGCTGAGATACTTGATATGCCTTTGGTAGATCCGGATAAAAATAGTTCTTTCGGTCGAATTTACATTTCTTTGTAATTGTACAGTTAGTAGCAAGACCTGCAGCAATTGCATATTCCACAACCTTTTTATTTAAAACCGGTAGGGTTCCTGGCATACCAGTACAAACAGGGCAACAGTGAGTATTAGGAGCCCCTCCAAATTCTGTGGAGCAGGAGCAGAAAATCTTTGTCTTAGTTGCCAATTCTACATGGACTTCAAGTCCAATGACAGTTTCATAATTTTTCATTATCTCTACCCCTTTCTATAAACTTGGTCTAGCATATTCTCGTGTCTGTTCATAGGAAAATGCAACACGGATAATGTCTTTTTCACCAAATGGTTTTCCAATAAATTGAGCTCCTATTGGGAGACCACTAGAATCTACTCCACATGGTAGGCTAATAGCTGGAAGACCTGCTAGATTAACAGAAACCGTATAAATATCTCCCAGATACATTTTCAATGGATCTGATAGATTCTCTCCCATTTTTAAGGCGGTTGTTGGAGCAGTAGGCCCAAGTATCACATCATACTTTTCAAACAGACGATCAAATGTACGTTTAATCACAGCTTTCACGCGAAGTGCTTTGTTGTAATAGGCATCATAGTAACCGGAGCTAAGCACAAAGGCACCAATCATCATTCTCCGTTTTACCTCCATCCCAAAGCCTTGGTCCCTTGTCTTCTTATATATATCCTGAAGTCCTTCATGATTCAGGGTGCGATAACCGTATTTCACACCGTCATAACGACTTAGATTAGAGCTTGCTTCAGCAGAGGCAATGACATAGTAAGCAGGAATGGCATAATCCACAACCTCAAGCTCACATTCCTCTACAATAGCTCCCTTTTCTTCTAAATTCTTAGCAACCTGTAAGATAGCTTCCTTTACCTGAGGATCCAATCCTTTTCCAAGGTAGTCCTTTGGAAGTGCCACACGCATACCTTTCACATCATCTACTAAGGCTTCTGTATAAGAATAAGCTTCCGTTGGAACACTGGTAGAGTCCTTTTTATCATATCCAGAAATGATTTCAAGTGCGGTTGCGCAATCAGAGACATCTCTTGCAATAGGTCCAATCTGATCTAGGGAGGAAGCATAAGCAATCAAACCATAGCGACTGACAGAACCATAAGTTGGCTTAATACCGGTTACGCCACAAAAAGAACTAGGTTGACGAATGGATCCACCTGTGTCAGAGCCTAGGGCAAGAAATACTTCTTCAGCAGCCACAGCAGCTGCCGCACCACCACTTGAGCCACCTGGCACATGGTCTAAGCTCCATGGATTCTTCGTAGGCCCAAAATATGAGGTTTCAGTGGTGCTTCCCATGGCAAATTCATCCATGTTTAATTTACCAATAATGACAGTGCCGGCTTTATTTAACCGATCAATTACATCAGCATTATACGGTGGAATAAAGTTACAAAGCATCTTTGAGCTGCAAGTAGTCAAAACCCCTTTGGTGCAAATGTTATCTTTAATTGCAACTGGTACCCCTGCTAATGGAGAGTCTTTAAATTCACCGGCATCCATTAATGCCTGAACTTCCTTAGCCCGTTCTAAAGCCTCTTCTTCTAATACATTCACATAACAGTGATATCTACTATCAAGTTCTTTGATTCTTGCAAGCTGGGCCTTGGTAGCCTCTAGTACTGTAACCTCCCCTGCTTTAATCTTCTTACTAAGTTCAATGGCGGTAAGCCTTGTAAGTTCTCTCATATTGCTTCCCTCCTATTCTACTGTCTTAGGAACGACAAAGCAGCCATCCTTCTTCACAGGTGCATTCTTTAACAGGTTTTCTCTATCATCGCCATTGACTACCTCATCCTCACGAAATACATTCCGTAAAGGAAAGGAATGAGACATAGGTTCAATTCCTTCTGTATCCAGTTCATTCATGGTATTCATATAACTTAGGATATTACCTAAGTCTTCTTTTGCTCTATCCCTCTCTTCTTCACTCAATTCCAATTTGGCAAGTGCCGCCACATAACCGATAATCTCTTCATTAATTTCCATTAGTCGAATCCTCTTTCTTTTATTTATGGTTCCAAACGGTTTACATCACGTGGGAACATGGTAGTTTCTCTGACATTCTGCTCATCAAGAAGCTTCATGGTCAATCTCTCCAACCCTAAACCAAGTCCGCCATGTGGTGGCATTCCGTGTTTAAATATCATCAAATATTTTTCAAAATCTTTGATATCCATTCCCCGATCTTCCATCTTCTTAACAATGGTTTCATAATCATGGATTCTCTGGCCACCGGTAGTAATCTCCATGCCCTTATACAACAAGTCAAAGCTTAAAGTGAATTTAGTATTATCCGGGTCGTCCATTGCGTAAAATGGTCTTTTCTTCGAAGGATAATGAGTAACAAAGACAAAATCACTATCGTATTCCTCTTTAAAATACTTTCCGATTAACACTTCCTCCTCTGGCTCTAGATCATATGGGTTTCTAATTTTGTGTTTATACTTCTCCGCTGCTAACTGCTTTGCTTCATCAAAACGTACTGCTGGAATCTTATCTACCGATGGAAGAGTAACACCATGAAGATGAATCTCCTCAGCATAATTCTGCCCCAAAAATTCAAAGGTATATTTAAGCATTGCCTGCTCCATGGCCATAATCTCTTCAAATCTATCAATATAACCCATCTCAAAGTCTACTGAGGTATATTCATTAAGATGCCTAGTGGTGTTGTGTTTCTCTGCCCGAAATACCGGTGCTATTTCAAACACACGGTCGTATACACCAACCATAGTCTGCTTATAAAATTGTGGACTCTGTGCTAAGAATGCTTTCTTTCCAAAGTACTCCAATTTAAATACATTGGCTCCGCCCTCTGCATTGCCAGCTACAATCTTTGGAGTGCGAATCTCCGTAAAATGCTCTTTGTATAAGAAATCTCGAAAGCCTCTTCCCAATCCCTCTTGAATTTTAAAAATAGCTCGTTCTCTGATGTTACGAAGTGAAATAGGTCGTAAGGCTACTTTGGTTTCTAGACTGGTCTTTAGCTTCCATTTGCCAATAGGAAGGGATAAGGTACTGTCCTTTAGCGGTTCACTTAAGATTTTGATTGAAGTAAGCCTAAGTTCAAAGCCGTGAGGGGCTCTTTCCTCAGCTGCTACAGTGCCTTCTACTTGAAGGGAGGTACCTTCCTTCAAGTCTTTATAATCAAAAGGAAAAACATTAGGATTATACACACATTGTACCAAACCTTCGTGTTTTCTTAAGACAATAAACGTAAATTCGCTCATATCACGGATGACATGAATCATGCCATTCATCTTAACGGACTGTCCCTGAAAACCTTGCTCTAAGATATGACTGATTTCCACCGTTTCTTTTTTGATAATTCCTGTAATATAATCCATAAAAACTCCTCCTATACATGTTTTGTTGTTGAGTGATACCTTTACACCGCTGTGCAATCATCGATGGGTAAACACAAAAAAATCCCGAAGTCTAAATGATAGACTTCGGGACGAATATACAATGATAACCGCGGTGCCACCCAAGTTGAGAACAAGCTGTTCTCCGCTCTCCACTTAACGCGTGTAACGCATGACCCTACTTAAGTTCGAATCATGAGCTCCAGAGTGTTCCATATCTTACTTATCCTCCGTAGTGGGCTTTCAGTCGGTGACACCACATTCCTGTTATGGAAGAAAACCATAAGATACAGTCTCTTTCAATGCTGTTGACGTATTATCTAAAATTTTAATCCAAATATTAGCATATCTAAATCAGAAATACAAGCAAAAATATAAGATAATTAAAAAAATAATGTGTATTGACTAATATGAGCAGTTATAGGAATTTTATGCTTAAAGAAATAAAGAAATACCTTGTCTCCACGACTTATTGTGTTTTAATTCATAAATCAGATTAATCATAACTAAAATAATTGCCTTGTGATTCTCTCACAAGGCAACACATTCTCTTCTATCTTCATATTCTTTTATTCTGTGTACAAGCTTTTCTCTTCCTGAAGCCGAAGCATCTCCCGAACAAATTCCCGCTTAGTCATCTTATGTGGTATATAGTCTTCATAAAGTTCTAATTCATCAACCTCTTCATACTCAACATCACTTAAAATATTAGCTAATTCATTGTGCATGTAATCCCCCCTAATGTATATCTTGAAATAAATATAAAATAATGATCTGATTAAGTAAAACAGACAATAAATTATAAACAAACCATAGCAGACGTTGGTTATTTTGTCAAGATACCTGGAGCTATATTATAATTTTTTAAACATTTTTCCTAATTTTTTAAGGATTTTATTTTATTTTACATCTTATTTTTTCATTCAGGGAATCTATTCGCATATGACAAAATACTAATACACTCATTTGATAATTATAAAGCAATCCATATTGCTTTTAGAATTTTTAAAACTGCATTTACCTGATAGGATTCTGCTATACCGGTTTTACACCAGATGGCAAAATGCTCACAATTATTGCTAATCAAGTCATAGCTGGCTTCACCCAATCTACTGTACGCCCGCTTCACTGTCTCAGAAGGAGAGTACAGTTTATATCTTGCAGTATCAAAAGCTAGGTAGATATCATTTGCTTTTTTAAACTCTTCAGAAAGGTTAAGATTAGGCGAAATCAGATTGCGAATTGATTTTTCCTGGGATACCACATTATATATTTTCTCAGGTTCCCGATAGAATGGAGAGAAATCGCAGATGAAATACTCCTCCTCTTCCCCTAAAAAAGATTCAAAACCAGTAATGTGTATCACAGCATTCTTTGACACATTGCCGTTGATTGGACTATAGTGTATCACCTGTGCATCACCGATATAAACGCCAAAGTGTTGATAAAACCCAAGGTCTATACCAATTATGTCACCGTATTCTAGATGTCTTTCATTTTTGTCCATAATATCACATCCAGAGACACTTTTTATATTGTATGCAACGACAAAATGTCTCATTCCTTGTAGACAAGAGAATCTAGGGAGATTTCCCCTTCAAACACTTTCACCGCTCCACCGGATAAGTAAATAATACTATCTTTCTGATCATAAAACACCTTAAGAATGCCTCCTCTGCAAGATACAACTACATAAGAATCTAAACGTCCTGTCAGAATTCCAGCCACAACAGAGGCAGCGGTACCTGTTCCACAGGCCAAGGTCTCTCCAGTCCCCCGTTCCCATACTCGCATTTTTATATTATTCCGATCTACTACCTGGACAAATTCAACATTGACCCGATTTGGGAACTTCAAGTTATGCTCCAAAGGTAGACCGTAGGCTGCAACAGGAAAGCTAGCCACATTGTCAACAAATATCACTGCATGAGGATTTCCCATAGACACACAGGTTATTTTAAATTTCTTATCTAGGACAGTAACAGGCTCCTCTATTACAGTTTCATTATCACTAAACACTGGAATCTCTTTAGCAGCTATGATTGGCTTTCCCAGATCTACCATAACCTCCACCACTTTATTCTGGTTTATGGTGAGAAATAAGGTTTTTATTCCAGCCAATGTATCTACCGTTAAGGTAGTCTTACTCTTAATATTGTTTTCATACACATACTTTCCGATGCAGCGAATAGCATTTCCACACATTTCTCCTACTGAGCCATCTGCATTGTACATCCGCATGCTTACATCTGCCTTTTCAGAGGTTCCTATTAAAACCAATCCGTCAGCTCCAATTCCCATGTGCCTATCACTTAGACTTCTAGCTAACTTTTCTGGATTGGGTATTCCTTCAAATCTGGAGTCCAAGAAAATATAATCATTTCCACAGCCATGCATCTTAGTAAATTTCATACAACGACTCCTTACCTATCCTTATGGTCATTATATGAAAGATAATTTATAAGTGTGTATTACATCAAAGTCAGTATCATTTGAGCTGTCTCAACCATGTTCGTTCCACTGTCCATGCTTGTTTTTTGGATATAACGATGAGCCTCCTCCTCACTCATACTTTTTTGGTCCATCAATAAATATTTTGCCTTGTTAATTGTAGCTTTATCTTCCTCAGAACGAAGTTTAGAACGATCCTTTGATTTTTCAAGTATCTTCTTTCTACGTCTTTGATGTTGTATGGTCATCATTTGAAGAGTACCAAGTAATTCATTTAACTTAATAGGCATACTTAGACAAACGATGCTGTCTCTGGCCACCTCTTCTAATTTTGTTGGGGATGCTACTAATAACATTTCAAATCCAATGGGTAAGTAGTTATTGAGCTGAAGATAATGCATATCAGAAAAACGATACCCGCTGACTACAATTCCACCATCTAATTCATTGGCAATACTGATAACCTGAGCGCCGGAGGTACAAGTTGCACTTACTTCAAAACCATTCCGAACTAAAACTGTCTTTATATTTTTTGCATCTTCAATCTTCGGAAAAGCAATAATAACGCTTAACATGTATGTAACACCTCCAAGCCTCCTAATTATTATGATGTAGATAAGTTAAATTCTTTTCAAATACTCCTCTACTTCCCAATTGGAAACCTGGTAGTTATATTCGGTCCATTCCTTTTTCTTAGCTTCTAAATAAGTCTTTGTTATGTGTTCCCCTAATACATCTTTGAAAAATGGATCTTGCTCAAAAGCTTCAATAGCTTCTCCTAAGGAGCTTGGCAAAGTATCAATCCCAAGTTCTGCAGATTTTTCAAGACTCATTGTACGTAAGTCCACATCTATTGAAGCAGGAGCTTCCATTTTATTTTTAATACCTTCTAGGCCAGCTGCCATACATACTGCTAACGCAAGGTATGGGTTTGACGCTGCATCTGGACTTCTAAGTTCTATTTTTGTAATTCCTGATCTTGTATCAGGTATTCGGATTAGAGGACTTAAGTTGTTCTTTGACCAACCAATATGAACTGGAGCTTCATAGCCTGGAACCAACCGTTTATAGGAATTAACAATAGGATTGGTGATTAAAGACATTCCTTTTACATGTTTTAATATACCTGCGATAAAGGATTTGGCCTCCGCACTTAAGCCTCCCTTCTCCCCTTTAAACATATCCTTGCCATTCTTATACATTGCAATATTAATATGCATACCAGAGCCTTTGATTCCTGTCTTTGGCTTTGGCATAAAGGTAGCATGAAGGCCATGTCGTCTGGCAACGGTACGAATAACCATTTTAAAGGTAACCAAATTATCAGCAGAGTTCAACAACCGATCATATTTAAAATCCACCTCGTGCTGCCCTGGTGCATCTGCATGGAAAGAGGAGGTAACTTCAAACCCCATATCTTCTAACATTAAGACCATTTCTCTTCTTGCGTTTTCCCCAGTATCGATTGGCCCTATATCAAAATAACTACCTTGCTCAGATGTATTTGTTGTAATTCCACCCTGCTCATCCAAATTAAAAAGAAAAAACTCACATTCTGGTCCAATATCAAAATCATAGCCCATATCAGCAGCTTCTTTAATTACATTTTTTAATATATATCTAGAGTCTGCATCAAATGGAGTTCCATCTGGTCTATAGACATCACAGATGAACCTTGCAACTTTTCCCTGCTGTGGCCTCCAAGGAAATATTTCAAAGGTATCAAGATCTGGATGAAGATACAGTTCCTGTCTACTTACACCGCTAAACCCTTCAATCGCACCACAGTCAAAGGTACACTTATTATTCATTACCTTTTCCCATTGACTGATTGTCACAGCCATATTTTTTAAGTTACCAAAAATATCAACAAACTGAAGGCGAATAAACTCCACATCCTCTTCCTCAACAAGTCGTGCAATGTCTTGAACCGTATATCTACTCATAATCATCTCTCCTTTGATAAATTTTATGTACTATGCTACTTATTCGTATGGCGGAATTTCACGGAGTGTAGTAATGTGATGGGAAAAACAGAGTTTTTCTTACCAAACTCTCCGCCGGGAGGCTATGAAAAGGCAGCTTCTTCCCTAACCCAGTATAATACTTGACATCCTGTTCTTTAAAAATCTATTTTATTTGGTAGGATAGTTCGGAGGACTTTTCAATCAAATAAAAAAAGGCAAAGGCATCTACCCTGTAGCGCCTTTGCCCAAGTTGATTTCATAATAGCAATCACAATTAAGTTTGTCAAGTGGTTAGCGGCTGTGGTTATTTACTATATATGATACTTTTACTTCCTAAGCTTAACCCAAAAGTCTACATTGGATAAGCTACAACTTATCTCTGTATCAAAAGTAATTCTAACGTTGCCCGGACTGTAAAAATATAGCTCTCTCTTATAGGTTATTATAACTTTGGGTCTTAGCATGCCGCCACGAAGCTTTGTGTAAAATTCCACACATAAAGGGCTGTCTTTCTTCATAAGTAAGGTAATCTCCCCCCCTAAGAATCAGATACCTTCCATCTTTGTCCACGTTTCTATCTAACTTGTCTATGGTCTTAAGTCTATTTGTTATTACTAAATATTTTGCGTAGATAATAAAACGTTTCGTCTCATGTCTAAATTTCATCTCAGGCATTTTATACCTCCTATCTGCAACTTTTTTTCTAAATTCTACATAAAAACATGACTTATTTTTTCACATTATATGATTAAAGTGTGAAAAAAGCACTCTAGTAGGGTCTACTAGAATGCTTCTCTTTTTCCTTTACTACTTTTGAAATTGTCTTCCTTCTTGGTCCATCTCATAGTTTTCTTTATAAATCAATTCACTAATTGGAATAATCTTATATCCTTTTGCTTGCAATCCTTCAATGACAGCAGGTAGCGCCTCTAAGGTATGTTTCCCTCCATTATGAAACAAGATAATAGAGCCATTTCCCAAATGCTTATCCTTTAATACCCGATTCGTAATAGTTTTAGCGCTATAGTCCTTCCAATCTAGAGAATCCACATCCCACTGGATACAATAATAATTCAGCTCATTACATACATTAATTAGATTATTATTGTAATCACCATATGGCGGACGAAATAATATCATGTCTTTTCCTGTTAAGGTTTTCACTTTATCATGTACCTGTTTGATCTCAATGATACATTCTTCTTTGCTTAACCTAGACATCTGCTTATGATTCTGACTATGATTACCTATATCATGACCTGCTGCTGCAATCTGCTTTACATCATCCCCATATTTGTCTACCCATCCTCCTGTAAGGAAAAAAGTGGATTTTACATTATACTTCTTTAGACAGTCCAAAATACTATTGGTCTGCTCATTGCCCCATGCAGCATCAAAGCTTATGGCCACCAATGGTTTATCTGTATTGACGCAGTAGATTGGAAGCTTCTTAGTTGGATTGCTCGTAACGGACACTGCTTCCGGCATATAGTTAATACCTAAAGAAAAGACTCCAATCGCTGCAAGTACAATAATGCCAACCTTAATAAAACTGCTGATTACTTCTTTATTCCAACTATCATTCATAGCTACACCCAAAAGAGCTTGTTAATATATTATATTTCCCTTTGTGAGTTAATATGACAGTCCCACTACTGTAATCCACCTATTAAATAAGGGATATGTACCTTACTAAGTTCATATCCCTTTAAATACTATATGTTTAATTATTTTACAAAAGCTTTTACTTTTTCAGCAATACTTGCACCATCTAAACCATATTTTTTAATCAGCTCAACTGCTGGACCAGACTCTCCAAATACATCATTTACACCAATCTTTAATACAGTTGTTGGATACTTTGCACTTAATGTATCACACACTGCACTGCCTAGACCTCCGATGATAGAGTGTTCTTCTACCGTTACAATCTTACCAGTTTCCTTTGCACAGGAAATGATTAACTCTTCATCTAGAGGTTTGATGGTATGGATATTTACAACCTTTGCTTCAATTCCTTCTCTTGCAATCAACTCTGCTGCTATAAGAGCTTCACTTACGCAAAGACCGGTAGCAACGATAGTAACATCCTTACCTTCACGTAATACAACGCCTTTTCCTAATTCAAATTTATAATCTGCATTGTCATTGATTACAGGTACAGCAAGACGTCCAAAACGAAGATATACTGGACCATCATATTCATATGCTGCTTTTACTGCTGCCTTAGCTTCCACATCATCACTTGGATTGATTACTACCATACCAGGAATCGTTCTCATAAGTGCAAGGTCTTCGTTACATTGATGGGTAGCACCATCTTCACCAACGGAGATACCAGCATGGGTAGCACCTATTTTTACATTCAGGTGTGGGTAACCGATGGAGTTACGAACTTGCTCAAAAGCGCGACCTGCTGCAAACATAGCAAAGGTACTTGCAAAGGGTACCTTACCTGTAGTAGCGATTCCAGCAGCTATTCCCATCATGTTACATTCTGCAATACCGCAATCTATATGTCGTTCTGGGAATACTTTTTTGAATACACCAGTTTTCGTCGCTGCTGCTAAGTCTGCATCTAATACCACTAAATTATCATGTTCTTTTCCAAGTTCAACCAAAGCATTACCATAGCTGTCTCTAGTTGCAATTTTCTTTACATCTGACATAATGCTTCACCTACCTTTTCTAAATCTTCCATAGCCTGCTTATATTGCTCGTCATTAGGTGCTGTACCATGCCAGCTAGATTGATTCTCCATAAAGCTTACGCCCTTACCTTTAACACTCTTTGCAATAATAGCGGTAGGCATTCCTTTTGTCTCTCTTGCTTCCTTAAATGCAGCTGCTAACTGTTCAAAATCATGGGCATCTACATTGATTACATGGAAGTTAAATGCTTCAAATTTCTTATCAATAGGGTATGGAGAACAAACGTCGGCAATATTACCATCAATTTGAAGCCCATTATTATCTACGATAACAACCAAGTTGTCTAACTTACGAGAACCAGCAAACATTGCTGCTTCCCAAACCTGACCTTCCTGTATCTCTCCATCACCAAGAAGGGTATAAACACGATAAGTATCCTTTGTAAGCTTGGCTGATAATGCCATACCTACTGCTGCTGATATGCCCTGTCCCAAGGAACCACTTGACATATCAACACCTGGAATATGTTTTTTATCAGGATGTCCCTGCAAATAGGAACCAACATGACGAAGAGTGAATAAGTCTTCCACTGGGAAGAAACCTCTGTGCGCAAGTGTAGAATATAAACCAGGAGCAACATGGCCCTTAGATAATACAAAGCGATCTCTGTCTGGTTTATCAGGATTTGCAGGATCAATATTTAACTCTTCAAAGTACAGGTAAGTAAAAATATCTGTAGCGGAAAGAGAGCCACCTGGATGTCCTGATTTTGCGCTATGAACTGCATCTATGACACCCTTACGGATCTCATTGGCAGTTTTCTGTAGTTCTAACATTTTCATTCTGATACCACCTTTACAAAATTTAGTGACAACGGTTATTCGTCCTATCCTGATAGAGTTCAATTAAATATGACAACATATCAGTCTGATAGGAGCTATCTTTTGTACATACATATCTTACCATAAAGTTTTTCTCTTGTGAATACTTATTTGTTTAGTTAATAAACTTTATTTGTAATGTTATTACGATTATATACTAAAGTATGCAATTAAAAGCTTTTCAAGATTTACTTGATCCTTGATACCCATAGTTTCTCTGGCTGAGTGCATTGCTAAAACAGGAATTCCAATATCCTGAGTTTGCATTGGTAAAAGCGAATTCACGATAGTACCTAAAGTAGAACCACCCTTTATATCTGAACGGTTGTAATATTTTTGATAAGGAAGTCCACATTTTTCACATATCTGAACAAGGATACCTACCATCTCACAATCACTGGCATACTCCTGGGTATTGGTTATTTTGATAGCAATCCCCTGGTTAAGATATACTTTATTTGTTACATCAGATTTTTCTTTCTTATTAGGATGTACAGCATGAGCCACATCAACAGAGATACAGTGACTCTTTAGCAAAGCATCATTGTAGGCAGTGATACTCCCTCCTAAACTTAAGTAAACTTTCTGTAAAAGTAAACCTAGCAGGTTAGAGTCAGCTCCCTTCTTGGAACGGCTCCCAATCTCCTCGTGATCAAAACAGGCGATTACGTCAATTCCATGGCTTCGTTCTCCAGTAATGATTCCAGTTAAGCAAGCTTGCACACTAGATATATTATCAATTCTCGGTGCAGAAATGAATTCTTTTTTAAGACCAAATTCCACACCTTCTTCTTTTACATATACCCCTAATTCAAAATCCAGAATATCCTTAGATGACACTTTTAGTTCCTTTGCCAGTGCTTCTATAAACTCTTCCCTCTTTATATGTTCTCCGGCCATACCCATCAAAGGAAGCATGTCTATCTGGTTATTCAATTCTTTTCCTTTGTTCACATCTCTATCTAGATGAATGGCAATATTAGGGATAGTAAGAAGTGGACGATTGAAGTCAACTAAGCGAATCTCAGGATGAAATAAATCTCTGCTTCGTATGGCAACCTTCCCAGCTATAGATAATGGCCGGTCCATAAAGGTATTTAGAATCGGTCCTCCATACACTTCTACATTAAGTTTCTTATAGGCTCCCTCAACCATCTCAGGCTTAGCCTTTAGACGAAAACCACAAAAATCTGTGTGAGCATAAGCAAACCGGAAGCCCTCTCCTAGTTGAAACTGCTCATTGACACGGAATGCCAATATAGAACTGTTATAAAGCTCCATTACATAGCCCTGGTCTTTCTTAAGTTCAAAAGGTTCCGCCATATTTAATTCAATAAAACCAGCCTCTAATAGCTGTCTTTTTGCTTCTTGTACACAATGCGTAGGTGATGTTGACACCTCAATTGTGTTTAATAACCTCTTGGTAATCTGATTCATTAATCTCCATCCTTTACTCTCCATTACCAAACTATTATAACACATGACGGTAACCTTTACTATTTAAACAAATAAATAAAATACAACAACCGTGTCAAGCCTAAGCCACCACGGTTGTTGTGATTACATATTTGCATGTTTTAATATAAGTTGATCCAAAACAGACTTATAAATAATCACTATATGAGCATCTATGAAGCAGTATTTATTGACTATATATTCATATGCTTTATATAAAAATGCAACTGTAATTAATCCAATACACATGATTCCAACAAAGAGAGGAAGTCCTTGTAAAAATAAAAGTATCATACTTATTAGGTATACCACAATTGCAAATTTAAATGTCTTGCTGATACGTAATACAAGATGAAGGGACTCCGATAGACGCTTTGTCATTTTAATTAACGTCTCAATATCTTTGTCCTTTAATCTATCATATATATCATCATATATTTCCACATTATCTAACATGCGATGATTATAATTTTTATTGGTAATTAATTTTTGATAGCATGCAAAATATTGTTCGTAACAGTGTTCACCTAATTCTTTACATATAAGCTTTCGGAATACACTCGCCATATTTAATTCACCAACTTTTTTCATTCAAGCACCTCATTACAAGTATTCTATTCCGGAGACAAGTCGTTATTGCACAAGAAAATGCTTATAATTTGGTGTCTACTATATTATATTATTGCTTTAATATTTCGAAACAATTATAGCAATTTTTGTATATTCAGCTTATTCTCATAATGAGTTATAAAAATTAGTTTATTTCTCTATTTTTCTAATAATTGATGGCAATAGTGTGAAATAGTGTAAATTCCACGAAATATTCATAATATGTTCACATTTTATCCATACTCTAAACATATTTCTCTTATATAATATATTTCAGAACAAAGTATATGCGCTAAACTTTTTTTCATAAAGGCCTGTTAGTATTCCCCCTCTTTCAGGCTTCTCCTCTTACATAGACAGAAAAGGAATCGCAATTGCGATTCCTTTTCTACGTTAACAATAAGTCTTCTCACTCTTTAAGTATGAAATGTGCTTCATTATACAGATTAAGAGCAGTATCATATTCTAAGTTCATAATAGCTTTTTGAATATTTTGTAATACAGCGTACGGTTTCTCAGGTGCCAGCACAATAATCTGCTCCAATAATTCATTAATCTCGATATATTCATAATGCTCTATTGCCTTTTTTAAATTTTGAAGGCCTTCCTTACATTCCTTACTATTCCAATATAAATAACTGGTGTCTGCGTGTACTGTGTTATATTTGACATACCCACTATCTAGATTGGAATTTTCTTTTATAATATCCTTCTCCTCTAAAGAATTAGGAGAAATGTAGAAATCCTCCCCAAGGAGTTTAAGTAGTAATACATAGCCTACCGAAACTGCTCTTAAATTCACATGAAAACCGGAGATTTCATAGAAACTGTTATGCTCCTGCTGCAGGCTAATATATCCCAGGTACCCTTCCCCTTCCTGCTGATGCAATTTGATAAACACTTTCTCTACTTCCGAAAGATTAACCTTTCCATACATTAGTGTAGTGTAATGAACTCCCATAGCCTCTCTTCCAGATGAAAATCCAAACACTCTGGCGGCTTTCTCTGAGCATTGTAAGACATAATCTCTTTGGTCAAAAAATAAAAAAATATCATCACTGACCATAGAATGGGCTTCCATAATCATCTGAGCTTGGTAAGCTTCCGTTAAATCATGAAATATCAAAAAATAGTTACCATTCTCCTCCAATCTTGATGCTTCCACTCTATTCCAACCTACATTACCTGAGAAATTGAAATAAGAGATAATAAATTCATCTCTTGTAAGGTTACCCACTAATAGCCTCATTAAATTGCTCTTTAAGCCTTCACTGTTTATTATGTCATACAAGCTCTTTTCCATATATTCCTCGTGCAATATAGCAAACATCTGAAGAAAACCTTTGTTACATGTCATGATTCTGGCAGAACTGTCTACTATTACAGCAGCAAAGGACTCAACCGTCAAAATCTGATTCCATAGTCCGTTTGTATTATTCCATTCCATGTTATTCTCCCCTAAATAAGCTATATAGCCATCTTACCACCTATAACGAAATGATATAGTATATATACATTTTTTCGCTTTTACATGTATAAAATACCATGTTAATGCAACAAAATTTATATTACACCTTTTATATTATTTTCGATAATGGTATAATACTAACAGCAAAATTTCATAGGGACTAAAGCACAGTTCCAGAATACAAAAGGAAAAACATTTGGAGGTATATTATGTCAAAAGTGACTATTATGGAACATCCTTTGATTCAGCACAAAATCGGAATTATGCGTGTAAAAACAACGTCTACAAAAGAGTTTCGTGATCTTGTTGCCGAAGTTGCAATGTTAATTGGTTATGAAGCAACTCGTGAACTTCCGCTAGCTGACATTGAAATCGAAACACCTTTGGTGAAGACTACAGTAAAAGAAATTGCAGGAAAGAAGCTTTGTATCGTTCCTATTTTACGTGCTGGACTTCATATGGCAGATGGAATTCTGACCTTAATACCGAATGCCAAGGTTGGTCATATCGGTTTATACCGTAATGAAGATACTTTAGAGCCTGTTGAGTACTTTTGCAAGCTTCCAAGTGATGCGGCTGATAGAGATATTTTTGTTGTAGATCCAATGCTTGCAACTGGAGGATCTGCTATTGCTGCCATAAATCTCCTTAAAAGACGAGGTATCAAGCACATTCGATTACTTTGCATAATTGCAGCACCGGAAGGTGTTAAGAAACTTCAGGAAGAACATCCTGATGTTGATTTATATATTGGTGCTGTTGACGAAAAATTAAATGACCATGGCTACATTCTTCCAGGATTAGGAGATGCCGGAGATCGTATCTACGGAACAAAATAATTTACAATAATAGGGCTGTAATGATAGCAGCCCTATTACTATTTTCTTCTATCTCTTATCCTATTTATTTTAACAATTTAAAAAGTTCCCTTTTTTCAAGTGGCATGCTATAGTAAAATCCCTGATATGCTCGTACCTCATGAGACAGTAAAAACTCGTACTGTTTTCTGGTCTCTATACCTTCTACAATAACCTCTGCCTTCATACTTTTAATAATGTCCAATAAAGCAGCCACCAGTTTCCCATTATATTTCTCTGTTTCATAGCTTTCCATAAACTTTTTATCTAACTTAATGTAGTCAAATGGTATGTCTACAATATATTGAATGTCAATGAACCCAGTACCAAAATTATCAAGGGCTATAGCAAAGCCTTGTTCCTTTAGTTCTAATATGACCTTTTTCATTAAATCCAAATCTTCAATAGCTAAACCTTCCTTAATCTCTAAAACAATCTGTTCCCTAGGGACCCCTTTACTATCAGCAAAGCCGATTAGTTGACTGAGAAAATCTATCTGCAATAATTGTATTAGACTTATGTTGATATGTATTTTAATGTTTGTTATTCCATTCTTTTCAATCTGACCATAGGTTTTTAGTGCCTCCCTGATTGAGAAATTACCCAGTCGATTTATAAGTCCCAAATATTCGCTCATAGACAAAAAATCTAATGGTTTTACATTTCCAAGGCTTGGACTTTTCCAGCGAAGCAAAGCCTCTACTCCAATGATAGCTTCGTCATTGACTGAAATGATAGGTTGATAATATACAACAAACTCCTTACACTTATCTCCTATAGCTTTTGTGAGTAGCTCCCGTCTTTTTACATTTTCCCATGTATCAATTACCAGATGAAATTTTTCAAAGTCCCTATGTTTTACAGATGTCGGCTTACTCTTTAGCGATTCAGCTCTCTGTAAAAGACATTCTAAATATTCCCCATTATTCTTATTAATTGTAACCACATTAATCTTTACAGGTACTGTTGTACCATCTGATTTGTACATAGTGACAATTTCTTCAAAATAATCATATTTCTTATTTTCAATGTCCTCAATGTGATTCAATATCTTTTGATAATCGTCTGATGGGAAAATATTACATAATTTGATCTCATTACTATAAAAGTACTCTGGAGGATACCCATAAACACTAATATTAGAGGAAATAAATTCCAACTTATAGGTAACGCTCTTTCGCCAACTCATAACAATTGTATCACTTCTACTGAGTAATTGGCTTAATATATTAGAACTTCTTAAAATAGCATCATAGAGTTCCTTTTGCTCATTATGATTAAAAATCAATCGGTAGGAACCTAGGACTCCAACAACCGAACCATTACTATTGATGAGTGGAATACGATTAATTGAACAGAAATATCCTTCAGAAGTATCTGACCTAATAAGCTGAAGCATCTGCATCAAAGGAGCTTTTGTACTCATCACATATTTATCATCTTCTGCAAGTTTCTCCCCTGTAGTTGCATCCATAATGTCCTGCGTTCTAACTGGAAAAGTTAAAGAGTGAAGACATTCTAAATCATTGATAAAGCATGCATTCATGCATAAAAAATTCCTTTTTCTATCCTTCCAAAAAAATCTTGGAAGCAAATTTTTCATATGACGTACAAAGGCTTGCTTATAGGAAAAATCAAAGAACGCAAAGATAATATGTTTATCATCCAATATAACAGAATTGAACTCAACATCAATTTCTGAATAAAAACCTCTTCTAATTCGATATAATCTATTATAATAAATTTTACTGCACTGATTCTTTTCCAACTCTTCTATCTTAATTAATCTTGAACCTATGATTCTTCCAACGGAATTCACATCCTTCCCTATGATTTCTTCCGCCAGACTATTGTAAGCGATAATTTTACTAGTTTCATAGATATAAATTATAGTTGGAAACTCTATATTATCTGCAAATTCCTGAAGATACTTTCTCTCAATTGCTCTCACATTGCTTCCTCCTTAAGTACATAAAACGACATTTTAAAATTGTATATTGTCAAGAAAGGTTTGATTAAACCCTTTATCTTCTGCCAATTCAATATGCTGGACTTGGCTTGCCAGGCTCTTTAATTCCTCCATAGTTACTTGGTTTCTTATACGCTTCATAGCCCCCGACAAGGCACCATTACCAATTTGATGATAACGGGTGATATCTATGGTTGGTAACAACTTCAGCTGCATAGCATTTTCCAGATTTAGTTGAGTTCCAAATGCCCCTGCTATAAAAATTCCTGATAAGTCCTCAATCTTCACCTCTGCTACCTTAAGAAGAGTTTTTATTCCTGCACTGATCGCTGCTTTGGCTAGCTGTAACTGCCTGATATCTTGTCTAGTAATATATACTCCGCCCAGATTATCTTGAAATAGACAATAGCCCTCCTGTTCTGTCACAGGATCCACAACACAATACTCCTCCTTAAGATACCCTGTACTGTCCATAATTCCAGCTTTAAGCATAGTTGCAACAGCATCAATAATTCCAGTACCACTTAAACCAACAGGCCTTACATTACCTTCTACGTGGAAACTTATCCCATTATCCCCATATAGGACTTTATTAATAGCCCCAGGTGAAGCACACATGCCATAGGTCATACAAGCTCCTTCAAAAGCTGGTCCGGCTGCAGTAGAACACGCCAACAAACAATCTGATCCCTTTAACACTATCTCACCATTTGTACCAATGTCCACAAGCAACTGAAAACCAGTCATCTTATCAAACTCCAGTGCAGCCATACATCCCACAGTATCAGCTCCGATATGACCTCCCACTATAGGAAGAATCTCAACCGTGGCCTTGTCTGCCAAGGAAAGTCCAAGTTCTTCTGTAAATTGAATGTTTCCACCCCAATAATCCGGCTGAAATGGTGCCCTAGCAAGTTTATCCGGACTATGGCCAGTAAAAAAATGACACATTGCAGTATTCGCCACAACCACGGCCTTACGAATACATTTGGGACTAAGGTCTAGTAAATAAAGTTTATCCTTTAATCGTTCCTCTAAAGTAGATATTAATTCATGGGACATTTCCTGTACTTTACTTTGATCATCCAGACAAGCACCAATTCTGGCAATAACATCTGCACCATATTTTCTTTGAGGATTATAAAATCGGTCCTTACAGACCACTGCGCCATCTAATATGTTAAGGACCATATATTCCACTGTTGTTGTTCCTATATCCAAAGCAAGTCCATATTCACATTTTTTACGGTCCTTATCTAAAACTCTTATATCTTCCATCGACTGGTTTACTTGGTTCTCTAGATCGGAAAGGATGACGCAGGTATCTTCCTTTATTATCATCTTACATGCAAGACGTACTCCTTTGTTTTTCTCCTCCTGTGATAAGCATCTCATTTCCTCTATGGAATACTCCTTAGAATTACCTTTCGTCACTAATACTCGGCATTTCCCACAATTTCCATGACCACCACAGGGTGCATCCACCCACAGCCCTGTTTTATATATTGCAGCTAGCACGGTGGTATCTGGTTCTACTGATATTTGTATATTGGATGGCATAAATAATACATTCACAAGTAAATTCCTTCTCCCTTTAATACCATGATCAATCTATAATTCATGGCACATCATACAAAATCTACAGTTGCTTTGCCCCTTACATGTAATACAAGTGGAAATTGGAATACCTTCTTCTAAACCATAAATTGCTCCTATAAAGGAGAACAACGGTACTAACATATGGCCCTTCAAAGTTGCCAATTCAGATGTAACCTGCAAATAATTGTAATACTCTTCCATCTCGCTCATAGGAGTTGAGAATAGTCCTGGACCAAAACAGGGTGATACACAAGGAGGCTTCCCTCCTACGAAGGTATGATAAAGAGCTGGTAGCATCTGCTCAGATATATACTGCCTAGTTCCATCCATTACGGCAGTTCTTAGGAGTGGCAATAGTTCACCATCCTGATCATCTGACTGAGAAAGAAGAAAAACCAATTCACAACAAGGCACAATATCCTTAAGTTCAGCAGGATGAAAATACGCCTCCTTCCTAAATTGATAAATTCCTTTAGGCAGTAATTCTCTTCCTTTCATCTGGATGTACTTCTTCCCACGCCCAAGCTGTTGATACATGTTTTTACTGTTCAGATCATTTTGATTACCTAAGGCCTTTTCATAGGCTTGAAGTGCTACCGACATAATATATGCTACAATTTGTGGATGCCCAAAATCGAAACGACCTTTCATAATGCTTCCTTTCATAAAATATTCTATTGTATCATTTTATCCAAAAATATTAATGTTGACAACTACTAACAGATACATTAATTTTCATTGTTAACACTTCATTTTGCATCTCACCTAAGATTCTCACTAATTTTCTGCTTCACGGAGCAAAAAATAGGAGCTCTGCAATAGCAGAACTCCTTAATCATCTAGTTTGTAACAATATAACCTAAACTCTTTATTATGTGAAACACAAATCGAAGCGTAAAAGGTACACTGTAAACTACAGATTGATTATAAAAGTGTTACGTTTGTAGCTTGTGGTCCTTTTTCTCCATTCACTACGTCGTATTCTACAGCCTGGCCTTCAGCAAGAGATTTGAATCCTTCCATGTTTAAGCCTGTGTAATGCACGAAAACATCATTTCCTGCTTCATCAGAGATGAAACCAAAACCTTTTTGGTTATTAAACCACTTTACAGTACCTTTGTTCATGTGTAATTCCTCCAAAAAAAATAAATATTACGTTGCTTATACAACAAGATAATAATACCATTTTTTATTAAAACTGTCAAACATTATTTATTTTACCATAAATATGTAATTATTAGGACTTGAATTATGAAAATTGCTGGAAAGCCTATTATGAAGTGCGTATGCTTTGTTTTATGGCGAAATAGTTGCATACCAAATATCCCTCCAAGACTACCTCCAAGAATGGCTACAAGAAATAATGTCTTTTCAGGAATCCTCCACTTGTGCTTCACTGCTTTTCTCTTATCCACTCCCATGACGATAAAGCCAATTACATTTAGTAATGCCAGATATACTACTAGTACAATTATCCTGTTCATTGGTCCTCCTTTTAAGTAGAAAGACAGCTTATATACCCCTTCATGGCTATCTAAGCTGTCTAAAGTCTCAATTATTTCACTTGCATTTTCTCTACAATAGCTATCTCTAATTCTTCTAATTGCTTTGGATCAACAGTATTAGGCGCATCCGTCAAAAGGCAAGAAGCATCCTTTACCTTTGGAAATGCCATAACTTCACGTATGGAATCCTCTTTTGCCATTAGCATAATCAGTCTGTCTAAACCGTAAGCCAATCCAGCGTGTGGCGGCACTCCGTATTTAAAAGCATTGAGAAGGAAACCAAACTGCTCATAAGCCTGCTCTTTCGTAAAGCCTAATACATCAAACATCTTCTCCTGAATGTGGTTCTGGAAGATACGAACAGAGCCTCCACCAATCTCAGTACCATTTAAAACGATATCATATGCTTTCGCACGAACCCTTCCAGGATCTGTGTCAATAAAAGCTAAATCCTCTTCCATTGGCATAGTAAACGGATGGTGCATCGCTACATATCTACCCTGCTCTTTGGAGTACTCTAATAAAGGAAACTCGGTTACCCATAAGAATTTGAACTCATTTTTATTTAATAAGTCAAGTTGTTTTGCTAACTCTAAACGAAGGTTTCCTAAAACGGCAAAAACTACATCATCTTCATCCGCTGCAAATAACAGAAGATCTCCAGGTTTACCTTCCATTGCTTTTACTAACGCATCTAATTCTTCCTCTGTCATGAATTTGGCAAAGGAGGATTTGTAAGTGCCATCTTCATTGATTGCCAAATAAGCAAGTCCCTTTGCACCAAAATCTTTCGCATAATCCACTAAAGCATCTATCTTTTTACGTGGCATAGTCCCCTGATTTAAAGCATTAATGCCTCTTACAGAACCGCCATTATTAAGCGCTCCTGTAAAAACCGAAAAACCACAGTTTTTCACTACCTCCGATACATTTTTTAGTTCCATACCAAAACGGGTATCTGGTTTATCGGAACCAAAACGATCCATTGCTTCTTTATAAGACATTCTCTGGATTGGAAGGCTTATTTCCACCCCAAGAATATCTTTAAACACACGCTGTAACAGACGTTCATTTACATTGATTACATCATCGACGTCCACAAAGGATAACTCCATATCAATCTGGGTAAATTCAGGCTGACGGTCTGCTCTTAAGTCTTCATCTCTAAAGCATTTGGCTAACTGGAAATATCGGTCAAAGCCAGAGCACATAAGAAGCTGTTTAAATAGCTGTGGAGACTGTGGCAGCGCATAGAAATTACCTGGATGTACACGGCTTGGTACCAAATAATCTCTGGCACCTTCTGGAGTACTCTTGTTTAATATAGGTGTCTCAATCTCAAGGAAGCCTTCCTCAGATAAAAATTGGCGAACCAAGGTTGCAACCTTACTACGCATCATAATATTTCTCTGTAAATCTGGTCTTCTTAAATCAATATAGCGATATTTCAGACGGAGCTCATCTTTTGTCTTACTATTTTCCTCTACCTGGAAAGGTGGGGTTTCCGCTTCAGACAGGATACGTAACTGAGTAGCGCGAACTTCGATGGCACCAGTAGTCAAATTCTCATTAGTTGCACCTGAACGCGCTTCTACCTTACCAACTACTGCAACTACAAATTCACTTCTAAGACGTCCTGCTTTTTCAAATACTTCAGGGTCAACTTCATTCTCTTCAAAAATAACTTGCATTATTCCAGAACGGTCTCTCAGGTCTAGAAATACTAGTCCTCCCTTGTTACGGTTTTTCTGTACCCATCCCATTAAGGTTACTTCCTTACCGATATCAGCAGTGGTAACCTCTGTACATCTATGACTTCTGTGCAAGCCCTTCATTGATTCTGCCATATAAAGATCTCCTTTATTTAAAATAGTTTACTATCTCATCAATTGCAACTGTGGTCTCCTCATGGGATTCCATGTTCTTAATAACAGCCTGGTTGGAATTAATTTCATCTTCTCCTAGAATAATTGTGTTTTCAGCCATTAATTTATTGGCATATTTCATCTGAGCCTTTACACTTCGATCCATATAATCAGTTTCTACAATAATCCCTTGATTACGCAGATCCGTTACAATTTGATACGCCGTGGCTTTGGCTTCTTTTCCAAGGATACCAACATAAAGCTGTGGTTTCTCCTCCTCACCCAGATCCACCTTATCCTGATCAATGAAATACAGGATTCTCTCGATTCCCATACCAAAGCCTACCGATGGAATCTCTAACTTCCCGTCTATCTCATGCACTAGATTATCATATCGGCCTCCACCACAAAGAGTAAAGCCATCCTCATTAACAAACTCGAATACTGTTTTGGTATAGTAATCTAACCCTCGTACAATGCCGGTATCAATCTCATAAGGTATCTTTAACTGAGTAAGTAACGATTGTAATTCATCAAAATGTTCCTTACATTCCTCATCTAAATACTCAATGGTTCTAGGAGCCTTCGCCACTATCTCTTTACAGCCAGAAACCTTACAATCAATAACACGAAGAGGATTCTTCTCCATACGCTCTAAACAGGTAGGACAGAGTTCTTCTTTTCTTTCTTCCAAATAAGCTTTTAAGGCATCATTATAGACTTTTCTACAATTAGCACAGCCAATACTGTTAATGTGAAGCTTGGCATTTTTTAATCCCAACTCTTTGATTAGGGTAGTAATTAAAGTAATTAATTCCACTTCTGCCAGTGGACTCTTGCTTCCTACAAACTCCACACCAAACTGGTGATGTTGACGAAGACGTCCACTTTCTGGCTGTTCATAGCGGAAGGCAGGGGTCACATAAAATAGTTTTGTTGGTTGTGGCTCAGCAAAAAGACTGTTTTCTAAATAGGCTCGAATCACACCTGCGGTTCCCTCTGGTTTTAGCGTTACACTTCTGTTTCCTTTATCTTCAAAGGTATACATTTCCTTTTGCACAACATCAGTTGTTTCTCCAACGCCTCTCTGAAAAAGAACGGTATGTTCAAATACAGGTGTGATGACTTCTTTTATGTTATAAGCCTTGCAAAGTTTTCTTGCTTTTGCCTCAATGATAGTACGTCTGTGCATATTAGCACCATACCAGTCTTGAGTTCCTTTTGGTCTTTGGGTAATCATGTAATATCTCCTCCTAGAATTTATTTGACCTCAGTAGATATTTGACTTAAGGCAACATGTTCCCTTATCACACCAAAATCTCTACTATGTACCACTCTCTGAAAAGCCAGAAAAATACACATATCAAAATTCTTTACTTCATCTATCATTAATTCAACTGCAGTATCTACATCAAATGCATCTCGATAGGGACGTTCAGAAACCAAAGCAGCAAACACATCGCAAGTTCGAAGGATTCTGGCACCAATAGGGATAGCTGACCCAATCAGATTATCTGGATAGCCAGAACCATCGTAATTCTCATGATGATGATAAACACTTTGTAATATAAATTCATCATACTCTTCAGTTTTTAATATATCATAACTAAAGGTAGAATGCATCCTAACATACTTCATTTCTTCAATGTGAAGAGTATCTTTTCTTCTTCCATATAGGTATTTACTAAGACGAAGCTTTCCCACATCATGAAGTAAGCCTGCTATGGCTATATCATGACAAAATCCCTCATCATATCCGAGCTCTCTGGCGATTAATTTCGCCAGATTACTCACTAATATGCCATGATCCACAGCATCCTTAAAATCATCCATAATAAGATTGTTATCCATCAGATTGATACTGTTATAATCTTGAGTTTGCATCAGTTCCCCCCATAATACACCTTCTCAATAAAATTCTTTTTTCTATCCATCATTTCATCAATTCGTGCAATATACTCTTTTACATCCTTCACATTTTCCACTCGTTCAATCCGTCCCTCATGATGGAATACAAATTTGGAAGAAGCACCAGCTCCAAGTGCTAGAATAGTCTGTTTTTCCTCCATAATCAGGATATTATAGATACACTCCATTCCAGGCTTTGCATATCCGACATTCTCCAAATTATCTGACATATTCTTTTGACGATATAAATAATATGGAACATATCCATGCTGATTTACAAAACTCTGTGTTCTTTGAAACATCTGACTGGCATCTACAAAATGAAGATCCTGATACCTCTCTCTGTAGATATTTAAATTAGCGGCTCTCTTTATAGCTAAAGTATGAATCGTCAGGTTTTCCGGTTTTAACTGCTCCATTCTGGACAGCGTATAGTCAACTTCCTCTACGTCCTCTCCCGGTAAACCGATAATCAAATCCATATTAATATTGGTGTGACCCAATTCCCTGGCCATAAGAAATGCATCCTCTATCTGCGTAATAGTATGACGTCTTCCGATAATATCCAGAGTTTTCTGGTTCATCGTTTGAGGATTAATGGATATTCTAGTCACTCCATATTTCTTTAGTAAACGAAGTTTCTCATAGGTAATGCTGTCAGGTCTACCCGCTTCTACAGTAAATTCACTGACAGTAGACATACGAAAATTATTCACGACTTTTATCAAAAGTCTCTCTAACTGCTCTTCATTTAAGGTAGTCGGTGTTCCTCCACCGATATAGATAGAAATTAGTTTTTTATCCGGTAGAGCTTGTCTAGCGTAATCAATTTCCCTAAACAAAGCATCCAGATAACCATCTACATAATCTCGATAAGCTCCAATGGAATAGGACGTAAAAGAGCAGTACAGACAGGTAGTGGGGCAAAACGGAATACCTATATATACACTATAACCATTTTTATAATCTATCTTACTTAAAATGTCAAGTTCGCGAGTGGCTATCTCTAGGCTAATATCTGTCTTTTCCTTAGAGCATAGATAATGCTCCTTAAAGTACTCTCCAATTTCTTCTTTGCTATGACCTGCTTCTAATTGTGTCAGCGCCAACTTAATAGGTCTTACCCCTGTTAAGGTTCCCCATGGAAGTTCCTTACCAGTGATCTTAGATAAGCCTTGGTAAAGCAATTGCTTTAGTATATTTTTATACTCTGGCCGATGATTTAAATCAGCCTCCCTCTCTAGCAGTAAGATAGGTATCTCATTTTTAATAAATGAAATACCTATCTTTTGCTCATCAAGAGTTATATCTATCGTTAAATCTTTAGGCTCCATCGTTTGTTCTTCATTCTTAGTCCCTATCTTTTCCCCATGGAAAAATGCCATAGTCAGACCACGTACCTCATATTCAAACTCATCTCTAGAGCGTTTTATATAAATCATAATATAAATTCCTCTTTTTCATATCCAATCGTTGTGTCAACATCATGCCCCGGAAACACCTTTGTGTTGTCAGGAAGCACGAATAATTTGTCTTTTATTGAAGAAACCAAATCTTGATAATCACCTGTAGGAAGATCAGACCTACCCATGCTTCCACAGAATAGAGTATCTCCACTTAGCAACATATTCTCTTTAGGGAAATAGTAACACATTCCCCCTTCTGTATGACCTGGAGTTGCAATGGCGGTAATTGATAGTCCTGCCAAGCTGAATTCTTGGCTGTCAGTCAGCCATTTATCCGCAGTCAATGAGGTAGCCTCTCTGATAAAATTAAGAGATTGATTTAACTCTGGAGAGGCAAGTAAGTTCTTCTCCTGCTCATTGGCATATATCTCAACTTTAAAATAGTCTCGTATTTGTTGAGCTGCCATAATGTGATCAAAGTGTCCATGTGTTAGCAAAATTCCTACGAGTCTCAGTCGTTCTTTGATAATCTTTTCGATAATTCTCTCTGCACTATCACCGGGATCCACGCAAATCGTCTCAAAAGTTTCCTCATTCGTTACTAGATAACAGTTGGTCTGAATCGGCCCTACTACCACGGTATGGATTGTAACTCCCATATGATATCCTCCTTTAGCCACTGGTTCGCTCAATGTCCAGGATGCTTTCCACATTCTGAATCTTTCCAATAATAGTATGAAGCTGATTCACTCCATTTATCTCAAAGCCTACACTAATGGTAGCTGTTCCCTGCTTATTAGTTCTGACATTCATAGAAGTAACTGCTATCTTGTTTTCTGTAAATACCTTTGAAATATCTACCAATACTCCATTACGGTTATTGGCATATATTTTAAGTTCTGCTGTATATAATTCATCCTTTTGCTTCTCAGTTCCCATCTGCCATTCTGCTTCAATAAGACGGGCTCTGTCTTCACTAGGAAGATTGATTATATTAATACAGTCTGTTCGGTGAATACTAACACCACGGCCTCTTGTAACAAAACCAATAATCTCATCTCCCGGAACGGGACTGCAACATTTGGAAAAACGTACTGCCACATCATGGATACCTTTTACCATAATGCCACCTTTGCTTTTCTTTCCAGGGAGTTTAGCTTCTTTTACCTCAGAAATAGTTTCTAGAATATTGGTGTCTGTTATCTCTTTTTTGTACTTCTTATTATATTCCTCCTGCAGTTTATTGATAATCTGTCCTTCTTTAAGTCCACCGTGACCAACTGCTGCCAGTACACTGTCCCAGTCCTTAAAGCCATACTTAACCATAACCACATTCATAAACTCAGGTTTTAACAAATCACTAAGAACAATACTTTTAGACTTGCAATAAACAATTACAAGTTCCTTACCACGAATAATATTATCTTCCTTCAGCTGTGTTTTAAACCACTGGTTGATTTTATTCTTAGCCTGTGTGCTCTTCACCAATGTCAGCCAATCCCTACTAGGTCCCTTAGAATTCTGAGAGGTGATAATCTCTATTCTGTCACCATTTTGAATCTTATAATCAATGGTAACTAACTTTCCATTAACACGGGCACCTACCATTTTATTACCTACTGCACTATGGATGGAATAAGCAAAATCAATCGGGGTGGAGCCATTAGGAAGATTCTTTACATCACCAGTTGGAGTAAAGCAATATACACTTTCAGAAAATAGGTCTAAATCACTTTTTAAGAGACTTAAGAATTCCCTGTTATCAGACATATCTCTCTGCCACTCAAGAATTTGACGCAACCAAGTAAGCTTTGCTTCCTCTGTATCCTTACTATTCTTGCCATCTACTCCTTCTTTATATTTCCAGTGAGCAGCAATACCGTATTCTGCAGTACGATGCATCTCAAAGGTACGAATCTGAATCTCAAATGGTTGCCCTTGTGGTCCAATTAAAGTAGTATGCAAGGATTGGTACATATTGGGTTTAGGCATTGCAATATAATCCTTGAATCTGCCTGGGATTGGCTTATACATTTCATGGATGACGCCTAAAGCAGCATAACAGTCCTTCACAGAATCCACAATGATACGGACAGCAAATAAATCATAAATCTGATCCAGTGTTTTGTTCTGGTTTACCATCTTCTTATATATACTAAAGAAATGTTTTACTCGGCCGTAAATCTCCGCCTCAATTTCAGCTTCATTGATATGATATCTAACTTCCTTAACTATACTGTCAATAAAAGTTTCTCTTTCATCAGCCTCTGAAGCAAGCTTTTCCTTTAAGTCAGCAAATACCTCTGGTTGCAGATATTTAAGAGACAAATCGTCTAACTCAATCTTAATTTTTGATATACCCAGACGTTGTGCAATCGGCGCATAGATGTCCATGGTCTCCCTTGCTTTTTCTTTCTGCTTTTCTGATCTCATAAATTGAAGGGTACGCATATTGTGCAAACGATCGGCTAATTTAATTAAGATAACTCGAATGTCCTTTGCCATAGCTAAAAACATCTTACGTAGATTTTCTGCCTGTATCTCTACTTTATCTGCATCATAATTTAACTGTGTAAGCTTGGTAACACCATCCACCAAAAGGGCAATTTCTTCACCAAACTGAAACGCTATTTCATCTGTGGTCAAGACGGTATCCTCCACTACATCATGGAGCAATCCAGCCACTATAGTCTCCTTATCCAATTCCAACTTTGCTAAAATAATTGCCACACAGATAGGATGTATTATATAAGGTTCCCCCGATTTACGTTTCTGTGTCTTATGAGCATCATAAGCAATCTTATAAGCCTTCTCAATTAGACTCAAATCTGCAGACGGATGATACCCTCGAATCGTATCAATTAACTGCTTAAATAACTCTTCAGGGTCTGTATACTCCTCAGGCTTTAAAGTCTGTTCTACATATTCTGCTTCACTATAAATGGATTTATCAATCTTTTTCTTGTTCTCCAAATTATCACCACCGACTAAAGGAACTTCCATTTTTCTGTTTTATCATACTATTATAATAATATTGATTTAAAAAATCAATTAATTTATGCGAATTATGTCAATCAGGAGAACTACTTCATTTAAAAAAGAAAGAGGGATAATCCCCCTTTCTTCTCTTTTTTAAACAAAAATACTTACTTTCCTGGATATTTTATCACAGCATCAACATCATATCCACTTAGTTTCTTTTTCCCTTCAAGACCTTCAAGTTCCATTAGAAAGACAATCTTAACAACTTCTCCACCCAACTGCTTAATTAATTCGGTTATTGCTTCAATGGTTCCACCAGTAGCTATTAAGTCATCTATAATAACCACCTTTTGTCCTGGCTTGATAGCATCCTTATGGATTTCTATAGTAGCTGTGCCATATTCTAAGTCATATTCCTTCTCAATGGTTTCACAAGGCAACTTTCCCTTTTTTCGTACAGGAACAAAGGACTTTTTCAAATTATAGGCAATTGGAACACCAAAAATAAACCCTCTTGATTCCGGACCTACCACAACATCAAATTCCAAATTCTTTACCAAGTCCTGCATACTATTAATTGCTAATTGCAGACCATCCTTATCTTGTAGTACACTAGTAATATCTCTAAAGATAATTCCTGGCTCTGGAAAATCAGGTATACTTCTTACATAATCGTCGATCTTTTTCATATCTTTTGCTCCTTACTATTCAAAGAGCGCCTTGGCGCCCATGTTGGATTTTTATCTAGTATCTATTTACATTATTTTACCCAAATCACAGTATACCAAAAATATCTAAAAAACGCAAAGGTTACCTGAAATTTTGTATTATTAACTGTATTGTTTGAATACCATTGTATTCATTTATATCTGGATAAAAAGTCATATCCATAGAGATAGAGGTTCCGTTCCCAGTATAGATTGCATCCAATTCAGATTGTCCGTATCTGTTTATTACTAATTCTTCAAAGACATCTATCTTATGAAAAAGCATTGCATTAAACCTTAGGGATGGCTGGTCAGGGGATGCTACCGTCATTCTTAAAACATTTCTATTCTTGCCGATAATTGTAGCTTTTATAACCCGAACATTTTTTTCTACAAATAATGGTCTTGTATTCCCCTTTCCGTATGGCTCCAGAAAAGAAATCTCTTGGATTAACGAATAGTTGATACGATCAAAGGATAACACCAAATCAATAGAAACCTTCTCTTGTAAATCCTCCTCTGAAAGGGAAACATTCTCATTTAATCTTTCCCTCAGTTCCAATAATCTATCCTTTGGAAGAGATAACCCTGCTGCCATAGGATGTCCACCAAACTTACTAAGAATATCTTTGCATTTATTTAATTCTTCAAACATGTTATAAGCCTCAATGGATCTGGCGCTTCCCTTGATACAATCATGTCCATCTGTTAACACTATTACTGGTCTATAATAGCGTTCCTTCAATCTTCCGGCAATGATTCCAGCCAGGCTTTCATGACAATCCGGTAAATAGATGACCAAAACCTTATCCTTTTCATAGGTTCCACTGTCAATAATGGCAATAGCCTCCTCTAGCCCTTTCTGTGTCATCTCCTTACGTTCATCATTAAGCTCTTTTAATTCCTTTGCCAAGGCTCTGGCTGTCTTTTCCTCCTTGGATAAAAAAAGTCTAAGACTTAATTTGGCTGAGTCTAATCTTCCAGAAGCATTGATGCATGGGCCAATGATAAATCCCAGATGATAAACACTTAAAGCTTTTCCACCTATTCCAGTTTCGTCAATAAGACACGAAAGACCAAGATTTGTGGTATGGGGCATGTGCTCTAGTCCATACTTTACAATTGCCCTATTTTCATCCATAAGATCCATAACATCGCAGACAGTGGCGATTGCCACAAATTCCAGTAGTACCTCAATCTCCTTCTCGTTTATGTGTAGCGACCGATATAAAGCCTCTATCAATTTATAGGCAACTACTGCTCCGCAGATTCCCTTGTAAGGGTAGTTACAATCCTCCTGTTTGGGATTGACTATAGCATCTGCTTTAGGCAACTGGTAGCTTCTCTTGCCCTCATTCTCTATAAATCCAATATCATGATGATCAGTAACTATCACTGTCATCCCCAGATCTTTCGCATGGGCAATCTGGTCTATAGCCGCTATTCCATTGTCACAAGTTAATATGGTATTTATACCATCTTCATTGGCCTTTTCAATGATAGAAATATTAATCCCATACCCATCTTTAATTCTCTCTGGAATATCGTAGTCTACACTGGCCCCTGCTTTACATAAACCAGTGTAGAGAATATAGGTAGACATTACCCCATCCACATCATAGTCTCCTACAATTCTTATAGACTGTTTCTTCTCAATCTTGTCCTTCAGTATGGCAACCGCCTTCTTCATATCCTTCATTAACACTGGATCATGAAGCTGAGATAGCGATGGATTAAGATATTGTGTTAATGCTTCTTCACTATGAATACTTCTATTGGCAATCAACTTCACCAATATATCACTAATGCCATACTTCTCTGCAATCTTACTATAATCCCCTTGTCTATTTTTTATAAACCATTTTTCCATCTTTTGTCTCCAAACTAATTGTCTATTATTCTCCGGACTCTTCTATTTCTGATATTTCTTCTGTCACAGCTATCTTGTCAATCTCTGCTACGTCAATCTTTTCTTCCTCAATGACAGATTCGTCCAGTTTTTCCTTTACCATTTTCAACAGTCGTCTTTCAATATCTGCTACTCCCTTAAAGGGATACTTCTCTAATAGCTTAAGGGCCTTCCCATAATGCTGCTTTGCTTCAGCAATATCTTTTACATAGAGACCTTCATAGGCCATAAGAATTCTATTCATTTCAGGAGTATTCTTTGCTTGTTTCATAAGATTTAACAATTGCTTGGTGCATAGATGCTCTATTATTTCTTCTCTAGGACCCTGCATACACTCAACAAACAAACGCTCCGTATCAAAACAAAACTTGATAAGTTTTGATTGTACCTTTTCCTGTTCCATTTCATTTAACAGATTCACTAAAGCACTATAGTCTTCTATGTCATAGTAGTATTCTAATTCATAGTTTTTCATAGTAGCTATGATTGGGTTCTTTAGGTTCGCTTCTTTTGGCAGCTGATAATACTCCAGGGGAAAATCCTTAAAAGATTTATTCTGAGCTAAACTTGCCACTAAATTCAACTGCTTATAGAAACACTCTCTTACAAGCTCATCCTTATACAAAGCTAGCATATTACTTCCAGCATTGGGCATCATGGCATTGGGTATTGGTAACAGATTGGAAACACCAATGATGAACCCTGCCATTAGGAAGCATAGCAACATAATTCCAACTACACCTGATAAATTAGGAATCAAAAGATAAATCGCCAATGTAATCAGGGAAAGTACAATGTTCATCAGGCCACCACCTAGATTGTATAAAAACCATGAAAAATGCCCATCCTTCTTTTTTGGTGGAAGCATGATTGCCTGACCTGCAGTTCCCGGAAGTGTATATCTCCTAAACTTCCATTTTCCATCCTCTCTTAAAAACATCAAGGAAAAGATTCGATAGGAATAAAACATATAACCTGTAAGTAGTCCCATAATGACATGTCCTAATTCATGGACAATGATATGTAGAATTATGGAGGTAACTATACTTGGTATGAAGATTATAATCAAAAATAATCCATTAATCTTATCACTGGCCTCTACAGAATCTAAAAAGATAATAAAACAAAAGCCGAACACAGCTCCAAGTAACATAGGCAATCCCATAGCAATTACTTTTTTTACTTTTTCTTTTCTAGTTGAGGATTTATCACTATTTGTTATAACAATTCTCTCTTCTGCAAACACCAATATTATCTCCCTTATTTTAACATTTTTTAATAAAAGTCTCAGCCTCTATTATAATATAAAATGTCCCTCTTGGATAGCAGATAGTACATAAAATCCTATTCAAAAAAAGAAAAAAGGATAGAAAGTGGCATTCCTTCCAATTTTCTATCCTCTTTATATCCTAAATCTTTCTACTTATGCATTTTATTGCTTTATCACTTTCTCTTGTACCTTCTTTTGCTTCTTTGGATGCATGATATACCATAAACTACCCGTAATAAAGATAGAGGAATATGCACCACCAATGATACCTACCATTAATGGAAGCGCAAAATCCTTCAATGCTTCAACTCCAAAGATATACAGAAAGAATACCATAATGAAGGTAGTTAAAGAAGTATTGATACTTCTCGTTAAGGTCTGGTTGATACTGTCATTCACCACTACGTCTAAATTGGTCAGGGCTTTTCTTCCCTTTACATTCTCACGGATTCTATCAAAGATAACGATAGTAGCATTGATGGAGTAACCAACAATAGTGAGCATACAAGCAATGAAAGTGTTACCAACATCTAAACTACGAATAATTGCATATACGGTTAATACAACTAACACATCATGGATTAATGCGATTACAGCGCTGGAACCAAAACGGATATCCTTAAATCGAATCCAGATATAGATCAACATACAGACTGCCGCTATTAAGATAGCCTTTACAGCATTCATCTTCATCTCATTACTTACAGTTGGGCTAATTGTCTCAGAACTAATCTTATCTGCTTCAATTCCATAATCCTTTTTAAACATGTCTGCAAGAGCATTCGTCTTTTCATCATCCAGAGTAGTTGTTTTAATCACATAGGAATTCTGATTTTCTACAGCTGAAATAACAGGTGTCTCACCAACAACAGCCTTTACAGAATCTGAAATCTTACTCTTTAAATCTTCTGTCAAATCAGTATCTGTACTCATCTGAACCTCTGTAGAAGTACCACCCTTAAAGTCCAGACCAAAGTTTAAGATATCATTTCCATTTGCTTTATGGAATACCATAAAACCAACACCAATTATAATAATTGCAAATGAAATGCCCGCAAACTTCTTAAAATTGACAACAACAGGAATAGATTTTCTCTCCTTTACCACACCATAGAATTTTTCATTGGTAAAGCCTATATTAAATAATATATTCATTACAAATTTAGTTACTACAAGTGCTGTAAACATGGATAAAATAATACCAATTGCTAAGGTTTGTGCAAAACCTTGAACAGTTCCACTACCGATAAAATATAATACCGCCGCTGCAATCAAGGTAGTAACATTACCATCTACAATTGCTGAAAGAGCTTTGTGGAAGCCAAGCTTCATAGCAGAGCGAACTGTCTTGCCTTTAGCCAGTTCTTCCTTAATTCTTGTAAAGATAATTACATTAGCATCCACCGCCATACCTATGGATAAGACAATGCCGGCTACACCAGGTAAGGTCAATGTAATATTTAAGCCATTTAAAGTTAATAACGTCAATAATACATATAAGCATAATGCAATACTTGCTGCCACCCCAGGTATACGATATACCACAATCATGAATACTAAAACAACTGCTAAACCAATTGCACCAGCAATTAAACTTCGATTTAACGCATCAGAGCCAAGTTTTGCACCAACAATATTGGTACGGATAGATTTCAGTTCAACAGGAAGGGCTCCAATGTTAATAAAAGTAGCTAACTTATTTGCCTCATCATAGTCCATCATGTTATTAATTTCTGCACTACCGCTAGTTATCGCTTCATTGACAGTAGGAGCACTTACCTGATTCCCATCGTAATAGATATAAAGAGGTTTTCCTACATTGGCTGCAGTAGCTTCAGCAAATTTAGTAGTTCCTTTTTTGGTGAATTCAAGAAGTACTTTATATTCCGTTTTATTCGTTGATTGGTTAGTACCAGCATAACCCTGTGCTTTTGATATCATAGAACCATCCAGTAATACCTTCCCGGATTCATCTCTAAACTCTACCGTAGCTGGTTCTCCAAGTTCGGCCAATACTCTTTTAGCATCCTCCTCGCCAGGTATATCTACGTTGATTCGCCTGTCACCTTCTAAATAAACATCTGATTCCAGTGAGTAGGTTTGTACACGCTGTTTTAACTTCTCAAGTGTCAGATTCATCTGTTTCTCTGTAACCTTTTCATCTAGAGCCTCATAAGTAACACTAACACCACCTGCAAGGTCAAGACCCAGATTTATGTTCTCTGCTTTACCACGATGCCACTTGCCAAAGCCAAAAATCACAACAAATGCGCATGCGGCGATAACTACAACTGTGATAAGAAGTTGCAGTATCCCCTTCTTCTTTGTATTCATGGTTTAATCTCCTTTAATTCTTTAATTTGTTATTCTGCCCACTTGCTTTTAAGGCATATCGTTAAGATTTGTATTCTTCTTGTTAATATTTTGTTAAAAGAAGCATAGACCTATTTTACTTCTTTTCATCAATTATGTCTACTTATTGAGAAGAATTTTCACAAGTAATTATGTGAAGATTTCGTGAATAATTGTCATTTTCTCCAAACTCTAAACATAGTCAAGACCACCGGCTTAGCCGGTGGCTTGCACTAGCCCTATAAGGGCTTTTCTCCTGCTTGCGCCCGGAGGCGCCTGAAGGGTTCGCCAATTGCATTTCTTCTTCAGGCTAGCCCTAAAGGGCT
>JAEZPG010000120.1 GCA_023413555.1 Bacillota bacterium | reverse complement strand
GATGGAGGGGGGGACAGGCAGTAACTCCGAATATCTGTACCAGCCTGAAATCATGCCGGATTTACTGGAAAGCGGAACCCTGAATACACCGGGAATTGTAGGACTTATGTGGGGAGCAAAGTACGTGTCTGATTCAGGTATTACTGAAATCGGCGAACATAAGTACAGACTGGTGAGAATGCTAGTGGAAGGATTCCGTCACATACCCGGAATAAAGCAGTACAGTGTTGCCGATAAAAGCAGAAACTCCGGTATTGTGGCAATAAATCTGGGAGATATGGATTCGACAGAACTGAGCTACATTCTAGACAAAGATTTCGGTATTTGCACCAGAGCAGGACTTCACTGTTCGCCGTCTGCTCACAGGGTTCTAGGAACGGAGGCAAGAGGGGTTGTGAGATTCAGCGTGGGATGCATGAATACCATTTCGGATATCATTAATACCATTGATGCAGTACAGAAAATAGCACATAGGGTTTATTCAAAATAGAATTAGAAATAAAACAAAACAGCGGGAACCATTTTCTGGAACCCGCTGTTTTTGCTGGTCGGAGTGACGTGACTTGAACACGCGACCTCTTGCACCCCAAGCAAGCACTCTAGCCAAACTGAGCTACACCCCGATAGCGCAAATGAATTATAGCACAGTTCAGGGGACGTTGTAAAGTATCAAATTTATTTGTTTATGGCCTTTTCCCAGTCACCAGCACATAGATGATATATGCCACAAAGGCCAGAATAGCTATTGGCAGCACTACTGAAAGCGCAAAGCCTAAGAGTCTGATTGCTAGAACTGCCAGTACAAGGATGACCACAACAGAAATAACAGTTTTCAATACATTACCCACAAAAATCACTCCTTTTTATCATTTTACTTTACATGCAAGATGAATATTCCTCTTGTAAAAATGAAAGCTTTCAATATTTAGCTCAAAACATTTCTGCAATTCAACTGCTTTCAAATAATAAATACGCAATTCTGTGCAAAATGTCTTATTCTTATTTTGCATCTATATTTTTGATATCCCGCTAAATTTTGCATTGAAGGTGAATGTTATTGTCATTTACTTTGAAAGGGATGCTATTTCTTTGTTCAGCAGATCAACCTTCAGCTTTAATATTTCCTCACGGCTTTCTGCCTGCTCAAGGTCAGCAATGTACGCTTCCTGAGAAGCGGCGATGATCATCAGACCACCAATACCAATCAGCAAATTACCGATAACATTCAGTTCATCACTATCGAGTGCGGCGATTGCAATAAAACTCACTGCAACTGCCAGTAAAGTTAACCCTGTAGGAGAAATACAACTTAGGATATTCATTATGTCATCAACCTTTCCATATATATTACTTTAAAAATGATGTATTTGTTCCGGTTTCATTACCTGACGGACACACAAAAGAGTGGAAGCCAGCTTGTAAATATAGCCAAATGAATAAAGATAACGGAAATGGATGATAATAGAGGATAACAATAGACCATAATATGGTATTTGTGTCTGGAGTTATAATGATCGGATTATTGAGGAGGGCTTTCTATGACGGGGTTTGAAGCGACAAACAGCATTCAACCTCAAAGAAATATCAGACATTTCAAACTGTCCAGGAAAAAGCCAAAGGGCAGAATGTGGGCTGTAGTAATTCTTTTTATACTGGTAGGTTTTTTGTGTGCCAATAATTATACACTGCTACAGTCATACAAGGATTTGAAAAACGAGTTGTCCATAGCTTATAAAGAAATTAGTGAAATCAAATATGCGAAAGAGAAAATTGTTAGTGAAGATACCGAATTGCAAATAAAATATGAGCAGTTAGCCGATGAAGCGAGAGCATTAAAAGATGAATACAATAAAGCATCCAGAGGCGGTGAAGATTTATCGAAAGAAGTTGATGCATTAAAAAAGCAGATCAATGAGCTGACAAATCAAAACAAGGAGTTGGTCCATGATAACGTAGCACTTCAAAACTCTTTAAAGATGGCTGCTGCAGTTGGTGTGAAGCCACAAAGCTTCTCTGCTTTTGAAGGCTTGGCTCCACGAGATACATTAAATAGAGGGAAATATATCGGAAAATTTCTTGGAACTGCATACACACCAAGTAAGGAAGAATGCGGTAATAATAAAGGAATAACGAAGTCCGGTACTCCTGTTATGCCGGGTGTATCTGTAGCTGTTGATAACAGGTATTGGCCCTTTGGTACAGTCTTCTATATCAAAGGCCTTGGTTATACAGTAGCTATGGACACAGGCAGTGCTATTAAGGGCAAGCACCGGTTTGATTTTTCAGTATTTGACAGGCAGTTTGCGATGCAGCTTGGGTCGAGAAAATGGGATGTATATCTTGTCAAGCTTGGAAACGGTAAAGTAAAAAATGTAAGTCTATGATTTGGAGGGCTTAAATTTGTCACTGATCAGAGATCAATTGAAAAAGCTGCTGCTCTTTCATGAACCTGAAAAGCAAGAAAAATTCATACTAAAACAGACGGACGAGCTCAATGACAATAATCAGAATAAGGAAAACAATTCTGGTATGATGGAGAATGAAATAGCCTCAAAAACAGCTAAATTAGAGGAGAAACCAGATCCGTCCGATACGGTCGGTTCCGACATACAGGAAAATCTTGAACGAATGAAAAGAGTTTACAGCATTCCGGTAAACAGTGATATTGTACTGCGTGAATTTGATATCCAATATGAAGGCAGCCCGATAAAAGCTTTTATTATTTTCTTTGATGGTATGACTGATCGGGAGGTTATTAACAACTATATATTAAAACCTCTGATGGTAATGTCCAGTATGGAAATAAGAGAAAATACAGATACGCTTGAAGATTACATTGCAAGGCAATTACTGCCCCATTGTCAGGTTGGTATTGAAAAGTCTTTTAGCAAGATCATCAATGAGATCAACTTCGGAGGCTGTGCACTATTTGCAGACGGAGTGTCGGCAGCATTCTCCGCAGATGTTAAAGGATGGGATCATAGAGGCATTGAGAAGCCAAACAATGAAATTGTGATAAGAGGCCCGCAAGAAGCCTTCAATGAACTCTTGCGAACGAATTCCGCACAAATTCGTAAGAGGCTGAAGGATGAGGATCTGATTGTTGAAGATGTGGCGATTGGAAAGGTCAGCAAAACGCCATGCTCCATGGTTTATATAAAAGATGTTGCCAATGAAGGACTTGTCGGGGAAGTACGTCGCAGAATTGAAAATATTAATGTGGATTATATGCTTGATTCAGGTATGCTGGAAC
>JAEZPG010000116.1 GCA_023413555.1 Bacillota bacterium | reverse complement strand
CGAAAGAAATAATATGTTATTTTAAACAACATAACGTAGTAATTCGCAATAGCATTTCCATCTAAGTAGACGGTTGTTTGCTAAAGTGAAAGTTAATATACGGGAAATCATTTGTGAAAATCAATATGCGAGGCCTTGGGTAATAAAGTTAAACGATGGAATTCTCTCCTTGTAGATTGAAGTATTGTTATCAAAAGCAACGGAAGCATAGGGATAACGTTTTCATGGAATTTAAGAAGTGGTAGAAAGCGAGTGGGCAAGAAGACGTCTATCAGAAAGCTATGTGAGGGAGAACCTCATGTACGGTCTGGGGGTGGCAGGTGATGGAGTCGAGAAATGGCGCCATTACTTGACCCTGCCCAATAGCAGTACGGGACCATACATCCATTAATTGACAAAAAACAACCACTTAATTTAATTTATTACAGTATATATGTAAATATACTAAAGTATTTAACAGTATAAGCCGAATAATAGGATATAAGCACTATTTTTGAAAGAACAGATAGGTAAAGGAACAATAATTTGGGGCAGATAAGTATATCAGAAGTGGAGATACTTGGACATGAAATTCTTAAGGAAAGATCGGGAGAGAGATTTTAAGGTAACCTGAGTACATAATGGAGCTACATAAGCATTCAACATAAATAGTAGTATTTTAAGGAGGGAACATTTTGAAAAGAATATCAAAAAGATTTATAGGCATGGTGGTTGTAGTTGCTATAATCATGACATTTATGACACCATACGATTATAAATCTCATGCGTCTGATGAAAAGATTTTTGTAGTAAATCTAGGGAATCCATCAAAAAGTGAATCAACGGTAACTTTCCCAGACGCTGTAGTGTCAACTGAAGGTAGTGATAAAATTACGAGTATGACGATATCGGTTGATAAGGGAAGTATTAACACAGCAGGAGATATTATGGACTCGCTTTCTAAGCACCAGACGGTTAGCTGGCTATGGCCTAGTGGAGAAGCTGTAGGTTCAGTTCAGGCTAAGCTTAGAAGTATTTCGTTTAGTTACGAGCAAGGGATGAAGGTTACTGTCGTAGTGGATGGAAATAAGATGGTTTTACCAGATAGTAGTAGTACAACTATTACGTCGTTTATTCCGAATACACCTCAGGGATCTACCAATGTTGACGGTAGTGTTCACTATTATATGTATGTAGAAAGTGAAGATATTCATTGGGATACAGCATATAATAATGCCAGATCCTTTTATTATATGGGAATGAGAGGGTATCTCGTTACTATCACCCAGCTGGAAGAGGATAAGGTTCTGGATAAGATAACATCATATGGTGCATGGGCTGGAGGCTTAAGACTTTCCGAATCTTTTAATGCGGAGAATTACGATTCTGCAAATGCATCTGTATACTCAAGACCAGCAACAACAGCTGGCTCTCATTGGGTTTGGTGTAATGGTCCTGAAAAGGGAGTGGAGATAAATAATAGTGGTAGTACTGATTCCACTGGTAAAGATAGTAAACAATCAGTAAAGGTTGTTTCAACAGGATATAGTAACTGGAGAAGAGTAAAGAACGATTCTACTAATCAGGAACCAAATAATTATAATGATAGTGAATGGTGTATGCAGGTTCATTACCCAGGTGATACAAGTGCTCAGCAAGCCGATAAAGGAGCTGTACAAGGATGGAATGATTTGGCCGTAGAGTCGAATTCACATGTAAAGATTATGGGATATTTTGTTGAGTTTAGTAACTATCCAGGTGGACATGACTCAGGATATAATGAGAATTATATTACTTCCATAACAAAAGATATGGATAATTCGCATTCATATGACATTTCATTTATTGAAGATGAAGAAGATAACAATGATAAGATAGTGATATCATGTACGGTAAGTGGCCATAATGATAGATATGAGTTTTCCGTAAAGGCAGAGGATAAGACTTATACCAGTGCCCCATATAACATAGGAACGGCACTAATTGATGGCATAACAGAGGTATATCCTGGTTATAGAGTAAAAATTGAATATGAAGGAACCGGAGCAACTGAATATACAAAATCAACGACCCCACCAACCAATGCTGGTACATATAAAGTGATTGCAACATTAGTAGATGGATCAGGTAATACAGTAAAAGATTCTACAAATAATAACGATGTTATCGTAACAAATGCATTTAATATAACAAAAGCAGAGCTTACGATAACTGCAAATCCACAGAATAAGCATGTTGGAGAAGCTGTAAGTTCAACAACTTCTGATGTTTCAGTAACTGGATTGTTAGGTAAAGATGTACTAGATTCAGTAGTAATCACAGGTGATACTACTGCTGTTACAACGGCAGGTATGTTAACGGTCTCAGATGCTAAAGTAACAAATGCTTCGAACGATGTTACCAATAATTATTCGATACAGTATAACGATGGGAAACTAGAAGTAAGCAAATTTGTTCCAACCATAAGTGTTAATCCAGTCGCAAGTGATATTACTTATGGAGACGAGTTGAAGGATTCCCTCTTAGAAAATGGTAAAGTAACTTGTGGCTCTGAAGAGATTTCTGGAACTTTTACTTGGAAGACACCAACAACTTCTCCAGAAGTAAGTAACTCTGAAACTACAGAGTATGAAGTAATATTTACACCAGAGGATGAGACAAAGTATGATGTAATAACTACAACAGTTAAAGTTAAAGTATTGAAAAAGCCTATTCATCTTAATTGGGCTGATACTACAATGACATATAATGGGGAAGAACAAAAGCCTACTGCAACCGTTGTTGCTAGCGATATTCCAGAGGGAAAGACAGCACCGACAATTACAGTAGAGGGAGCAAAGACAGATGCATGTGAAGGAACATCTTCATATATTGCTACAGCTTCTTTAAGTGATCCAAACTATGTAATTGCAACTGATGTTGAGGGAAAAGGTTCCTCCACAGAATTTATAATTACTAAGAAAGATGTAAATATTGAACTAAAAGATCAGACGCTCTCTTATGGTGACACATTAAGCAGCACAATTGCAGATGCAGTGAAGGATGTGACTGGTTTAGTGACAGGTGATACTCTTTCAGGGATATCCCTTACGATTGGAGGAAGCATTCCAAATCAAACAATTTATCTTGAATCTGCAATGATTGAAAATGGAACGAAAAATGTAACAAATAATTACAATATTACATATACCGAAGCTAATCTTACTGTAAAGAGAAAGGACATTGATCCAGGCCAGGTCACAGTACCAACAGCATCCGATCTTATTTATGGGGATCAGCTTGTTAGTAGTATCCTCTCAGGTGGAGAAGTAACGGATGGTTCACATGTAATAGATGGTACGTTTACTTGGAAAGAGAAAGACACAGTACCAGAAGCCGGTACAAGTTCCTATGAAGTTATTTTTACGCCAGCAGGAGCAGACGCAGAACGCTATCATCCAATTACAATCAGTGTTCCTGTAGATGTTGCCAAAAAAATAATTGATATAACTTGGTCGAATGATGTATTAACATATAATGGATTAAGCCAGAAACCTACAGCAATACCTTCAGGTAGTATAGGTTCTGATGATGTCGGCTTGACAGTATCAGGTGCAAAGATAGACGCCAATACGGATAGTGAGCCAACATATACAGCAACAGCAACGATAACGAATCCAAATTATGAGATAAAGTCTGGTTCAGAGACTCATGAATTCACAATAAGTCGAAAGAACTTAACTGATCCAAGTATCGTTATTAGTGTATTAACAGATAAGGATGATAATGTTATTGTTACTATTACTGATAAAAGCGTACCTGAGGAATTAAAGGAGCATGATGATTTCAAGGTAACGATTACTCCAGATGGCCAATTTGAAAAAGTTAAGATTGACGGCAAGAATAATTATGAAGGCACATATAACACAATAGTTAGAAAACAAAAATGGACAGGCTCTTTATTATCGATGCTTGTAGTTGATGAATCAATTCAGAAAATTAATCCTAAGCTAGCAAGTATTAAGGAAGAAAATGCTCTTGATTTACTTATGCGCCTGATTGAGGACAGTAATTTACCTCAAAGTATTAAGTCATGGGCAACGAGAATTATTTCAGAGATAGCAAATAGTGCTACGCGTACTAGTGAGAATGGTTCGTATAAAGCGGTAGTTACTCTTGAAATGAAAGACGCAGATAAAACAGTTATTGATAGGGAAAAGGATTGTGTACAAGCTGTGATTGATGGAAACCTTATTCCTAAGGGAGCAAAAATCGGGAAGTATCTGGATTTATCCCTTTGGTTAGAGTATGAAATAATTGCTCAACCCGGCGATGTTAATCTTATAAAAACGAAGGAAAAGGTAACCGATACATCCGATAAATATCTAGGTGAAGGCAAAGGGTTTAAGGCAAAAGTAACCTTGACCATTCCAGATGAGCTTAGACCAGCTGTTGGGTCTACTAGAGATTATTATGTTGTACGTGTTCACAACGATGGAATGGGTAATTTATTAACAGATGTGCTAGATTTGATTCGAGAAGGTTACAATATTACTTTTGAAACAGATAAGTACTCTACCTATGCAATTGTTTATACGGAGAGCAAGGTTTCTACTACTCCATCTGATCCAACGCAAGAACCAGTGGTGAAAGAGCCAGTGGAGAAAGAACCAGTGGAGCAAGAGCCAGCAGAAAATCCTTCTACAGGGGATACGACACCAATTGCAATGCTTACAGTTACAATGTTACTCTGCGTGGTAGGCGTCATTATCCTGACAATAAAACGAAAAGCTGAAAAATAGTATTTTATGGGCTGTCGTACTAAGAAATTAGTGCGCAGCCCATTTTTATGCTCAAAACACAATTGTCAGGGCTTCAAACGGCATCATAAACAGTGAAGAAACATTTCCATCTATGGAGACAGTGAAAGAAAGCATATTTGAATTGCCCACTTCATATTCATTTAAAAATAGGCTATTGCGTGACAGATGGGAATAGGTTTTGGTGTACCGGTTCTCCTATCTAGTCGTAAGGTGAGACAAAATGGATATTTACTTTAGTGAGCAGTATGGGAAGCTATGTGAACTAATAGAAGGAGGTATCTGTGAGACTTATCACTATAGTAGTGATGCTGGTGTAGTAAAACATATGTTTATTAAACGTCCAATTTGCCAGCTCATTAATGGGGTACAGTATTATGATCTGGTCACTCCATATGGATATGGCGGACCTGTAGTAATATGCGTGGCAGCAGGACAGCGTCAGACACTATGTCACCAGTTTGGTGAGGCATTTGAAAAGTATTGCATTAATAATCATATAGTCAGTGAGTTTGTGAGATTTCATCCGATTATATGCAATGCGGAAGGTTTTAAGGAGATATACCATCCGGTCTACCTTCGAAAAACACTAGGGACCAATCTGGAAGCCTATGAGGATCCTGTGCAAAGTGAATTTACAAAGGGTTGTAGAAAGAAGATACGTCAAGAACTTGCCAGGGGAATCAGATATCGAATTACGGAACATCCAGACAATATGGATGCTTTTTTGGAAGTATATTATGCAACAATGAAACGTAACGGTGCGCCAGAGTTCTATTATTTTAGTAAAGCATATTTTGATACAGCATTAGAGTTATTAAGAAGCAAGATCCTGTTTGTTGAGGCTATCTTAGAAGGTAAGACCATAGCAGCTTGTTTTGATTTTATTGACGATGGAATAATACATATTCATCTTTCAGGTACCTTAAATGAATACTTATATTTGTCACCGGAATATATCCTTCAGTATGCAACAACACTTTGGGGAAAAGAACATGGGTATCGCTTGATTCATCGTGGAGGTGGAATCTCCAATGCACCAGAGGATTCTCTCTATTCATTTAAGAAAAAGTTTTCGCAGAATACAGAGTTTGATTTCTATGTAGGGAAGAAGATATGGAATAAAGCAATATATGAAGCCCTTTGTATGGAAATGGGAAGTAATATGGGAAGCGAGTTTTTTCCTGCATATCGTAGGAGGTAGGTATGAAAGATATTGTTATTATTGGGCACTTTACCAGTGATTTTTCGATAAAAGGCAATGATCGATTCTCCTATATAGGTAGATTGTTATGTGAAAATAATATAGTAGAACTCATCACAAGTGATTTTTCTCATGTGACCAAGATGAAACGCAGTTACAGAAAAGTAGAACTGCCTTTTAAGGTAACCTTGGTGGAAGAACCCGGCTACTCTAAAAATATTTGTTTAGGAAGGCTGTATAGTCATAAAGTTTTTGCTGGCAACGTGAAAAAGTATTTATATGACAGAAAGGTACCGGAGGTACTTTATTGTGCAGTGCCTTCTTTAGATGTTGCAGATGTTGTGGTCAAGTATGCTAAGAAAAAAAAGGTAAAATTAATTCTAGATATTCAAGATTTATGGCCGGAAGCATTTAGGATGGTATTTCATATACCAGTAATAAGTGACTTGTTGTTTTACCCGATGGAGCGAAAAGCCAATAGAATATATGCTGCTGCAGACGAGATAGTGGCTGTTTCCCAGACCTATGCCAATCGTGCAGCCCAAGTGAATAAAAATATCAGAAAACCGGCCATTGTGCATCTTGGGACTGATCTTACTAGGTTTGATACCTTAAAGAGTGGAAAAGCATTACTGAATAAGCCGAAAGAGGAAGTTTGGATGGCCTATGTAGGAAGCATCAGTAGCAGTTATGATTTATGTAGTGTAATAGATGCCATGGTAAAGATGTATGAGGAAGATAACACTGCAAAACTACGTTTTGTGATTATGGGGAAAGGGCCTTTAGAAGCAAAACTTGTGAGATACGCTAGGAAGTCTGGAGTCCCGGTTACATTTACCGGTTTCTTAGCTTATCCTGAGATGGTAGCGCAACTTTGCAGATGTGATTTTGCAGTTAATCCAATCCGTAAGGGATCTGCAGGAAGCATTCTTAATAAAGTTGGAGACTATGCGGCTGCTGGATTGGCAGTGATTAATACCCAGGAATGCATGGAATATCGAAAGCTCATTACTACCTATAAAGCAGGAATCAATTGTAGAAATGGAGATATCGATCAATTATCCCGTGTAATGAAAAGGCTGTATACCGATGTTACGATGCGAAGCGCTTTGGGAGAGGGAAACAGACAATTAGCGGAGGCTAGATTTGATAGAAAAGTCACATATCCACAAATCTGTTCATATGTTGAAGAGAGAGGAGATATGTGAGGACAGAGTATTGATTATTATTCATTATGCTGGTCTTGATAACAATCAGGCAAGTGGAATAAATATAATAGTACCGCAAATTGTTCATGCACAAGCCAACTTGGCAAGAGTTGGTTTTTATAACTATGGGAAAGATTGTTTGCCCATAGAAGAGAATGTGACAATATTAAGTAATGCTTCAAGGGATGATTATCACTCCTTTCCTGCGCCTTTTAATCATCCGAATATTGTACTATTTCACAGCCCATTTGGAATACCTAGAATTGTTCATTTGGCAAAGCGTTTAATAAAAGAGAGGATCCCCTATATTATTGTTCCCCACGGCTGCTTTTCGGAAATATCCTTTCAACAAAAATATCTGAAAAAAGTTATGGCGTGCAATTTGTATTTTCGTACATTAATTAATCAGGCTAGTGCGATTCAATTTCTTTCAAAAGGAGAAAAGAAACGTTCTCGTTACAATAAGAAAGGAATCGTTATATCTAATGGGGTTGATATCCCAGCAGAAGTATCATCCTTTCGTAATACTGATCATATTGTCATATCCTATATTGGTAGGAAAAATATCTATCAAAAAGGATTAGACTTATTCATGGACGCTTGTCAAAAAGTGCGGAAATCCTTACAAGAACACGTGATAGTCAATCTTTATGGTCCTATAGATGAGGACGAAGTGATCAATGGGCGGATTAGGGATAATGGACTTCAGAAAATTGTATTTAATCATCCGCCTGTATTTGGTCAGGAGAAAGAACGTGTACTCAGAGAGAGTTCCCTACTGGTATTAACATCACGATGCGAAGGGCAACCCGTGATAGTACTGGAAGCATGGGCTAACGGATGTCCCGCACTACTCACGCCTGAAACCAATATGGCTGAGGAAGCCGTGGCGAATGGTTGCGGCTGGCGTACTGAGGGCAATTCGGAAAGTATTGCAAACACCCTTCTTAAGATAGTGGATAGTAGGGATGAATTATGCTCTTTTTCTAAAAATGCATATGATCATGCGAAACACAATTATCAGTGGAGTGTTGTGACTAAGAAAGCCCTATCAATATATCAAAGGATTGTGAGAGAGTATGGTACCGATGAGTAAAAATAAAATGCAACTACTTCTGGTACTATTTTGCATGCTGATGATAGGGATAGGGATTCTGATGCTCTGTTACCTGCCGGATCTTCATAGAGGATATCGGTGTGTTATTTTATTACCGGCAGTTTATATCTTATGTTATATCTTATGTATAAGCCTTATGAATCCTTTAGGATATGATATTAAGCTTATCCTCTTATTCGTATTTTTTATTAAGCTATATGTGTTACCTGCTTTTGTTATTTTTAGTGGTGATTTTGACCTAAGTGGATTCAATTCCGGAATTGAGGCTTATATATTGGATGCTGTCGTAATTCAAATCCTTGAAATGATTTCGGTTACGATTGGGTTGATTGTATTTACCCCGAAGCAGAAGAGAAAAAGTCGTGAAGGTTTTAATAGAGAGACGGATCGTTTTGTTAATCGATATGTTTGGAGGGTAATCAAAGCTTGTGTAGCAATAATCATAATAGCAATTATTCTATATCCTAGCTTACTTCTTCAGTTCAGGCCTCTCTTTTTTTTTAGTGATGAGCAGGAACTGGCATGGAAAAGAACATCCGAGGTTGCTGTGAGTACGATGATACCTTACGTGTATTATCCCATCAATTGGTTGCTTGCAGTGACAAGAATTGCCCTTGCCTACTTACTTACCATTTATATATATGAGAAAAGAACCTCCAAATCCTCCAATGGTTCACTGATCCTAACGACGTTAGAGGTTACAGTAGTATTGGTTATACTGGTGCCGGATGATGTAGCAGCAAGTATTATTGCAGCACTAAGCTTGCTGATTTTAGTTACGGGATTGTATCCGGACAAGAGAAAGTTAATCGTTGGATTCGTAGTGTTATTATCAAGCGGCTTATTCATCTATATGTTTCTCGTCATTCCTGTTCTATCCGCAGATAGGATGTCTCATGGAGTATCAGGTTTATCACTCAAACTCAATGCATATTTTAGCGGATTTATCAATATGGCAGGGGTACTGGATATGAGAACTTCAGAGAAAGCCGGTTACTTTGTTGGTGATTTTTTAAGATCTTTTCCAATCATCAAAGGATTTTTTACCCCGATGTCACGTTCTACGGAACTATTCAACCTGGCTTTAGGGTATGATCCAGTATACTTCTCACAGATTATACCGCTAGAAGGGCAGGCATTTTTCTACTTTGGCTATCTGGGAGTATTGGCAATTCCCCTTCTGACCATTAAGTATTGTATTCACAGTTATCAGAAAATGTTGTTGTCCAAAGGGACTTACGATTACTTTGTCTATTGCTTTTATACCTTGTTGATTGCCTTCGGTATTGTCATGTATGATTTCTTCTTGCTTTTTTATCTTGCCTTATCCTATGTGCCTTTACTCTTAATCAAGATGTTTCTCAGGAAAAAAGAGAAGAAAGGAGTATCTGATGAAGATATTAATCTATCTGGATGAAAATGCCTTATCTCCTGCAGGTGGCCCCTTAGGAGTAGGGTACTATATCCATGAAGAGGTAGTTAGACGTGGATTGGCAAAGCAAATTCACTTTCTTAGGTCTGATCCTGACAAAAAACGAAGGGAAGACAGGCTGAAAGCTATTCTCCATAAGTTTCCCAGGATGACTGCAGTGGAGAGATCTCTTCGGCGGATACTAGGATATCACACCATGTTCTATACTCCACGTAAAAAGGCCGGTGTCTTTCAGGATTACGACGCCATTCACTTTCATAGTACGATGGATATGTATAAACAAAGAAGGAATCTAAAAGAATTTACCGGCCGTGTCTTACTTACCTCTCATTCACCGATTCCATTGGCCCAGGAGCTTTATGGCGCGTGTTCTACAGCATTTGAGAAGAGGTATGTGAAGAAAAGAATGGCGTTGTTTAAGAAGATGGATCGGTGGAGCTTCTCTCACGCGAATTATATCGTATTTCCTTGCCCGGAGGCAGAAGAACCTTACCGGAACCACTGGCCTTCCTATGAGAAATTTGCCGAGAAAAGAAAGGCACATTATCGATATGTTCCAACAGGTATCTCCCTCAAAACCCCCACTATCGACAGAAAGGAAATCCGGGCACAGTTAGGGGTAGATAGTCGTAATTTTATGATTGCCTACGTGGGCCGCCACAACGAGGTAAAGGGTTATGACAATCTTAAGAAACTAGGTAACGTCATTTTAGATAAAAGCTCCGATATAAGAATGCTGATTGCTGGGAAAGAAGGGCCATTAATGAGATTAAAGCACCCTTCCTGGATAGAGATCGGCTTTACTAAGGACCCTTATTCCTATATTGCAGCTTCTGATCTCTTTTTGCTACCCAATAAAGAGACCTATTTTGACTTAGTTATGATAGAAGTGCTATCCCTAGGGAAGATTGTCGTTGCAAGCCGTACCGGCGGAAACAAATACTTTGAAAGAATGGGCGTAAGAGGGGTATTGCTTTATGACACCTTGGAAGAAGCAGAAGCTTTGATCTATAAGGTGAAAATGATGAGCAGAGATAGGAGAAGACGTCTGGAAAGAGAAAATAAAGAGTTCTATAGGAGGTATCTTTCCGGGGAGCGTTTCTTTGATAATTATATAAGTATGTTGAGTAGTATTGGCTTAAGTAGGGATCAATAGGGAAATATAGGGGTGGGAACCTTGAAAAGTTTAGTAAAGAATTCGATCTGCAATATTGGATATAGGTGTATCAATGTAGTATATCCATTGATTATCTCGGCCTATGTCTCCAGGGTACTTCTGGCGGATGGTGTGGGAAAAGTAGCTTCTGCTCAAAATATGGTACAGTACTTTACCATTATTGCAACTCTCGGGATTCCCACCTACGGCATCCGTATCATTGCACAAGCAGGCCAGGAGAAAAACCATGTCAGTAAAGTGTTCTCTGAACTTTTTTTCATGAATGCCATTTCCACCTCAATCTGTTTTCTATGCTACTATCTTGCTGCTTATCTCACCGGTGGCTTCGGAAAGGGCTTTCTTCTCTATGGAATCGCTGGCATCGCTATCTTATTGAATTATTGCAATGTAGATTGGTTCTTTCAAGGCAAAGAAGAGTATCAGCTTATCTTAATCAGAAATGTAATCGTGAAAGTATTGTCGATTCTAGCTGTGTTCCTCTTCGTGAAGAGTCCTAAGGATTGTGTTCTGTATGCAGTTATTCTGGTGGTAGGCACAGGACTGAACAACGTATTTAATATCCTTCAGCTAAGAAAACACATTCATCTCGTAATTCGTAACTTAAACCTAAAACAACATAGGAAAGCAGTGTTCACCTTGTTCTCTGCTACCATAGCAATCGAGGTCTACACGCTTTTTGATACCACAATGCTTACCTATATGTGTAATGAGAAAACCGTAGGGCTTTATGCCAATGCAGTGAGAAGTATTAGTGCCGTAAAGACCATGATGGTTTCCATCTGTGCAGTATTCTTGCCAAGGCTCAGTGTCTACAAGACCCAGGGGAAAACGAAAGAATTCAATGGCTTGGTGGTGCTAGGCTTAAAAATCCTGCTTCTCCTATCCATACCGGCAGCAGTGGGCATGATACTGGTCTCTGAGCTTTTGGTTCCCCTGTTATTTGGTAGTGCTTTCCTAGGCTCCATTGTAACGACTCAGATTCTGGCGGTTTCCATTGTCACAGTCTCCCTCAGTAATTACATCGGCTATCAGGTCTTAGTCAGTCTGGAGAGAGAAAATATCATCCTTTTCTCCACAATCATTGGGGCTTTTACCAATGTGATACTCAATGCAATCCTCATTAGGAATCTAGAACAGAATGGTGCGGCCATAGCTTCCATTATTACAGAAGCAGCAGTTGCAACCATTCAAATGCTCACCTTAAAAAAGTATGTAAGACTAAAAGTGCAAGGTACTTATTTAGGCTCCATTGTGTTTGCAACGCTATCGATGATTCTCTGTGTTAAGGGGACAATGCTTCTCCTTTCCTTCCTACCAAGAACCATAGAGTTAGCCATTGCCATACTAGTAGGTGTCATAGCATATGTATTGGTAGGTAGTTTATTTAAAAATGAGATTTTGAAACGCCTCTTTGGCAAAAATCAATGAACAAAGAGAGCAGGTCGGTATCATAGAACCGAAGAATCTGGAGGGTGGCTTTTGAGTAAGTGAATAAGAGAAAATTTGTGTTGCTGATTATCAGCATAGTAGGGATCATTACTGCGGTGGTTGCCTACAGAACAATCATTCAAGAACAGAGAAGTAAGAAGAAAATGGGGTTTTATGAACGATACATAAAACGTCCCCAGGATTTTTGTTGCGCCCTTTTGGCAACTCTTGTCCTTAGCCCTCTCCTAGGTCTACTTGCCCTTTTTGTACGATTAAGGATTGGCCCGCCGGTGCTATTTATTCAATATAGACCTGGACAATCTGGAAAGATCTTTAAGATATACAAATTTCGAACAATGACAGACCAAAGAGACAAAAGTGGACAGTTACTACCAGATGAGTTACGCCTAACAAAGTTTGGAAGAATCTTGCGTTCCACCTCCTTAGACGAGCTTCCTGAACTTATAAATATCCTAAAAGGAGATATGGCAGTAGTTGGACCGAGACCGCTGTTGGTGCAGTACCTGCCTCTCTATAATGAACGTCAGGCAAGGAGACACGAAGTGAGACCCGGATTTACTGGATATGCACAGGTAAACGGGAGAAATTCTCTTACTTGGGAAGATAAGTTAGAAAAGGACGTATACTATGTGGATCATATATCTTTCCTAGAAGACTGGAGGATTATCCTTCAGACAATAAAAGTTGTGTGGAGCAGAGAAGGCATATGATGGTGCTTTTGGCCCTCTTTTATCATTTATTACTGCGCCAGAGTTTTCATTTACAACAGCAACAGGAACTTTTTCTAGGCGTGAGTAGGGATCCCAGAATGCTCCGAGATAGAAATGGAAACCAATTATAAAGTGAAAGTTATTTTATGTATTGTTTCACAGCATAGGCTTTGCAGGCATTGACCAGAGTGAGTATGATCTCAATCATCTCCTCCGGAGGCTTTATCATCCCCTCTGTCACCCAGGAAATGATACTTCCTACTACACCAAATGAGAAGAATCTGGCGAGAAATTGTTTGTCTTCCTCGGCAATCTTTCTGTCTGCATCCATATGTGTAATGATGGTATAGATCAAGGAGCTGGAAATTCGAAACAGATACTCGTGGAACTCGTCTTGGAAGGAATATTTGAATGCATTTTTATAGAAGCCTTTCTGCTCACTTAGTGCGCAAAGCATCCGTTTCAGATTCCTGGGCCAGGTATCCACGGTTAAATCTGTGGTCAATACCACCAATACCTCATTACAGAAAATCCAATTTAATAAATCATATTTGTCATGAAAATGATAATAAAACGTTTGACGGTTCAAGCCACAGACAGCCGTAATATCGGTCACGGTGACGTTTGCAAAAGTTTTATTCTTCATGACTTGTTTTAAACCATTGGCAATTGCCTGTTTCGTGATGAATGACTCTGGCATAGGTAACATCTCCTTGTAGAATTATTCCTAATTATATGAACAAAATAGAAAAAAATGCAAGATGAAAATATCCCAGGGACAATGTTATTAAGGTATATTCGATCATCCATTATCCCTAAATATTGTTTTATATATCTTTCCCATTGATGGTATATATGGTAGAATGGAATATACGTTTGGCTAAAATAGAATTGTAATTCACTATACTAAAAGAAAGGAAATAGGATAGCCATGCTATCAGGTGTAAAAATGGGTAAATACATTATGGCATTAGATCAGGGAACTACTAGCTCACGATGCATAATATTTAATAAACAGGGTGAGATTGTATCTGAGGCGAAGAAGGAGTTTACTCAGATCTATCCAGAAAGTGGCTGGGTTGAGCACGACCCCAATGAGATTTGGTCCTCTCAGTTAGGAGTGCTTATGGAGGCCAAGGCAAGACAGGATATAGATGTATCTGATATTGTAGCTATTGGAATTACCAACCAGAGAGAAACTACCATTGTCTGGGATAGACGTACCGGTGATCCGATTTATAATGCAATTGTCTGGCAGTGCAGACGTACGGCAGACAGAATCCAGGAGCTCAAGAGAGCTGGCTATGGGGATATGATTAAGGAAAAGACAGGACTTTTGGCAGATGCATATTTTTCTGCTAGTAAGGTGGCGTGGATTCTAGATAATATAGATGGAGCCAGGGAGGAAGCTAAGAAGGGGAATCTTATGTTTGGAACCGTAGATACCTGGCTGATGTACAAGCTTTCTAAGGGACAAATTTATGCAACAGATTATACCAATGCCTCCAGAACTATGTTATACAACATTCACACGTTACAATGGGACCAAGAGATCTTGGATTATTTTCAGATTCCACTTTCCATGTTGCCGGAAGTGAAGCCAAGTAGCGGTATCTTTGGTTATACGGATGCTTCTTTGATGGGAGGAAAGATTCCGATTGCCGGAGTTGCCGGAGATCAGCAGGCAGCATTATTCGGTCAGTGTTGTTTTGAGGCTGGAGAAGTGAAAAATACTTATGGAACAGGTTGTTTCCTGTTGATGAATACAGGAGAGAGAGCTGTAGATTCTAAGAAAGGCCTTCTGACCACAATTGCTATCGGTATGGAGGATAAGGTAGAATACGCCTTAGAGGGAAGTATCTTTGTAGCAGGAGCAGCGATTCAGTGGCTTCGTGACGAGCTTCATCTCATTAAGGACGCAAAGGATACAGAAGAGTATGCTAAATCAGTAAAGGACAGTAACGGTGTCTATGTAGTACCGGCTTTTACTGGAATGGGTGCTCCATACTGGGATGCTTACGCTAGAGGAACCATATTCGGCTTAACCAGAGGTGCTAAGAAGGAGTATGTGATTCGTGCAACCCTAGAGTCCCTAGCTTATCAAACTTTGGATGTACTTAAGACCATGGTGGGGGAGTCCCACATTACCTTGGAAAGTCTTAAGGTAGATGGTGGAGCCTGTGCGAATGATTTTCTTATGCAATTTCAGGCGGACATATTAAATAAAGAGGTAGTAAGACCACAGGTAATTGAGACAACCGCGCTGGGAGCTGCCTATCTGGCAGGATTAGCAGTGGGATACTACAAGGATAAAGAAGAAATCAAAGATAATTGGAAGAAGCAACAGGTCTTTTATAATACCATGGATTCCGACACTAGGCGAGAGTTGGTGAAAGGCTGGCACAGGGCCGTTAAAAGTACCCTGTATTGGGCAGGTCTTAGATAGGACAAAAGAGCTTCTTAAGATAAGGAGTTTAACATGAGTAAGTTTGCAAACAGATACATAGGTGATAGAAGTTTTTACAAAAGAATTTTGTTTATAGCAGTACCGATGATGATACAAACTGGAATTACAAACTTTGTCAGTTTATTAGATAACATTATGGTTGGTCGTGTCGGCACAGACCAGATGTCTGGAGTTGCCATTGCGAACCAATTAATGTTCGTCTTTAACATAGCTATTTTTGGTGCAATATCCGGAGCCGGCATCTTTGGAGCTCAGTTCTTTGGTAAGGGGAATCACGAAGGGGTTCGTTATGCCTTCCGATTTAAATTAATTGTTTGTGGGATATTTTCCATTCTTGCCCTTGGCATCTTTATCATTTTTCGGGAACCATTACTATCAGCCTTTATTAGCAGTGATAGCCAGGTTGGTGATCCAGCAGCGACCTTATTCTACGGCAAACAGTATCTGGCAGTCATGCTGGTAGGATTGATTCCATTTGCCATTAAGGAGGCTTATGCGGGAACTTTAAAGGAAACTGGAGAAGCCATAGTACCAATGGTAGCAGGAATCATAGCTGTTCTTGTTAATCTTATGTTTAATACCATATTGATTTTTGGATATCTGGGAGCTCCAAAGCTTGGAGTAGTAGGTGCAGCCATTGCCACTGTACTTTCTAGATTTGTAGAGCTGGGGATTGTAGCCTGGTGGACTCATAAGCATACAGAGAGAAATCAATTTATAGTGGGCGCCCTTCGGTCTCTTCATATACCGAAGCGCTTGATGGGACAAATGATTATAAAAGGGATGCCTCTTACCCTTAATGAAACCTTGTGGGCATGTGGGACCTCTATAATGGTGCAGTGCTACTCAATGCGTGGACTTCAAGTGGTAGCGGGCTATAACATTTCCTCCACGGTATCAAATTTATTTAATGTGGCCTTTATCTCCCTGGGAGCTGCCATAGGTATCTTGATTGGACAACTGCTGGGAGCTGGTAAAATGGAGGAAGCGGTTGAGCAGGATAGGAAGATGATTGCCTTTGCTGTGTTTGCCTGTTCTATTATAGGTATCGTAATGGCAATCATTGCGCCATTGTTCCCACAAATCTATAAGACAGAAGCTGCAGTACAGGAGTTGGCAAGGAATCTCCTCTTTGTATCGGCAGCCGCTATGCCAGTGTATGCCTTTACCAATGGCAGTTATTTTACCATACGATCTGGAGGCAAGACCTTTGTGACATTTTTATTTGATAGCTTCTTCGTGTGGACCATAAGTGTACCTTTAGCGTATCTCTTATCAAGATATACAGATCTTCCAATTATCCCTTTATATATCATTTGTCAAATGACAGAAGTGGTGAAAGGTGTGATTGCTTATATTCTACTAAGGAAGAAAGTATGGGTGAACAATATTGTAACAGGGATGGAACAG
>JAEZPG010000050.1 GCA_023413555.1 Bacillota bacterium | reverse complement strand
CAACTATACCTTATATATACATATAATATAGTTTTTTAAGCAAATAATCAACCCCTTCTTAAAGAATTTTTAGATAATTAAAAAACTTCTTAAAATGGCCATGTTTTCTCATAATTTGTATATCTACTTTGTCTTTTTAAAGGTAATACTATTCTTCCCTGAAGTGTATTCTGACAAATTAAGTTCTCCTTTTAAGCCAGCGAGTTTTGGCAAAATACCAGTCAGTTCTACTATGGGTTCATCATAGGATGTCCTATTACCCAGTAAAACTTTTATATCTTTTGTATATAGAGTCACATTCTGATTGAAATCAAAACTGACTTTATCTATCGTTAATTTATAGCGAGAGAGTAGCTGTGATATATTCATAATTTTAGAAAATATACTACTGTCCTCAACACCTAAAGGTTCATGTAGATTCATCCGTTTAAAATGAATACCTGTAAATAAAGGTACATTATCTATTGTCTTTTCACTAATTTCCAATACTTGCCCATCTTTATCAAAATAAATATTCTCATTCATATAGTTCACGGAGCCTATTATTTTTTTATAGTAGACTTCTAGTTTTAAAGTACTGCTATCAACGTATACCGTGTCAATTTTTTGCACAAATGGAATCTCTATTTTATCTCCAAACCGAAGTTTTAGATATAAGAAAAGAGTATTGTTATCCCAAAAACTAGTTTTTACATAGCTTTTGAGTTCTTCTTTGGTATAGTACTCGCTTTCACTGACTTCTATGTTCCGAAGTCGAAATTTTAGAAAGAAGATAGTCGCAAAAATACTCAATATGCCAATTATAATCAGGAATTTCTTCATAGGAGATGTCTTTTTGCGGAATCTCATTTGTATTTTATCGCCCATGTTCCCTCCTAATTTCTGCTATTTACTAAATTCTATATCATACATTTAGAAAGTAGTTAACAAGGCTTCCTCGTTAACCTTTCCAATGTCAGCTCCCAACTTCTTCAAATCGCTACAGATATTCTCATATCCACGCTCTATATATTCAACGCCTCGTATCAGGCTGACTCCATTTGCCATTAGGGCTGCAACTACTAATCCGGCTCCTCCGCGCAGGTCATACGCTCTAAGCTCGCTTCCATACAAAGAATCTACTCCACATATTATTGCTGCTTTGTCAAAAATTCGAATATCAGCACCCATTTTAATCAACTCATTAACAGTACGGTATCTAGATTCAAAGATATTCTCAATAATCACGCTGTTTCCTGTCGCTACAGATAACACAGAAAGCATCTGTGACTGCATATCAGTAGGAAATCCAGGGTACGGCTTCGTTTCAATTACTGGTACCGCTTTCGGTCTCTCAAAAGAGCATATATTGATGTAGTCCTTTCCTATTCCGATACGACAACCCATCTTACGCAAGGCATAAACTACAGCAAGATTATCATAAGCACAGGAACCTTTAAGCGTAACATCTCCACCGGTTCCGGCTACCGCTGCCATATAGGTTGCCATTACAATCCGATCTGGCACAAGAGAGTATTCTACATCTCTTAGTTCTTTGGCACCTTCTATCTTTAGAGTACCAGTTCCTACTCCGGTGATTGTCACCCCCATTTTCATGAGAAAATGACAAAGCTCAGTAATCTCCGGCTCTATGGCCGCGTTTTCGATTATCGTGATACCGCAAGCTAAAGCAGCGGTAAGGAGCACATTTTCTGTGGCACCTACACTGGTTTTTTCAAATTTGATGTGAGCACCCTTTATCTCTGCCGTGCTGCAAAAGATAAATTCTTCATTTTGGATAATATCCACATTCATTTTACGAATTGCATTTATATGCAGATCAATTGGCCTTGCACCGATAGCACAACCACCCGGATAGGATATCGTAACAGAATGATTCCTACCCAACAAAGCTCCCAATAAAATAATAGACGATCTCATAGACCCGACGTATTTTTTATCTACCACATTGTAATTAATCTCACTTGCATTAATTACCAGGTTCTCCTGTTCCCAGGTGATAATACATCCTATACTTTCCATTAATTTAATCATGGAAGTAACATCTGATATTTTGGGACAATGCTTTATCTTTGTTATGCCCTTATGCAGGATTGATGCTGCCAGAATAGGTAAGACGGCATTTTTTGAGCCTTGTATCTCTAGCTCACCAAAGAGATGCCTCCCACCAACAACCTGAATAAAAGCCACTTGGCACACCTCTGACATCGATAAAAATATAGTATATTATATGTCATGTGCTAATATGTGTGAATTTAAACCTGTTACTGCCGTTCGTATTTTATCTGATTGGAAACGCTAAGGGCAATCCCCATTTCAGCTAAAAGAATTGCTACTGAAGTACCTCCATAGCTGATAAATGGCAATGGGATACCTGTAGATGGAATACTGTTGGTCACTACTGCGATATTAATAATTACTTGAATTGCAATGTGTGACATAACACCAACACAGATCAGTCCGCCAAATAAATCCGGTGAGCTGATCGCTATAATAAATAATCTCCATATGATTAATATAAAGATTATAATTACTAAGACTGCGCCAAACAGTCCAAGCTCTTCACATATGATAGAAAAAATCATATCATTGTGTGACTCTGGAATAAAACCTAGCTTTTGCATACTTTTTCCTAAGCCAACACCAAATAGACCTCCTGATGCAATAGCATACAAGCCTTGTAAAATCTGATAGCCCTTCTCTTCTGTCTCCACATTAAGCCAAACGCGAAAACGTAGTGCACGAAAGGAAACCATACTGATAAATGCCGCTATTCCAGCCGCTCCTATACAGGCAACTACTGCATAATAAACCTTCTTACGACTGGCCACAAAGCAAACTGCAACTAATATTCCTGTTACCACAATTGCTGTACTAAGATTTTCTATTACAATAAACCCAATTAATGGTGACAGTAGAATCGTTATCCGTAAAAAGCCTGAGAATTTGCTTAGCCTTTTCGGTGATAGCTGCACCACATAAGCTACATACAGTATTGTAGCAACCTTCGATAACTCAGAAGGCTGGAAGGAACCGATTATCGGAAAATAAATCCATCTTTTTGCACCATTAATTTCCTTGCCTACAAACAATACAAGTACCTGTAAAAAGATACATAATATATAAAGCAAAGTAACCGGTTTAAATCGAATGACAGGAAGTGGCATTAATAATCTGTGATAATCTACATTGGATAAGAAAATCATAGCCACAATCCCTAGCGCCACCGAAAAAGCCTGTTTCCTCAAATAATACGTAGGATCATTTAAATGAATCTCCGCATTATAGGAACTGGTGCTATATATCATAATTAAACCAAAACCCACAATAAACAAAGTCAAAATTAATAAGCTGTAATCGTAGTAGCTATGAAATTTTTTCTTTTTGCCCTTTTCTCTTTCATTTCTTGTCATTTTTCCACTCCCAGCTTATTGTTACTATACATTATCACTCAAAAGTGTTTGTACGCTAAACATCCATTAATTCTCAGGAAGTTCATGTACCATTTCCTTAAACATATCACCACGCTGCTCATAGTTTTTAAACATTCCCCAGCTGGCACATGCAGGGGACAATAGCACACTTTCTCCAGGCTCAGCAAGGTGATAGCAGGTATCTACTGCTTCTTTTAATGAATCTACCATAATGATATCGGTAAATCCATTTCTCCTTGCAGCCTCAGCAATCTTATCCCTAGTCTGACCAAGCAAAACAAGGTGTTTCACTTTGCCATCAAAAGCTTGAATCCACTCATCGTATTCAGAGTCCTTATCATAACCTCCTCCAATGAGACATGTTTTTCCAGTCATTGCCTTGATACCCTTTATGGCAGCATCTGGATTGGTCCCTTTTGAGTCATTGTAATATTTAACACCTTTTACTTCCTTAACAAACTCAATTCTATGCTCTACAGCGTGAAATTCTGTAATTGCTTTATGAATACAATCAAATGGGACCTTCATGGCTATAGCCATGGCAATCGCTGCCATTACATTCTCGTAGTTATGGACACCCAAAAGAAGGAGCTCCAAAACATCGCAAACCTTAGTGACGTTATCTCCATCTGACCAGTAAATCGCCTCATCTTTAAGATACATGCCTACTTGTAGCTCTCTTTTACTACTAAAATAAATAACCTTACAGGAAAGTTTATCCCCGAAGGAACGTAATACCTCATCCTCATAGTTAAGAACACAGGTATCCTCACTTGTCTGGTTCTTTGTTATATTGCATTTGGCAGCTATATAATTCTCCATGGTGTGATGTCTATTTAAATGATCTGGCGTAATATTTAAAATAGCACTGACAGTCGGATGGAATTTAGACACTGTTTCTAGTTGAAAGCTACTAAGTTCTGCTACCGTTACACTATTCTTATTATTCTCTGTAACTATACTGGTATAGGGAAGCCCAATGTTACCGACCACTTGAACAGTCTCAAAATAGGACTTCATTATGGCTCCTGCTAAGGCTGTGGTAGTAGTTTTTCCATTGGTTCCTGTAATCCCTACTATTCTTCCGGGTTCAAATGCATAAGCTAACTCAATCTCCCCCAGAATAGGTATACCACGTAATCTCATATATTCCACAAATGACAGATCAGTGGGAACTCCCGGACTTAATACTGCATAGTCATATTGGTTCAGTTGTTCCTCAGGTAGTTCACCAATGACTATATCCACCTGATATTCTGCAGGAAGCTGCTTTCTAATGTCGTCTTTATTTAATTTTGTATTGCCATCTATTAAAGTAACATTTCCATTGTTCTGGCAAATAAGACTTGTGGCTGCTATGCCACTTATACCGGTTCCCACAACAAGAACCTTTTTATTTTTCAGTTCCATATGTCCTCCCAAGAACGTAAATTCTAAGCTTACTATTTTGCTTTTATCTCTGTAATGCCATAAATCCAACCAGACACATCAATGTGGTCACGATACAAAATACTGCCACCACACGGGTTTCAGACCATCCACACAATTCAAAATGATGATGAATCGGTGCCATCTTAAACAAGCGCTTTCCTCCAGTTAATTTAAAGTAAGCCACTTGAAGCATTACGCTGATTACCTCAATCAAATAGACTATTCCTACAATAGCAATGAAAATAGGAATACGAAGTACAAATGCTGTAGATGCCACAAACCCTCCCAAAGCCAAAGAGCCCGTATCTCCCATAAATACCTTGGCAGGATACACATTATACACCAAAAACCCCAACAGGCTACCCGCCACAGCGCAGGTAATAGGAGAAATTCCTGTATGTGCTGACACTGAAATCATAGTAAAAAATGTGGCTACTAAAATTGTAACACCAGAAGCCAGACCATCTAATCCATCTGTAAAATTAACACCGTTAACAGTACCTAACATTACCAAAAATACAAAAGGAACATAGAGATAGGTAATGTCTAATACCTTGTTGCTAAAAGGAATTACTAGACCCGTTCCAACAGAAGAAAAGTTCTGTATATAGTAAATGAATACACCGGTCACTATTAACTGTCCTAACAGCTTCTGCCAGGCTCTAAGTCCCAGATTACGTTTCATAACGACCTTGATATAGTCATCTAGAAATCCAATCAGACCAAACCCAATGGTAGTAAACAAAATTGGAATAAGATTAGGATAATCCTGTACAAAAAATAATGAGGTAACCACAACACTAATCAGTATAATAAGGCCTCCCATAGTAGGAGTGCCTGACTTCTTTTGGTGACTTTCAGGTCCTTCTTCACGAATGTATTGCCCAAATTTAAGTCTTCTCAAAAATGGAATAAAGATTGGGCAGAGGCAAACGCAGATAGCGAATGCGATAATTACAGGAATGGCAATCTCAAAGCTCACATCTTCACCTCATAAATCCATTTTGATTCTTGCATAATCAATCATTTTATTATAGACTATTCCAAATACAGAATCAAGTCGCTATTTTTGTCCACAACCTCGCCACTAAGTGGGAATTGTTCTGTCACCACATTCCCATCTGTAGAATAGTAGATTGATTCTATTCCCAATGCCTTCGCCAACTTTTTGACTTCTTCTACTGTCAACCCAACAAAATTAGGGATTGTTATGCTCTTAATATCTTGCTCTTTTACTTCTTCCTCTGTGTATTTGGGTTCTATCCCTAAATAAGGAAGTATATTATCAAATAATTCTCCAATAACGGGAGCAGCAATTGTTCCACCATAATAGATGCCTTGAGGCTCATCAATCAGAACGATAGCCAATACTTTAGGATTCTCAGCCGGTGCAAAACCAATGAAACTAGAGATATATTTTGCATTACCACGAGGTAGTTTCTCTGAGGTAGCAGTCTTTCCACCAATACGAAAGCCAGGCAAATACGCCCTTTTTCCTGTACCACTAGAAACAACCTGCTCCAAAAGACTTTTCATTGTTTCAGAGGTCTCCTTGGAAACGGCATTATCCTTTTTCTTATAGGATAATTCTTCAAAAACTTCCCCATCCTTAGTTGTGACTGCAACACCAAAATGTGGAGTAACCATAGTTCCTCCATTTACTACGGCACTAACAGAAGCACAAAGCTGCAAAGGAGTAATCTGAAAACCCTGGCCAAAAGACATAGTAGCCAATTCTACTGGTTTTACATTTTCAATCTTATGCATAATGGAGCTGGCCTCACCAGGAAGATCCACTCCCGTCTTTTCAAATAGGCCAAGCCTAGTGAAATACTTATACATATTCTTGATTCCAAGTCGCTCCCCTAGTGTCATAAATACTGGGTTACAGGAATTCTTGATTCCTTCCACAAAATTCTGAGAACCATGCCCCCCTACCTTGTGGCATCTTATAGTACGATCCTCCACTTTCTTATAACCTGGGCAAAAAAATTTATCTGATAGCTTTACCACACCCTCTTCTAAAGCTGCTGTAGCAGTCACTATCTTAAAGGCACTACCTGGTTCATATGTATCACTGATACAACCATTCCGCCACATCTCATTTAAAAGAGTGGTTTTTTGCTTTTCAGAAAGACTTTCACTATTGTCCACGTTATAATTTAAGGTATAAGGATCATTTAAATCAAATTCTGGATAATTCACCATGGCCATTAATTCGCCATTACTAGGGTTCATAACAATAACCTTTACATTTTTTGCGCTCTTGGCTTCACACACTTTTTTAGCAAGCTGCTCAGCATATGTCTGAACATTCACATCTAGGCTCAAATGCACATCTTTCCCTGCGACAGGTTCCCTCCTGTCTTCTGCAGCATTTTCAATCTCTACGCCTTTTGCAGTAGTTAAAGTCAAGATTTTCCCATCCATCCCTTGCAAATAGGAATTGTATTTTACCTCTAGACCTATTATCCCCTGGTTGTCACTTCCTGTAAAGCCAAGTACTTTAGAAGCAAGAGAACCCAACGGATAATATCTTTTGTAGTCCTCATCTACCATAACACCATCTAAATCATACTCACGAATTTTATCGGCTATTTCTTTGCTTACGTTGGATTTAATTCGCTCAATGCTACTAACCTTATCTACCCTTTTCTTGACCTTTTCCTCAGTCAATCCTAATTCCTTACTCAAAACATCAATCACCTTTTGAGGATCTGTAATCTGACTGTGTATGACCGATATCGTACAAACTGGCTTGTTACTTGCAAGAATAACACCATTGGTATCATAAATGACACCACGTTCCGCTTTGATGGGACGCTCTCTTTCATGAAGTTCCTGAGCCTTTGCCCCATAATACTCTGATTTTGCTATCATCAAATAGGCTAGTCTTGAAAAAAGACCTATAATTGCTACTATTATAACTATCATAATAAATAATGTACCACGACGATTATATGTACGATATTGATCCATCTACATCATCCTTATTCCTTCACTTCTTTTATTTTATTACAAAAGGAATAAGGATATGAGTAGATTTTAATATTTCTATTCTGATGTAGAGTTATTATTCGGTTCTTCTATCTCTGGTTTTGGTAAATTTGGTTCTGGCAAATTTGCATCGTCTAATACTCCATAATCTTCTTGGGTGTCATCATTTGGATTAGGGCTCGGAGATGTGCTTGCCTTTGGACTTGCCTTTGGACTTGGAGATGGACTAGTGGTAGGCTTTGTTACTTCTCCATCATCCTTTATACTTGTTCCATCGGTAGTTTCTTTCGTGGAGAATATTCCTACGAATGGAAATATCTCTTTCATAATATCTCTGGTTAGTTCACATGTTATTGAACTACTATCGTAATACTCCTCACCTTCCGGTTCATCCACCACCGCATAAACTACAACTTCCGGATTTGTAACAGGCGCAAACCCGATAAATGATACGATATACTTATCTTCTGATACTGGCCTCTTCTGAGCAGTACCCGTCTTTCCTCCAATATCAAAACCAGCTATCTGAGCTTTTTTACCAGTTCCACTTTCTACTGTAGCACGAAGATATTCTCGAATCTTCTTACTAGTGGCCTCAGAAATTACCTGTCTCTGATAATCCTCTTCCACATTCTTAACTACTGCTCCATTTTCTGTAGTAATCTGCTTAACTACATGAGGGGTATAGTAATAACCTCCATTGATTGCAGATGATACAGCAGCCAATACCTGTACCATCGAAACCGACATGCTCTGTCCGAAGCTACTGGTTGCCAATTCTGCTTCGTTTAAACCATTCTCATCATATACTAAACCATAGGCCTCCCCAAGCAGATCTATACCAGCACGTGTACTGAGGCTAAAATTATCCTGATAGTAGTTAAATAATGACCTAGTTAGATTTTTTGCTATCTTCATAATGCCGTCATTACAGGACTTCGCTAATACTTGTTCTAAGTTTAGTTCTCCATGTCCGATTCTATTCGAGCATCTTATCGTATGACCAGCAATTTTCTCTCCACCATCACAGGTAAATGTTTGATTAGCACTAACCTTGCCTTCTTCCAAAGCAGCGGCAGCTACCAAAGGCTTGATTACAGAACCTGGTTCAAAAGTATCACTAACCATGGTATTTCTCCACAGGCTATCCAGGGCAGCCTGATACTGTTCAGCTGTCATCTTATTCAATTCTTTTTTAGTATATAGGCTGCTTAAATCTCTAGGATTATTCAAATCATAATTGCCCGATTCCGCCATGGCATATATCTCCCCATTGTTGGGATTTGCCACAATTACTTTTGTCTTTTTGTTCTTAATTTTTTCGTCAAATTCTTTAATCTTTTTTTCTACAATCGTCTGTATATTCACATCTAGGGTAGATATAATGTTGTGACCATTTGTAGTGGGCTTTATGGTATCTTCTACATTAGAATTAGCATCAAAATAACCAAATTGGCTACCATTCACTCCATTAAGTTCATCATTATAATACCCTTCAATTCCATTATTGCCCACATTGCCGGAGAAAGTAAAGCCTATCACATTACTGGCTAAACTATTAAGTGGATAGGTTCTAACATAGTTATCTTCAAACCATACCCCTTTTACATAGTTGCCGTTCTTATCTTTTTCAATTCTTTCCACAATCTCTTGGAATTTTTTTCTATCCTCATAAGAAATCTGTTTTTTATAAATCACATAACTGGATGTACTCTTTTCCTTTAATACAGATCGAACATCTGCTTCATCCACCCCAAATGCCTCCACTAAGGCACTAATAGTCGTATCCACATAAGGAGTTATTTCTTTCCCTTTGCTATCTTTCCCTTTTGTCAACATAACCTTTGGATCTATAATCAGATTGTATACCTTAGTGCTCTTGGCTAGAACTGTCCCATTACGATCATAAATAGTTCCTCGCTTATAAGGAATTATGGAATGACTATAGGACTGTTGAGAAAGTACCTTTTTTGCATAGCGTTCTCCATCCTTTTTGTTCAGATAAAAAAGGCGTCCAATCAGTGATATAAAAATCAAAATAATAATACAAAATACAAGCAAAAGGCTTGCTTGCATTTTGGATGTAAACTTTTTTATTTTTTGTTCCTTAGTACGTCTTCGTGTCATAAAAACCCCCTACTTCTTAAAAAGCTCATTTAATATGTCTGAATTATTCCCTTCAGGCACATCGGAATATTGTTTCACATAGTTAGGTTTTTTACTTTCATAGGTAATAATCTGATTATCTTTTGCCAAAACCATACCGAGTTTTTCAGAAGCAATCTCATAAATCTCTGTAATAGACATTGTAGGTACAGTATCTGCAATCGCTGCATTCTCATCCTGAAGAGCTATAACTTCCTTTTTCATAGAGGTAAGCTCATTTTCCAAAGAACGCACTGTAGATTGTGCTTCTAGATATCCAATTGTCATATACACAGTAAGACCTAAAGCCAAAGCAAAAAAAAGCAAGGTGACTAAGTCAATGCCTCTATTTCTCTCCAGACGTCTGCTTTGTTGTTGTCTCTCTCTTTGTTGTCTTCTCTCATACTCTTCACGCTGTTGCTGTCTTCTTCTATCAACCTCTGGACGCACTACAGGCTGAAGCTTTCTAACAGTATTACCGTTCTCCTGATAACGTTCATAATAATCTCGTACAGCACTCATCCAATCACCCTTTTTGTCTCTAAATTCGCTCAAATACTCTTAACTTAGCACTTTTTGAACGGGAATTAACTTCTAACTCTTCCTTTGTTGGTAATATAGGTTTTCTTGTTATAACTTTACCCATTGACTTTCTTCCACAAACGCATATTGGGAAAGATGATGGGCAAACACAAGGATTTTCACTCTCACGAAAAATATTCTTTACAATTCGATCCTCTAGAGAATGGAAGGTAATCACACAGATTCTTCCACCCGGATTCAACAACTCAATCATTTCTTTTAGTGTATTTTTAAGAACATCAAGTTCTTTGTTACATTCTATACGAATAGCCTGGAAAGTCTTCTTTGCAGGATGACCTGTATTCATTCTTATCCTTGCTGGTATAGCAGCCTTTATAGCTTCTGTCAGTTGAAATGTAGTCTCTATAGGTGCTTCATTTCTCATTCTTACAATATGTTTTGCAATGTTCTTGGCAAATTTGTCTTCCCCATAGTCTCTGATAATGCGATATAATTCCATCTCACTATAACCATTTACAATATCTCTTGCTGTCAAATCACTGCGATCATCCATTCTCATGTCAAGTGGAGCATCTTCTCTGTAAGAGAACCCTCTTTCCACTGTATCTAGTTGATAGGATGACACCCCTAAATCAAGGACAATTCCATCCACCTTATGAATTTCCAATTCCTCTAGCACCTGTTTTATATTGCAGTAATTGCTTCTAACAATAGTTACAACATCCTTAAATGGAGCAAGTCTTTCACTACTTACCAAAATAGCATCTGCATCTTGATCTATTCCTATAAACTTACCTGGTGGTTTAAGAAGCTTACACACCTGAATAGCATGTCCCGCACCACCCAAGGTACCATCTACATAAATCCCATCTTCCTTGATATTGAGATTTTTAATTGTTTCCTCGAGCAATACTGAATAGTGATTAAATTCCATTGAATTTCCTCCTAAAAGCTCAAACCAAACTCCGACATATGTTCCGCTACTTCATCCATATCATCATAATCATTGTTGCTTTCCCAACGTTCTTTAGCCCATATCTCTACTTTGTTAAGCACACCAACAAAAACTACATCCTTCTCCAAAGCGGCATGTTCCCTCAATTTGGATGGTATTAAAATTCTACCCTGCTTGTCCACCTCACAGGTAGCAGCCCCAGCCATAAAATAACGCTGTAATTGTCTAGCATCTTTGCTTCCAGGAAGTTCTTTTAACTGTGAAACAAAGCTTGTCCATTCTTCTTCAGGGTACACAAACAAACAGCCATCTAAACCTAGAGTAACCACAAATTCTTCTCCTAATGCATCTCTAAATTTGGCTGGTACAATTATTCTGCCCTTAGCGTCAAGTGTATGATTGTATTCCCCCATGAACATAATATTCACCCGCTTTATCAAGGGAAAGGGTAAAAGCTCTTATGTTTTTCCTCCACTCTCATGGTCTACTCCACCACTTTCCACCACTTTGCTCCACTTATAAAGATATTTTAATATAGTTTTGGGAATTATTCAAGTATTATTAGAAATAAAAAAAGACAAATCTCCTTTCAGAGACCTGCCTTCTCAATATCTAGTCCATTTACATAAACATTTTTATAATTATACAATATATAGTTTAAAAAAAACTTAAATTCCATCCAGTACTTTAGTCCTACATACTTGCTTTCAGCTTCTTTTTACTATTATCAAATCTTCGATAAGCAATTATCCCCACACCCAACAGCATAGCACCCACACTGACGATCTGAGAAATAGGTATCGTTGTTCCCCATAAGAGCAATTGATCCGTTCTTAGCCCTTCTATCCAGAAGCGACCTAGTCCATAACCAAATAGATAAAGAGCAATTAATTCTCCATCCACTTTTTTATGTTTAGAATATAAAATTAGAATAATGAGTAGACCAAGATTCCATAAGGATTCATACAGAAAAGTCGGATGTACTTGAATATAATCTATGCCATTTATAGTTTTAACGTTTTGAAGCATCTGGTCTGTAATCGTATCAGCTGCCACTTCGCTCTTTTTAATTTGCATAGCAAAGAATCCATTGGTATAATCTCCAAAAGCTTCTCTATTAAAGAAATTACCCCAACGCCCTATAATCTGACCGGTAATTAATCCAAGAATGCCAGTGTCAGCTAAAAGCCAGAAGCTTATTTTCTTAACCTTTGCATAAATCAACGCACATAAAATAGCAGTTATCACGCCACCATAAATAGCCAATCCACCATTACGTATGTTTAATATTTGTATGGGGTGATCCATGTAGTAGGACCACTCAAAAATAACATAGTATAGTCTTGCTCCTAACAATGACAAAACTATGGCTTTTATTGCAAAATCCAGATATAACTCCGGATCCTGCTCCGTACGTTTTGCTTGCCATTTGGCAACAAAATAACCAGAAAGTATACCTAAAACAATTATTATCCCATAATATGCTATTTGAAATCCAAAAACATCAATAGATTTACCTAGATTTTCAAATTCAATTCCCAGATGAGGAAATCGTATACTTACTTCCAAAAACATGGTGCTCCTTTCCACCTAATCGGTATGAGAATGTAGCAGAATTTAAACATTAAATCGGAATAGAACTACATCTCCATCCTGCATCACATACTCTTTGCCTTCCAAACGAACAAGACCTTTTTCCTTTGCAGCGGCATGAGTACCACAGGCTACCAGGTTGTCATAATTAACAACCTCTGCACAGATAAAGCCTCTTTCAAAATCAGTATGAATCTTGCCAGCAGCTTGTGGAGCCTTAGTTCCCTTCTTAATAGTCCATGCTCTTGTCTCCTGTACCCCGGCAGTCAAAAAGCTCATTAGTCCTAAAAGATTGTAGCTTGCATATATGAGTTTATCTAAACCAGATTCTTTAATGCCCAAATCTTCCAAGAACTCTTGTTTTTCCTCATCATCAAGTTCAGCAATCTCCTGTTCGATCTGAGCGCATACAACAAATACTTCGCTGCCTTCTTGTTTTGCATATTCTCTTACTTTCTGCACATATACATTATCTGCCCCATCCTCTGCCAAATCATCTTCTTTTACATTCGATGCATAGATAACGGGCTTAGCAGTAAGCAGATTATATTCTCCAAATAAAGCTTCCTCCTCGTCATCCTCAGGTTCAAAGCTCATTGCAAGTTTTCCATCTTCAAGGTGAGCCTTTAGACGATTTAACAACTCTAATTCCTTAGCCAAAGCCTTATCCATCTTAGCTCCTTTGGCTACTCTTGAAATACGTCGTTCCAAAATCTCAATATCAGAGAATATTAATTCCAGTTCAATGGTCTCAATATCACGTAAAGGATCTACCGAGCCATCTACATGAATAATGTTGGAATCCTCAAAGCAGCGAACCACATGAACAATGGCATCTACTTCACGAATGTTAGATAAGAATTGGTTACCAAGTCCCTCTCCCTTACTAGCACCTTTTACAAGACCCGCAATGTCAACAAACTCTATTGTCGCATTGACAATTTTCTGTGTCTTATATAAATCTCCCAAAACCTTTAATCTATAATCTGGTACAGGTACTATTCCAACATTGGGATCTATGGTGCAAAAGGGATAATTTGCCGACTCCGCTCCTGCTTTTGTTAATGCATTAAATAAAGTACTTTTACCTACATTGGGTAATCCTACTATTCCAAGCTTCATATTTATCTTTATCTCCTTTATTTTGAAATCTATTTCTTTTTCTTAATGGCTTTCACCATTTCAAACTTTACTAATTTAAAAAAAGTAGTTAAGAGCTTGTTTAACCTTTGAGCTCTCTAGCCCCTTAACTATCACATAACCTTAACTATCACATGACTTAGAAGTTTTATATTACTTTAAGTACAAATGATATCATTCTAAGCAACACCTATTAAATTAGAACGCAGTATAACTTATACATTTTATCATACACTTGGCTCTTTTACAACGGCCTTTTATTTTAACGTTTTATCGTTTTCGTTTCTTATCTTATAATTCTTCATCACTTACAATCGCTATATTTCCCATAGAACTAAGATTTTTGCTTGCAAGAAGCTCCGCTTAGGAATCTAGCAAGCGGACAACTTCTATTAAAGCTCAATGCACTTCTTGACTTTCGGTTCCACAGAAGGACTTTCCTTTCAAATAAATAAAATAAGCACTGAAACAGAATATATTGAACTGTTTCAGCGCTTGTCAGCACCTTCTAATAAATCATTAACACTATTTATACTGGTATATTAAATATTGGCATTACATCTATCACATCCTGTAATGGGGACCAAGACATTGGATCAAATTCCTTCTGCTCCTCAATGTCTTTTTCAAAGTTCACTTTGATCTGATTCTTTTTCTTCTTATCCAAAACTGAATCCTTGTCCGGCAATCTTCCATAGTTTTGTGAAGATTTAAATTCTTTTACAACTTCATTCATAGCTGCTTGTACATACTCTTTGCATGGATCATTATCTGATATACTGCTCATGGAAGTAGTAATGATATCATTTACCTGCTGTTTGGACCTTGCCTGCTTAAGCTGGTTTTCCATAGACTCAGCTTTCGCACGAATCCTCTGATATTGCAAGTACATCTGAGTATTGGTCTTTTGAAGATAGTAACGTTCCTCTGGTGAAAGCTTTTTTCCAGCTTTTAGCTTCGCTTCAATCCT
>JAEZPG010000099.1 GCA_023413555.1 Bacillota bacterium | reverse complement strand
ATTAGTACCTGTAACATTTCTTACCTTGCCTACTAATTCAGCTGGATTTACAGCAGATGCAGTTACGCAGACAACAGCACAACTGGTATGGGATCCCGTAGTAGGAGCTAATTCTTATAATCTATATCTAGGTGGTGAACTATTCGAAAGTGACATTACCGATACCAACTATAATCTTTCTGGTCTGACTGCAGGTGAAGAATATGAAGTAGGTCTTAGTGCAGTAAATGAAACTGGAGAAGGGGCTATTGTAACCATACAGATAGGCACTCTGGTATCTGCATGTGTTCCTGAGAATGTTACAATAACAGACCAGACAACTGATAGTGTTTCTTTAGAATGGGATGAGGAAGAAGTAAGTTCAGTAGCAAAATATATCATCTATCGTGATGGAAAATATTTAGGCGAGAGTACAACTACTAACTTCACTGATGACACATACCTCAATACGGTATCCATCTATACGGTATCATCAGTTGATCATGACGGATTAGAAACAGGCAAGTCAGAACCATTACAGACTAATGACATTACAGCCCCAACCATAACTATCACAGAATCTCAAAACAACATCATGTCCTCTGCAATTCTTACTACATTTTCAGATGATAATAGTGGAATAGATACTAAGTCCTATAAGTGGGCATACGGAGAACAGGATGAAAAATACTTTGAAGACGCTGGAGTATCTTTTGATGGGACAGGTTTTATAGCAACCAGAAATGGAACATATACGGTATATGTGCTAGATGCGGCTGGAAATGCCGGAATATCCTATATACAAATAGAAGATGTTCATTTTACTAATGTCATAGGGGTCTCCTATAATTCGACGACAGATTTATCTGTTGGAGCGCCAGGAATAACTATTAGCTTTGAACGATTCTATGACTCTATGGAATCCTCTGTAGGTCCATTTGGACAAGGATGGAGTTTTAGTTTCTATGGAAGACTTGAAAAATTGACTTCTCCAGAGAATGTTATTATGGTAGCTCTACCTAGGGGCGAGAAGAAGTATTATCGTATCTCTGGTACAACATATTCTGGAATCAATACTAGGGATACCTTGAAAATAGATGGAGAGAACTATCTTCTAACTACGGATTCCCTTACCTATACATTTGATAAAAATGGCTATCTTGTAGGAATGACCGATAGAAATGGGAATATAGTAGCAATCAGTGTAAATGAAAGTGGCTTCCCAACCCGTATTACGGATAGTGTACAAAGAACCTATACGATTAACTATACAGATAATCATATAACTAGTATTACCGACCCAGCAAGCAGAAAAGTAACCTATTCCTATGACGGAAATCTTCTTAGTGCTGTGAATTCTCCTACTGGGGCGTTAGTTAATCAGTATAGCTATGATAGTAACGGAATGTTGCAAAGTATTAAGGATAGCTATGGAAATTCTCTGTCAGATGTAACCTATGATTCGGATCATCGTATACTAACTTTAAAAACAAAGGATAAGGAAACAACCTATAGTTATTCTCTAGATGCAGCCGGAAATCAGGTGGTAGATGACGGAACAGATTCTGTTATTTATGATAGCTACGGGAATGTAGTGGTAGCTAAAAATAAGGCACAGAATATCTATGCTAATTTGTATGGACAAGTTGCAAGTACCATAGATGGAGATGGGCATATCACAGTATATTCCTATAACGATTATGGTGATGTAATAGAAGAAAAAACTAAAGAAAAAACTGAAGATAATGAAGAACGTGTCATTTCCTCCATAACATATAACTATACCTACTATGATGGTACGGATAAGATTAAGATGTGCGTGAAAAAAGAGGTGATGACTAGTTATAATGAAGGTGGGTCAACCACTTCGGAAACAGCTGAAACAACAATGACATATGATTTCTGTGGAAATGCCCAGACGCAACAGCTAAAACAAGGGGATATTGATACTACTATAGCTAATACCTATCTATCCAATGGCCTTGTATGGACTAGTATTGATGATAAAGGTATTACCACAACTAATACTTATGATACATATGGATATCCAGATAGTGTTAAAATAGGTAATGCTGACAATGTAACCACGGATGTAGATTATAGCCACAATATTATTGGTTTCGTCCTTTGTCAGGATGTGGTAGGAGGATTAAAAAACAGTTATATTTATGATATTTTAGGAAATGTTCTAAAAGAAACAAAAAGTGCAGGAACCGTGGATACTAGAATAACAAGAATGGTGCATGATAAATATGGGAATATGGTACAAAAGATATCACCTTTGGAATACAATGCATCAAAAGATGGCCTTGTGTCAGCCGGAAATGGTATTGCAACTAGTGATATCTATCTGGAGTCAGAGGTAGGGGTACGGTATATCTATGATTCTAAAACAGGTAATCTAGAAGAAACAAAAGTAGGTTCCTATGACATTACCTACAATGCCGAGCAAAGTGTAATGGGTGTACAGGTTGCAGGCAATACTCTTGCATCCTATGATTATACAGAAGATGAGAACAAGCTTCTTAACAGTGTAACCTATGCCAATGATGCTACATTGTCTTATGGCTATGATAAAGATGGAAATATGACAGAGATGGCTGTAGACGGGGTAATAAAATATAGCTATGCCTATAATGACGAAGGAACATTGTTATCCAAACATGATATAGACCAGAATAATACAACAACTTATGTATCCAATGAAGATGAATCTAAGACTGTAACAGTCAAGGATGATGCAACTGGAACAGTACTTAATAGTTACACATTAGCAGAAGATTCTTCAGAATTTACAGAGAAAATAGGAAATGAAACCTATGGTTTGTCAAGCTCCAGTAAAGAATTGACCGATAGCTTTACTTATAATGGGGATGAAGTATATAAGAGGGCTTATACACTTAATGCTGACGATGCTGTTACACAAGAAAAGTTTAGTAGTAATGACAAAAACATCTTCTCAACTGGGTATAAGTATAGTTCAGCGGGTGATATCTTGGGAATGACTCATACCATAGAGGAAGCCACTGATGAGACTACTTATACATATGATGGTTTTGGAAATATTGAAACTATCAGCCTAAATGGTGTAGAAAAATATCATTATTACTATGATATAGCAGATCAATTGATTAGAGTAAATGATGCAGTACAGAATAAGACAGAGACCTATACCTATGATAAGAACGGAAATATATTAGAAAAGAATCAGTATTCCTATAACTCAGGAAATCTGGATGGATTGACTCCAGTTGATACGATTAGCTACGCCTATGAAAACAGTGATTTTCCAGATGAATGTACTTCCTATGATGGTCAGGAAATAACTTATGATGAGCTTGGAAATCCTTTAAGTTATCTTGGATGGGATATGACATGGGAAGTAGGAAGAAGACTTTCCACAATGAAAAATGGCAGTATGGATATCTCCTTTGTCTACAATGATGAAGGTATCCGAACTTCTAAGACGGTTGATGGAGTAACTACTGCTTATACGTCGATAGATGGACGAATTACAAGTCAGAACGATGGCACCAATCAGATGTATTTCCGTTATGATAAGAATAGCAGCTTAACTGGATTCATATTGAATGGGACAGAGTATCTTTATGTAAAGAATGCGCAGGGAGATATAACAGGAATTCTTGACAAAGATGGAAAGCAAGTCGTATCCTATACATATGATGCATGGGGAAAAGTGGAAAGTATAAGTGGTAGCAGTGCTGATACAGTTGGGAAGCTGAATCCTATGCGGTATAGAGGGTACTATGAAGATACGGAGACCGGAATGTATTATCTTCAGAGTCGGTATTATAATGCGGAGATGTGTAGGTTTATTAATGCGGATGAGCCAAAAGTATTAATTCTAACCCATGGTAATACAGTGGAATCCAATCTATTTACTTATTGTTACAACAATCCTGTTATGAACGAAGATGCTACTGGGTATTTTGTTATTAGAAGATGGATGATATCTACACCAATAGATATTATTCTAATGCTTATTCCTGGAATTGGTGCAGCATTTGCCCCAATTAAAGCAATGGCTAAATACTATGGTAAGGAAGCGTTAAAAACTAAAATAAAATCAACGCTTGTGGGATTTATTAAATTTGTAGCTAGAAGTGCAGAAAAACTTATTATAGGAATTCAAAAAATAGTTAGGAAAATCCCGTGGGTTGGTGGTTGGCTAGCTAAGAAAATTCCAGTGAACAAGCTGGTTGAGATGGTAGCTGGTATGACCTGCTCAACTACAATCAATAAAATATTAAATGGGATAATACCTAATATAGATATAGTCTTATCAGTTGGTGGAGCTATATCTGGAATACTAGATATTGGTATTGATGGAAAACTCGATAATAGAATTTGGGAAATTTAAATGCAAATAAACTTATGTATCGTCAATGAATAGATGATATTTATTATTAACTCTTTTCGGAGAGCATAATGTAGTATTAAGGAATATAATAAAGATTTGATGATAAAGTGAATATTTAGATTGGGGTGATTTATTGATTTTAAGAATTTGTCGGGAGACTGGATCAGATATAACATTAACCGTTACTATTAACAATGAAAAAAAAGTACTTGACTATGCAACCGAAGAAATATCATTTATTGTCGATGGTAAAAAGAAGTACGAGATTGATATCGAGGAAGAGATATCAGAAAGTAATAGAAAACCAATAAGTATAATACTCTATATTCTTACCTTAATTATTCAAGGGGTATTCAATATTCTTATGGTAAACACGGATTCAAAATGGTACAGAAATATCAAACCATTTTGCTTAAAAGCAAAATTACTAATTGATTTGCATCAGGATACTAATATATGCTTGAGATATAGTAATTCATATTATGATGAAGTATTAGGAACATGGACTTTACCAAATATTATGGTTGAGCCAAATTTTGATTCAGAGGTAAGCTTCGTTAAAAATCACTGCGATTTCAAAAATCAATACTTTAATTATATTAAGCGAGTAGTATCAGTTACAGCTGTAGCAATTGCTATGTTTGGTTTACTGTTGTATATTGGAATCGCTAACTCAATTAGTTTTGCAATTATTGCATCTATGTTTTTAATTCTAGGGGCTATATCCTTAGATGTTCTGATATCAATACTAGAATACAAAAGGTTCAAGAATATTTATCAGTCTTTCTTAAAACAAAAATCAGTCGGTTTAGACTAAGATATTTATTAACTTAAGTGCATAAATTTTATAGAATGAGAAATTATCCTGTGATTTATTTCTACATTATTTACATAGCATTTGTAATGGATGAGAATTCCCTTCTAGTTTCAACTCATTGATATAATAATATGACTGGTTAAGAGTGGATAAAGCAAAAAGAACAAGAGATAAATATACTATGACATAATTGGAATATTTTAAAAAGAATCAGTATTCCTATAACTCCGGGAATCTTGACGGATTCACCCTTATAGATACGATAAATTACTCCTATGAAAATAGCGCTTTCCCAGATGAATGTACTTCCTATGATGGTCAGGAAATAACTTATGATGAGCTTGGAAATCCTTTAAGTTATCTTGGATGGGATATGACTTGGAATGCAGGAAGGAGACTATCCACAATGAAAAATGGTAGTATGGATATCTCCTTTACCTACAATGATGAAGGTATCCGAACTTCCAAGACGGTTGATGGAGTGGCTACTTCTTATACATCGATTGATGGACGAATTACAAGTCAGAATGATGGTACAAATCAAATGTATTTCCGTTATGATAAGAATAATAGCTTAACCGGATTTAACTTGAGTGGGACAGAGTATCTATATGTAAAGAATGCACAGGGAGATATAACAGGAGTTCTTGACAAAGATGGAAACCAGGTTGTATCCTATATTTATGACGCATGGGGAAAAGTGGAAAGCATAAGTGGTAGTAGTGCTGATACGGTTGGAAAACTAAACCCGATGAGATATAGAGGGTACTACGAGGATACGGAGACAGGATTGTATTATCTTCATAGTAGATATTATAATGCAGACACTTGTAGGTTTATTAATGCTGATCTACCAGAGATGACCGTATTATCAGTTTTTACAAAAACAGCAGGGAGCCCTAATGTATTTTCTTACTGTAGAAACAATCCAATTATGAATATCGATACAAGTGGATATTTTTATCTTAGCTTGAAAGACATCGCATCTTTTGCTGCTATTTTGGGATTATACCCTGTTGTAGTAAAATGGATAGCTATAGGTGTTACAAGACTATCTGCAATTTTTGCAGCAGAAATTGCTACGTTAGGTGCTAAAATAGGAGCAATTTTTGGACCAGCAGGATCATTTGCTTTTACGGTTATTTTGGGGATAATAGGTTATGCTATTGCAAAAAATTTCGCAGCAGCAGTAATTGAAGCTGCTGTGCAAGGCAAAAGAGGTATAGAGTTTAAATTTAAGTATACTTGGTGGGGATGGCCATATGGAATTCGAATAAGTCCAATGTAAGAGGAGTATATATGAAAACTTTTCTAAAGCAACAAAACTCTATAAAGTGGTTCTATATAGTATGTGGTGCAATATTTATTGTTTCAGGTTTAAATGGCATAATAAATCAGCGTATAATCAACGTTATTGCTACAGTAATTGTTTTTGTACTGTTTTGCATTTATTCAATTGTAAGATTTAATCACTATAGACTTTATTACCCTTATGAGAAATCATATAAATATCTTCTGTTAGATAATATACCTCTTTTACTAGGAATAGTATATTTAGTCTTAATGGATATATATATTAATAAAAAGGAAGAAGTTAATTTTGTATTTTTATTATCTCTAGTACCGTTTGTTATTCCTACAGGTATTGGAAACACTAGATTATCTAACAATTCTGGGAAAAGCGAATAGGTATTGTTATCCTTGAAGAGAATAAAAGAGAGACTCCCATCGTAGTCTTATGACAAGATGGGTGTCTCATTATACTTTACTTGGAGGCGTGTTTTAATGGTTATAAATCCTACCTAGTTCCAGAAGCAGGGGTACGGAATTTCTACAATTCTAAAACAGGGAGTCTAGAAGAAATATAAGTTGGTTCTTATGACATCACCTACAATACCGACCAGAGTGTAACGGATGTACAGGTTGCAGGAAATACCCTTGCATCCTATGCCTATGAGAACAAGCTTCTTAACAGCGTAACCTATGCCAATGGTGCTACCTTGTCTTATAGCTATGATAAAGATAAAAATATGACAGAGATTGCTGTAGATGGAGTAGCGCAGTATACCTATTCCCATAATGACGAAGGAACGTTATTATCCAAACACGATATCGACCAGAATAATACAACCACCTATGATTCCAATGAGGATGGAGCAAAGACAGTAACACTGAAAGACGATGCCACTGGAACAGTGCTTGATAGTTACACATTGTCAGAAGACGCTTCAGAATATACTGAGAAAATAGGAAATGATACCTATGGTTTATCAATTTCGAGTAAAGAGTTGACTGACAGTTTTACTTATAATGGGAATGAAATATATAAGAAGGTTTATATACTTAATTCCGAGGATGCTGTTACAGAGGAAAAGATTAATAGTAATGATAAAACCATTCTTTCCACTGGTTATACTTATAATGCAACTGGTTATATAACAGGTATGACTCATATCACAGAGGATGTCACAGACGAGATATCTTATACTTATAACAATTATGGAAATATCGAAACAATCAGCCTAAATGGAGTAGAGAAATATCATTACTACTATGATATTGCAGATCAACTGATAAGAGTTGATGATGCAGTACTGAATAAGACAGAAACTTATACTTATGATAAGAACGGAAATATATTAGAAAAGAATATGTATACATACAATTCGAGTAATCTTGATGGAGTGACTCCAACAGATACTATAAGATACTCCTATGAAAACAGTGCTTTTCCAGATCAATGTACTTCCTATAATGGCCAGGAAATCACCTATGATGGGATTGGTAATCCATTAAGCTATCTTGGATGGGATATGACCTGGGAGGCAGGCAGAAGTCTTTCTTCTATGGAGAATGGTAGTACTGCTATAAGCTTTACCTATGATGATGAAGGTATCAGAACTTCAAAGACTACTAATGGGGTGACGACTTCCTATACATCGATTGATGGGAGGATTACAAATCAGAATAACGGAACAAACCAGATATATTTCCGTTATGATAAGAATAATAATTTAACCGGATTAAACTTAAACGGAACAGAGTATATATATGTAAAGAACGCACAGGGAGATATAACTGGAATTCTTGACAAAGGTGGAAAACAAGTCGTATCCTATACCTATGATACATGGGGAAAAGTGGAAAGAATAAGTGGTAGTAGTGCTGATACGGTTGGAAAGCTGAATCCGATGCGGTATCGTGGGTGCTATGAGGATACGGAGACGCAACTTTTCTATGTATGCTCACGCTATTATGATCCGGAAATTAGTCGGTTTATTAATGCTGACGTACCTGAGATGATGGGATTGTCGGATCACATTTTAGTAACTAACCTTTTTACATACTGCTATAACAATCCGGTTAATTATGCTGATTCTACAGGCTATATTGCAGCAAATGTGATAGGAGCTGCTATAGGAGCAGTTATAGGTGTAGTAGGGGGAGGTTCCTAGGAAATTGGTTAGCTGATTTATTAAGAATTAATGGTTGGTTTGCAAGGCCTCTTTTTGTGGCGGCTGTTTCTTTACTTGTTGGAGCTACTGCGGCAGTAATCGGTTATTTTATTGGACCTTATATTGTGAAAATTGCTGTTGAGTTTGGCCAATATGTGGCTAAAATGATAAGAACTGGTAAGCTTGTATTTAAAAAACTATCTTCAAATGTGAAATCATCAATACGAACTCTTATAAAGGAAACTTGTTGTTTTGTGGCAGGAACAACCATAAAAACGCCTGATGGGGATCGAACTATTGAAGATATCAAGATAGGAGACAGTGTATATGCGGCGAATCCGACGACAAGCGAATATGGCATAAAAAAAGTTACAAATGTTTTTGTTAGAGAAACATATACGGTGTATTATGTTTTAACTGAAACAGAGGAAATAATAACTACCGATGAGCATCTTTTTTATGTAGAAAATAATGGATGGGTTGCAGCAAAGAATTTAAAATCTGGTGATATTCTTTGCTTACAAAATGGTGAAAACGGCATTATAATAGATGTTTTTGTAAAACATTTTGATAAACCAGTAACTGTTTACAATTTTGAAGTCGAAGATTGGCATACATATTTTGTAGGTTCAGAAGGAATATTGGTACATAATAAATGTAGTTTGACTAAAATATCGGACAGCTATTTGAAACAAAAAGGATTCAATGCCCATGATATTAAGTATGAGGTATTGGGAGATAGGGCAAAGATTGCGCAATATAATTTATTCTATGATAAAGCTACCGGAGTAATCTTTATTTTGGCAAATGGTGCAAAAGAAGCTGCTAAAATAGCTACAGGATATTTTATTAAGTAAGGAGAAGAATATATGGAAATTATGGTAGAATTCATTATGTTTACAGAAGACTTTCCGGTTGAAGAAATTAGTGCTCAAATAGGTATTGATAGTTGTAAAATAGTTAAAAAGGGTGATGTAAGATACATGGGGCAATTCAAACAACTAAGTCGCATAGAAACCCATACAAGTATTATGTATTCTACTGGATATATTCAAACAGTTGATGTGAAAGTACCAATTAGAAAAATCTGCGATATGTTACTTTCCCGTGAAAAACAGATTTTAGAATACATAGAAAGATATAAGTTAAATACGAGGTTTTGTGTTGTAATTAATCTTACCGATAATCCAATTATAGAATTGTCACGGGAATTTATAGATTTAGCATCAAGGCTTCATGCAGAAATAGATTTTGATTCATATGTAAATTATGATGATGACGGAAATGTAATTGGGGCTATTAGAAGCTAATATTAACTCGCAAATCTAATGGTTAGGCACAATACCATAATACCCATTGCAATCAAAATTCTATTGGCGTCTGTAAAACGCTTAGAAACATCTTATAGGCAATGTTTCTAAGCGTTATTTATTTTATGTGGGAAAACGGAGATGTTATAGGTTTAAATTGACCTTTTATGTGATAAAAGACCAATTAGTATATGGGGTAAAAGTGACAACAGCCTTATGCTTTGTGAGAAAAGAAAACAATAAACGTTAGCCTGCTAGTGCTGGTTGGGTTATAATGTAAGTTGTAATTAATACAAGTAAAGGAAAAGTTGTTATACATTTTGTTTATAATACAATAATAGAAGATTTTGGTAATTCTAGATTTAAATAGAGGAAAATTAGAATGGACAAAATATTAATTATACACAAATGTTAATCTACCATAAAGTTTGAATATTTACATCTTTAATTTTTTAGCAAGGTGAATAAAATGGTGTAATGGTCAGCATTTTTAACAAACTGCCTATATACTTACTATTTGCATGTGTTTGTCCCTCATCAATAATATAATTAAAACTATTTATAGGTTCAGCCAAATGAATAATCATTAGGCTTTTTATACCTATAGTATGGAGCAATGACAAAGACAGTACTATTTTTATGTAAAGGAGGAGTTACATGAATCAAGATATAACTGTTAGTGGTACAATTTTTATGTTATACTCATTGTCTATGGACTTTGAAGAGAACAAATATGTGTTTGTAGCTTGCGCTTCCATTAACATAGACCGCGTTGCAGCATTTACAAAGGCTGTTCTTAGAGGTAGGTATTGTTTGTGTGATTCTTATCAAAAGTAAATTCTGAAAAGAGTTTCTGATGCTAGTGGTAAGTACAGTGAATTATACAGATTTAAGAAGATGTTGGTTTACAGACAAAATCTGGATGAAAAATTCAGACAAAGAGGATTTTATATGTTTGTAAGGCTTGGAAATCCGTATTTTGAAAGTATAATGGATCAATACAAAGAGAGTAACCCGTTGTTAATTTACTTGATGTGGAGTGGCTATATTGAGGAAAATGAGAAGATTCAACATAGTTTCAAAAAATATAGAAATGAAATTTTGCATACAAGCGGTCATGCAAATTTTTCTACAGTTGAAAAAGTAGTTGGTATCATAAACCCGAAAGTGCTTATTTCAATACATACAAATCAGGCAAGTGAATTTAGTGATATAAGAACAAGTACCATTTACCCAAATGACGGTGAAATTATTACAGTATAAATTTTATGATGAGGAGGAAATGAAATATGATGAACACATATCCATTCAAAGACAGAAAAGAGTTGCAAAATAGAAATATCCGGGCACAGGAAAATGCACTGAAAGAAGTAGCTGATATTGTGCGTAAATTTCCAGCTCATTCAGATGAGAGAAAGAAGGCACTACTAGGATATTTACCGAATCGTTTTAATAGCAAGGAACATTTGCCCAACCACAGCTTATGCGATTGGAATTTAGAAAAAGATAACCCTGAATGTGTGACAGAGAAAAGAGTTTGCCGTTGTATGTATTACTCTAATCGTGATGTTGGACATGAATTCAACACAGAGCAACAAGAGAAATGTAAAGAATGCCGATTTGTATGGAAGAAAGAAAATAGAGGAAAATATGCTGTAATTGATTACGAGTATCCTGTAAACTATAATATTTTAAAATTAGGTGGGATAGATTTACTTTTAGGTGGAATGGATGAAATAGAGGAACTATGCCAAGAAAAATCAAAGCCACCTTTATTTGCATCTGCTAAGCATTTCTTATGGAATGGAGTGGAAATGTTATTACCATTTCTGTATCCAGATGAAAAAGAAAAATTGTATGGAACGATGTTTGCAGTAGAAGTTAAGCCAGAACAGAGCAAAGAATCATTGGCTCGAATGTTTGCGGAGATTATTACATACAATGAATTTTTCGATAATGAGTGGAATTATATTCCTAGTATTTGCTTTTTTAAAGGGAGTATTCAATGCAAGGATTTTTTGAGATTTAAAAACAACGATGATGTAAAAACAATATTGGAGGAAGTGGAAGTGTTTTATCTGACTTATGATGAAGAATCATTTCGAATTCATAGGTATTCTAAGGAACCATTAGAATAGGTTTAGTACGGATATAAGAAGTGTGAAGAGTTTGCAAGTTTGGAGACTCTTTACTTTCTTAGCAAAGTCATACGATATCTTTGTTATTAAAAGCTGATATAATTGAGTTTGCATATTTAAAGAGATGAAGGTGAAGCTAGATGGAGCAAAGAGACAAATTGAGATTGACGAGTATGATGTACCTCTTGAAAATACATTATAATGCATTTATATGCTCAGATGATTATTTTATCCATTCTATGTTCGAATCTACATGAAAGCAAAATTCAGGTTTGTTAAGCTGATGATTAGTGGTATAAATTAATATTTAATACAGAAACGGAAGCAGTACTTGATACCCTAGATAGAACAGCACCAAGTATTACCACAACCATCTCCAATGTGAGTACAAATAGTGTATCCTTAACTGCAAAATCCAACACCACCTGTGATAGCTGGTACTATTCCAAGA
>JAEZPG010000094.1 GCA_023413555.1 Bacillota bacterium | reverse complement strand
TTTCGAAAGGTAGTTTTAGCAATAAGCCCTGGCAGGATGGTGATGCCTAAGCCATTTTCCACTAAGGTCAGAGTCGCAAGGTCATCTAAGGATTCAGAGATTAGGTTCGGCGACATATGTAGGTCCTTAATTAATTCTCGAATGACAGTGTTGCTGATTCCTTCACTAGGCATTATGAAGGGATAGTGGCTGATGTCTTCTAAAGATACGATATCTTTGCCGGAGAGAGGATTATCTAGAGGAAGAATTGCATAGTAAGAGTCTTTATAGAGAGGAATAAAGTCCACATTCTGATATCTGGTACCTGCAAAAAAACCACAATCCAAGGCGCCAGAGCGGATGTCTTCCTCAATACTTTGATAGTCTGCTTTTTCAATTAGGGTTACTAAAGTATTGGGATACTTGGTGTAGAAATCTTTAAGAATTCCTGGAATCCAGTTGGCAGATACACTGTATAGACTTCCCACCTTAAGTGAACTGGTACGATAGGATAAGGCGGTCTCGTATAGAGTATTCTCAAGACCTTCAATTTGTAGCATGATTTCAATGAGTTCAGCCCCAGCTTTGGTTAAAGTAACCCCCTGTCGCTCTCTTTGAAAAATTGAGATATGTAATTCCTTTTCCATATTCTTAATCATATGACTTAATCCAGATTGTGTATAACCTAACTCATTGGCAGCCTTTGTCATATTGCCAAGAGCAGCTACTTTTAGTATTGGTTCATATTTACCCATAACGTCCTCCAATTCTAAGCCCTAACATATTTTCATGGATACTAAAAATTTATTGCAATTGTACCGCATTTTAGGAACAAAAGGAAGAGAACTTTTTTGCAGATATGAAAATAATTCATATCATAATGAAAAATTAGAATTTTACAAAATCCATTTCTAAGCATAGAATGGTCCATATCAAAAATGCAACGGAGCAAATGGCTTCGTTGCATTTTTGCGTTTAGAGTATCCCTTATTAGGGAAAAGAAAATGAAAGGTTTGGAGGAATTTATGATGAACAGAAAATTACGAACTAGGTGTTTAGCACTATTGTTGATGGTTACCTGTATGGTAGGAATCTTATCCGCTTGTGGTAAGAAGGAAGTGAGTAATCCGGATAAAAAGAAAGTTCTTCGAGTTGGAATGGAATGTGCGTATGCTCCTTTTAACTGGACACAGGAAAGCAAAGAGGTTGTTAATGGAGAGACCGCAGTACCAATCCATGGTACCTCCTATTATGCCTATGGCTATGATATTATGATGGCTCAGAAAATTGCAGATCAGTTAGGTTGGGATTTGGAAATACATAAGGTAGAATGGGATTCCATCGGAATGGGTCTAGATGCCAAGGACTATGACTGCATCATAGCAGGTATGGGAAAAACAGAGGAACGCGAGAAATCCTATGATTTTACTGATGTTTATTACTATAGAGATATCTGTTTAACAGTGAAAAAAGGCGGTGCATTTGAGAATATTACAAAGCTATCTGATTTTGCAGGAAAGAAGGTTAAGGTAACCACTCAGTTAGGAACTGCATGGGTGGATTTACTAAAACAGATTCCGGAGGCTGAGCTTGGAACCAACTATAGTACAACGGCAGAATGCTTTATGGCATTGAGTAATGGCGCAGCTGATGTCAGTGTAATCGATTTACCAACCTCACAATCAGCAGTAATGAACAACTCAGATCTTAAAATACTTACTCTGGATGCCAATGACACGATTAAAGATCCTACCGGTTCCACTAATGTCTGTATTGCAGTAAGAAAGGGTGATACCCAATTGCGTGATCAGATTCAGGGAGTCTTAAAGGAGCTTTCCTGGGATAAGGATAAGATGGATAAGATGATGGATGAAGCAATCAAATTACAGCCAGCGGCTAACTAGATAAAGCATAAGCAATATGAAGGAGATGATGAGCATGTTTGGAATCATAGAAATTACAGAATCAAGTGGTACATGGGAGTGGATGTTATTTCTTTTTGAGAAATATTGGAATATGTTTTTGAAAGGAACCTGGGTAACCCTATATGTGGCAATACTAGGCACCCTATTTGGATTTCTTTTGGGTTACCTGATTGGAATCATTAAAGACATTCAATTAAATAAACAGGACGGAATTATGAAGCATGCTATCATCTACTTGATCAAGGGAATCTCCACTGTCTATGTAGAGCTTTTTCGTGGAACTCCAATGATTGTTCAAGGTATGATTATCTATTATGGCCTCAGACAGTGTGGAGTAGATATCTCCTCTGTCGTTGCTGGTATCTTGGTCACGGTATTAAATACTGGAGCTTATATGGCTGAAACAGTGCGTGCGGGAATCAAATCCATTGATTCTGGGCAAAGGGAAGGTGCATTGGCAATGGGGATGTCCCCGATATCTGCCATGTTTCATGTGATTCTTCCACAGGCGTTTAAGAATATTATACCGGAGATGTGCAATACCTTCCTGACAAACTTAAAGATGACTTCTGTCTTGAATGTAATTGGTGTGTCAGAATTGTTCCTGGTAGCAAAGACAGCCGGTGGGACTTATTATAAGTATTTTCAATCATATCTTGTCATTGCAGTGATTTACTTTATCCTTTGCTTTATTTTTAATCAGTTATTTTTATGGATAGAGAAAAAGATGAATGGGCAGAAAGCTTATGCCCTTGCCACCGAGTATATGGAAAATGAGTAGGGAGGTATTCTATGGGGAAGAAAAATCAATTGGAAGAACAGGTAATTGGTGTGGAGGAATTAGGAAAATCCTTTGGAGACCATGAGGTATTAAAGAAAATAGATTTTTCTGTAAAAAAGGGTGAGGTCATCTGTGTCGTTGGAACCTCCGGGTCAGGGAAATCCACACTTCTTCGTTGTATCAATAAACTGGAACACCAAACCTCTGGTAAGATTCTATATCATGGTAGTGAAGTCAAGGATCTACAGAGGGAGATTAACCTTTATCGTTCTAAAGTAGGAATGGTGTTTCAGTCATTTAATTTATTTAATAATATGTCGGTACTAAAAAATTGTATGGCTGGCACAAGAAGAGTCCTTCACCTTAGTAAGGAGGAAGCCTTTGACCGAGCCATCAACAATCTGAAGGCAGTTGGCATGGCACCCTATATTCATGCCATGCCGGCTCAGCTGTCTGGAGGGCAAAAGCAGCGTGTCGCCATAGCCAGAGCGCTATGTATGAATCCAGAAGTACTCTTATTTGATGAACCTACCTCTGCTCTTGATCCGGAGATGGTAGGAGAGGTCCTTAATGTCATGAAGCAGCTTACCAGTACTGGTCTTACTATGATTATTGTCACTCATGAAATGGGGTTTGCCAGAGATGTTTCTAGCAGAACTATTTTCATGGATAAAGGCTATATTGTAGAGGACAACATTCCACAGATACTGTTTACGAACCCTAAAAATCCAAGGACTAGAGAGTTCTTAAGCAGATTTATGGCTGGTTAGTTAAGGGCTTTGAGAAAAGGAGGAAACAGTATGGAGCAGCATTATGTAATAACATTTGCACGTGGATTTGGCAGTGGGGGGAAGGAAATTGCCTCTAATCTTGCAAAGGAACTGGGAATCCATTGTTATGAGAATAGAATATTAACCTTAGCATCGCAACTTAGCCACCTGGATGAAAAACTGTTTACCGAGGTGAATGAAAAAATTCGGGATAAGGGGGGCTTTTCGAACTTCTTAAGAGGCCTGCCTCGGGCGAAGAGTTACATAAGCAGGAATGAAAAGTTCATTTCTTCAGATACCTTATTTGAATATCAAAAACAAATTATCTTAGATCTGGCCAGCACAGAATCTTGTGTTATTGTAGGAAAGTGTGCAGATTGGGTATTACGTGGTAATCCCAATGTGGTCAGTATCTATATTGAGGCTCCTAGAGACTTCTGTCTGAAGAGGACCATGGAGCATATGAAAGTGGATGAAACGACAGCCAATGCCACGATAACCCAGACGGATAAATATCGAGCAGATTACTACAAATATTATTCCAAGGGGAACTATTGGACCAACCCAGTTAATTATGACATGACATTAAACAGTGAACGAGTTGGAGTGGATAATTGTGTGAAGGTAATCCTAGATTACTTGAAGATAAAATTTCCAGAGTGGAAGATAGATAAGAATAAGGACCATGGAAAGTAAGAAAGAGGGAATGAATATGAGATTAGTAGAAACAGGATTGAAGGAACAGGATATTAAGGATAGGGTGAATCAATATATGATTGAAACCTATGAACGATTTGACTTTGTTGCAGATCATGGGAAGGATATGTATCTATATGGAGCGGATGGCAGTGCTTATTTGGATTTTTATGCAGGAATCGCAGTAAATTCCACTGGAAATTGTAATGAAAGGGTGGTTGCCGCTGTAAAAGAACAATGTGCTGATCTAATGCAAACCTTTAATTATCCTTACACAATTCCCCAGGCATTGTTGGCAGAGAAGATCTGTACTACCATCGGAATGGATAAAATCTTTTTTCAGAACTCAGGCACAGAGGCCAATGAAGCAATGATTAAGATGGCCAGAAAATATGGTGTAGAGAAGTATGGACCAGATAAATACAATATCATCACAGCGAAAATGTCCTTTCATGGAAGAACTCTCGGATCTCTCAGTGCTACTGGCCAACCAGATACAGCCTGCCAGCTTGGATTTGGAGAGTTGACTCCTGGATTTACCTATGCTGAGTACAATAATCTGGAATCCTTTCAAAGTGCAGTAAGCGCCCAAACCATAGGGATTATGATTGAGCCTATCCAGGGAGAAGGTGGTGTTCATCCAGCTACCATAGAATTCATGAAAGGAATTCGTAAGCTCTGTGACGAAGAAAACATCTTATTGATGCTAGATGAGGTACAGACAGGCTGGTGCAGAACTGGTGCCATCATGAGTTATATGAGTTATGGAATTAAGCCAGATTTGGTATCTATGGCAAAAGCCCTGGGGGGTGGAATGCCAATCGGAGCGATCTGTGCTACAAAGGAGGTTGCACAAGCCTTTACCATTGGTTCCCATGGAAGTACCTTTGGAGGTCATCCGGTATGCTGTGCAGCTGCACTAGCTCAGGTAAATGAACTACTTAACCGTGATTGTGCAGGTAATGCCAAGATTATGGGTGATTATTTCTGTAGCGAGTTGGAGAAGATACCAAGAATCAAAGAGGTAAGACATCAAGGGCTGCTAATAGGAGCGGAGCTTGAAAAAGGTATCCATGCAATTGAGGTAAAACATGAATGTTTTCATCGCAAACTATTAATAACAGCCATTGGAACCAGTATTATTCGTTTGATCCCACCACTTATTGTAACGAAGGAAGAGTGTGATAAGGCTATTTCCATAATAAAAGAGGCGGTGATGGTTCTATGACAATGGAATATCATCTACCGGTTCATGTAATATTTGGCCGTGGTAGAGTGGCTGAGGTAGGGAAGAGGGCTTCCGTTTATGGCCAACGAGCCCTGTTGGTAACGGGTGCTCATAGTATACGCAGATCTGGTTTACTAAATCGAATTATGGAGTATCTGAAAAAGGCAGGGATGACAGTAGAATTATTTGATAGGGTAGAACAAAATCCACTTACTACTATGGCTGAAGAAGGGGCCATTCTTGCAAAGAATACTGGATGTCAGGTAGTAATTGGAGTGGGTGGAGGAAGCATTATGGATTGCGCCAAGGCCATTGCCTTTCTTGTAAAGAACGAAGGAGATGTAAACGATTATATCTATGGAAGGGAACAGGGGGGATTGGCCCTCCCCATCATTCTTGTTCCAACGACCTGTGGAACTGGCAGCGAAGGCAATGGTTTTGCTGTCTTAACCAACAAAGAAAATGGAGATAAGAAATCTCTTCGATCCAATGTGATTGTTCCAAAGACATCTATTGTAGACTCTGAGCTGATGGAAACTATGCCAAAACAAGTTCTTTCTTCTGTGGGATTTGATGCCTTTTGTCACTGTATGGAGGCCTATGTATCAAAACAGGCGAATCCTATTACAGATGCACTAGCAATTAAGGGAATGGAACTTATCACTCAATCTTTAGAGTTCTTGTATCAGGATTCAGAGATGCTAGAACCTGAGAGAAGAGGACAATTGTGGGATAATCTAAGTATGGCTAGTACCCTGGGTGGTATGGTCATTCATAGTGCAGGGGTAGTCTTACCCCATGGCATGGAGCACCCTGCAAGTGGATTAAAGAATGTTATCCATGGAAGAGGACTTGCAGCACTGACTCCGGTTATTGTAGAAGCAAGTCAGCAAATGTATAGTGAAAAATATGGAATAATTTCAAGAATTCTAGGGGGTAGAGATCATAAAGATTGTGGAAAACAAATTCGAATTCTTTTAGATAAACTGAACTTGACCACATCGCTATCAAAGATTGGGATCCAATCAAAGGATATTCCATGGATGACAGAGAATTGTTTTAAGGTATCATTTGCAAGCATTCAGAATCATCCGATTCTGTTTAACCGGGATGAAATCTATCAATTGTATTATCGTGCGTTATAATCTATTTAGGGCAATTAAAAGGTGTATTGGTTGAGAACAGCTAATGCATCTTTCTATTTTTCTAAAACAATGCCTTGCGAGATGTATTCTTGGTATCTATAATGAATGGTAAGAGTAATCATACATAGTAGTATAAGGAGTGTACACAGTAATGAAAAAGAAAATAGAGTTTCGTAGGGGGCAAGAGCAGGATACCACCTTAATTCTAAGATTCATTAAGGAGCCTGCATCTAATTAGGAGGATACGCATATGAAATATATCTCTATAAAAGGGAAGAAAGTGTCAGCCATTGCTCAGGGCTGCATGCGAATTGCAGATATGGAAGTCAGTCAGATATGCCGGCTGATAGAGGTATTATTGGAGCATGGAATCAATTTTTGGGATCATGCAGACATCTATGGAGGTGGCAGGTCTGAGGAGCTATTTGGAAAAGCCCTAAAGGAGATGCCTGGAGTTCGTGAGAGCCTGATTTTGCAGAGTAAGTGTAGCATTCAGCTAGGGGACTTTACCTGCTATGATTTCTCGAAGGAACACATTATTGAAAGTGTGGAAAACTCCCTTAGGAAATTGAATACGGATCACTTAGATTATTTGTTGTTACATCGCCCCGACCTGTTAATGGAGCCAGAGGAAGTAGCGGAAGCCTTTGATCAGCTATTTCAACAGGGAAAGGTGATGCATTATGGTGTCAGCAATCATACTCCAGCACAAATTGCACTGCTACAGAGATATCTTCATCAACCTATTGAAGTGAATCAACTACAATTTTCGTTGGCTCATACTTTGCTCCTTGATGCACCAGCGTATCTTAATACTACGGATCGCCATGGAGTTAACCGAGATGCTGGAGTACTAGATTACTGCAGGCTTCATGATATAGTAATTCAATGCTATAGCCCATTTCAATATGGAGTTTTTGAAGGGACCTTTTTAGGAAATCCAGATTACGTAGAACTCAATGAAGTTCTAGACCGTCTAGCAGAGAAATATAATACAACTAACAATGCAATTGCAGCAGCATGGATCTTACGCCATCCAGCCAATATGCAGGTAATAGTAGGTAGCACCAATCGTGATCGCATAGAAGGTATCGCTAAAGGAGCAGATATCATGCTTACCAGAAAAGAGTGGTATGAGTGTTACAGGGCAGCAGGTAATAAATTACCATAAAAATGTAACATAATAAAGAGAGTAACAGGAGTGTAGTAGAGCAAACCTATGAAAGAACAACAGTTAAAAATAATTGCTAGAATTCATACAGATTTTCCTGAGAAGTTTGGGATTCCTAGGCAAAGCGGGCTTGTAAAAGGATTAAAGGGCAAGATTGTATTTGAACCGGAATATCGTAATCCCGATGCTATCAGGGGAATGGAGGACTTTTCTCATCTCTGGCTTATCTGGGGCTTTAGTAAAGCGGTCCGTAAAGAATGGTCTGCTACGGTAGCTCCACCAAGGTTAGGTGGAAGAGTGCGTATGGGCGTATTTGCCACCAGATCTCCATATCGTCCCAATGCTATTGGCTTGTCCTCTGTAAGGCTTGAAGCCATCCAGCTGGATGAAAAGATAGGTCCTGTTATTACAGTATCAGGTATTGATATGTTAGATGGCACTCCTATCTATGACATTAAGCCCTATCTGCCTTACGCCGACAGTCATCCTGAGGCTAAGGGAGGTTTTGGGGCAGCAGTTAAGAAACATAAGCTACATGTGCTTTTTCCAGAGGACTTACTAAAACTGGTGGAGGAAGAGGAACGATTGAACATCATAGAGATCCTAGAGCAAGATCCAAGGACCGCTTATATTCATGATGACGACAGAATCTGGGGAGTGAGCTATGGGGGATATAATATCAGATTCAAAGTAGAAGGACAGGAGCTGACAGTTTGTGAGGTAACACAGTAAAGGAGGATCTTAATATGAAGACATTGATACTATACTATACCTTTGGAGGCAGATCTAGAGAGGAAGCGAATCGTTTAGCAGAAACTGAGGAGAATGCTACTGTTTGTGAGGTAAAGGAAAAGAGAAAACGAAATTTGTTGACAGCCTTTTTCTCCGGCTGTCCAAAGGCTATGAAGAGAAGTTGTGTAAAGATACGACCTCTGGATTGTAATCCTGAGGAGTTTGAGAAGATTATTCTGATAGCGCCAATCTGGGCAGGGTTCCCTGCTCCCGCCTTTAACTCTATGGTGGAGCTTTTATCGACAGGTAAAAAAGTGGAATTGTACCTTTGTTCTAGCAGCGGGGAAGCTCCAAAGAGTAAGGAAGGAACATGTCAGTTGATTAAGGATAAGGATTGTGAACTGCTTAGTTACCATGATGTGAAGACAGGAAAATAGCCATTTAGTAGATACAATATCTTTCAGGTCAACACAGCTATAGTGGCCAATACAATCTGTGAAGTGAAGGAAGTTAAGAGACGTAACATGTTTACGCAGTTTTATCCAAATGTCAAAAATCAATAAAGAGAAAGAGTTTTGTTATTTTTAATATAGAGTATTTCAGGGGCTGATTATATAATCAGCCCCTGAATCTGTTATCCTGTGGTTAAAATCTGACATGGTGAAAAGTACTTTTTTCCATTCCGTAGAAAATGCTTATGATTATATAATAAGGGTATCCAAAATAAGTACAATAATATAAGGAGGCAATTTATGAAAAAGAAATTAGTTATAATTATGTTAGTAGTATCTATGGTTCTTGGCCTGACAGCTTGCAGTTCTGAGAAGAACACTAATTCAAAGGAGCCAGAGGGTTCCCCAAATACAGAGGGTAAAGGCCCAGCAACACCAGAAGCAACAAAATCCAACAAAACCATAACTTATATGGCAAGTCAGGACTGGGTTCAGGATGCCGAGATGGAGCTGGCAGAAAAGTTTACAGAGCAGACAGGAATCAAAGTAGAGTATCAGATCGTTCCATCTGACCAGTATATCAACCTTTTGACGACTAAATTAAACACAGGGGAATGTACTGATATCTTTGCTACTCAAAGTGGTAGCTTTGATATTGCTTCCCAGTACAATGTAGAGAAAAATGCGATAGATTTATCCGGCGAATCTTGGGCAGGAAATGTAGACAAGCTGGTAGCAGCAGAGCTTACTGTAAATAACAAACTGTATGGTCAACCAATGCAGGATGCATCTGCTGTATGGGCAGTAGCTTATAGCAAAAAAATATTCAGTAGCTTAGGATTAAGTGTACCAAAGAATTATGCAGAATTTGTGGATGTTTGCCAGAAGATTAAGGACTCCGGAGTAACACCTATTTATGAGTGTGTTGCAGACGGATGGCATCATACCTTATGGTTCCCAGAGGTTTGTGTTGTAGCAGAGACAAAAGAACCTGGAACAGCAGCCAAATTGAATAATAATGAGACAACTTTCGCACAGAATGCAACTATGAAAACAATCCTAGAACAGATAAAGGATATGGTAGATAAGGGATTCTGGGGAGACAACTACATGTCCAATGAATACACCAATTCAGCCAAGAACATCGCATCTGGTGAGTATGCCATGACGGTTGCAAACCAGGGCTTTGGTGGTGAAGTAGAAGCAGTTGGTGGAGAATTAAAAAAAGATGATATCGGATACTTTGTAATGCCTTTGGCAGATAATCAGACTTTAAATGTAAATCCAGCTGGACCGGCAAGATTTATCTACTCTGGTTCAGAGAATGTAGCAGAAGCTAAACAGTATCTTGAGTTCTTAGCAACAGAAGAAAGTCTTACCTATCTGACCGAGAATGTAAATAAATTTAATAAACTTCCATATACCAATGCACCGGAAACATATGATGACAATATAAAAGAGTTCTATGCTGCCTATCCAGAAAGAGCTACTGTATATCAGACAGCAGTCAAATATGTAAATCCACAATGGAGTGAAATGGGAGCTAGTTTATCCGCTATGTTTGTTGGAGAAATGAGTCCAGAGGAAGTGTTGAAGGATATCGATAGTACACGAGCAGAGCAGGCAAAAGCAGCTTCAGATGCAGCATGGAAGTAATATACAAAGAAACAGCAAAGTAAAGAAACAGCTGGCATGTAATAATGCCAGCTGTATTTAGAAAAGAGGCAAGTAATGAATAAGAAGAAAATATATCCAGTATGGTTTGCATCAGGGGCATTGATCATATACTCTGTTCTCTTTGTAATCCCCAGTCTCATAGGAGTAGCATATTCTTTTACTGATTGGTCGGCGTATTCTGATCAACTTCATTTTGTCGGATTGGATAATTTCAAGACGATCTTTACATCAGATAAATCCTATGTAAAGATTATCGCTAATACTCTGGTATTTACCTTTGTCACTACTATTTTGAAAAACGTTCTTGGTCTTGCTATGGCAGTTCTGATGACAAAGTCTATCAAAGCTCTGAACTTTCACAGAGGGATTATGTTTATGCCGTCCGTATTATCTACGCTCATCATTGGAATGGTATTCTCTTCAATATTAAATCCGGCAGATGGGTTACTGAATAATTTCCTCAATAAGTTTGGAATGGGATTCTTTGCACTTCCATGGCTGACTAGTCCTAAGTATGCATTTGGAACAGTAATGGGAGTGGATATCTGGCGAGGGACGGGGTATATCATGACAGTATTAGTTGCAGGGATTTTGTCCATTCCCAAAAACTATTATGAAGCAGCTAGCATCGATGGAGCCTCCAGCTGGCAACAGTTTAAAAGTATTACCATGCCATTATTGTTGCCAACACTGGCTACAACAACCGTTCTAAATATAATCTATGGACTGAAAGTATTTGATATCATCTATTCCATGACCAATGGAGGTCCGGGTAAAGCAACAACAGAGGTACTATATACAGAAGTATTTAAGCGATTTGGAACAGGGCAATATGGAATCGGTACAGCATTGTCCTCTATCATGTTTGTGTTTATGTTATTTGTAGGATTTTTTATGATACGTTTCATGACAAGAAATGAGGTGCAGGAATAATGAGCAGAAAAAGTAAGATTGTGCGGGTAATTGAGAATATCGTGGCATGGATGATCTCCTTTATCTGTTTGATTCCATTGTTGCTAATCTTGTTTAATTCTTTTAAAACCAGTAGTGCGGCATCAAATATGGATTTGACGTTACCTAGCTTCCCGTTGCAGTTAGAGAACTTTACAAAGGTGATAGACAAAGGAAAACTACTGCAATCATTCTGTAACAGTAGCATATATTCAGTAGGAAGTGTTTTGCTGTGTACAATTCTTGCTGCACTAGCAGCCTATGTATTATCGAGACATACCTCTAAGCTGAATAAGGCGCTATATATGTATATAGTATTGGGAATCACTCTGCCGATAAACTATGTAGCTCTAACAAAGGTAATGCTGTTTTTACATCTCAATAACACAAAATTGGGAATTATTCTGTTATACACAGCGATGCAGCTACCATTTGCAGTATTTCTGATACATGGATTTGTAAATCGGGTACCAGTAGAATTGGATGAGGCAGCCCTGATTGATGGGTGTGGGCCCATACGTTTGTTTGTTACTATTATAAGGCCCTTGTTAAAACCAGCACTGGCAACGGTTATAGTACTGACTTTTTTAAATACGTGGAATGAGTTTCTAGCGCCGCTGTATTTTCTGAGCAGTTCAGATAAATGGCCAATGACACTGTCTGTGTACAATTTCTTTGGCATGTTCTTTAAAGATTGGAATCTGGTGTGTGCGGATATCCTCCTTACAAGTCTGCCTGTTATTGTAGTATATCTTGTAGGGCAAAAGTATATAGTTGCTGGTATGACAGATGGGGCAATCAAAGAATAGAGGTGGATTAATATGAAGCAGGCTGAACAGCAATATGCAGTGCAACTAAATACAAAACATGGATTGCTTGTTGTAGAAGGAATGAAAGAGAACATTTTTCATTGTGTCTATACAAGAAAGAACATGCCATCAATTGATTCACCTTTAGAGATTGGTATTAGGCCATCAGTTTGCCTTGAAGTCCAAGAGACAGGGCATGCTTATAGGATTTCATCAAAAAAGATAGAACTGGAAATAGATAAAGAGAGTACTGACTTCCTGTGGAGGGAAAGTAATACAGGGCGAGTTTTACTTGAAGAAGGTCATAAGGAGCTTACAGAAATTCCATATGTAATACATAAAATTGAGGGTGATAAACCCGATATCCAACGTGTAACTACAGTGGATGGAGAAAGAAATTTTATTAACAATTTGAAGCCTGTACAGCACCATATGGCATATAAAGGAAAGATATCATTTAAATTTCAGACGGATGAACATATATATGGGCTAGGCCAAGGTGAAGAGGGTATTTATGACTATAGACATAACATACAGTATTTGTATCAACATAATATGAGAATTCCAATCCCCTTTATGGTTTCTAGTAAAGGATATGCGATATTGATTAATTGTGGGTCGCTAATGACATTTAATGATGATAAACGTGGATCATATATTTATCTTGATACAGTAGAACAGATTGATTATTATTTTATTGCAGGAGATACAGTGGATCAGTTAGTGAAAGGGTATCGTACACTAACTGGTAAAGCTACGATGCTGCCTAAATGGGCATTTGGATATATACAATCTAAGGAAACCTATCACAATCAACAGGAATTGTTGGATGTGGCAGAGGAGTACAGAATCAGAAAAATACCAATTGACTGTATTGTACAGGATTGGCACACTTGGGAAGAAGGAAAATGGGGCAATAAACATTTAGATAAAGGTAGATATCCGGATGTAGCAACTATGAATATGTTATTACATAACATGCATATTCATTCTATGATATCTATCTGGCCAAATATGAACTTTGGGACAGAAGATTATGAAGAAATGAATAAGAAGGGATATCTGTTACAGGACTATGCAACTTATAATGCATTTTCTGAACAGGCCCGTGAATTATACTGGAAGCAGGTCCGTGGATTGTTTGATGATGGGTTCGATTCATGGTGGTGTGATTCAACAGAACCATTTTCGGGACCAGACTGGAATGGTGAATATATAAGAGAACCATGGGAAAGATTTCAATTGGTAGGGCAGGAGCACAAGAAGTTCCTTTGTCCGGACCGAGCAAACATGTATGCCTTAGAACATGCAAAAGGAATTTATGAAAATCAGCGAAGAACCACGTGTAAGAAGCGAGTATTAAATCTTACAAGATCAGGATATCCAAACATCCAGAAGTATGGAGTAGTGCTTTGGTCTGGAGATATTAGTGCCACATGGGATGTGTTCAAGAGACAGATTGTAGAAGGTCTAAATATGGGTTTAAGTGGCATGCCATATTGGACACTGGATGTTGGTGGATTTTTTACTGTAAAAGACAATTGGAAGAATAGGGGCTGCTTCTGCAGTAACGACCCTATTCCAAAATGGTTTTGGAGTGGAGATTATGACACAGGCGTAGATGATTATGGGTATAGAGAATTATATACAAGATGGCTACAGTATGCTGTATTTCTTCCGATTTTTCGATCTCATGGAACAGATACACCAAGAGAAGTATGGCAGTTTGGCGAACCTGGAAACATATTCTACGAGGCGATTGTCAATGCGATACATTTAAGATACCGCCTAATACCTTACATATATTCTTTGGCAGGAAAAGTATGGATGGATGATGATACAATGATGCGAAGCCTTTTATTTGACTTCCCTACGGATGAAAACGTTGTGACCATATCTTCAGAGTTTATGTTTGGAGGAAGTTTACTTATTTGTCCAGTTACACGACCTATGTTTTATGATAAGAACAGTAAAATTCTTGACGAACCTCATATATGGGAGTGTTATCTACCAGCGGGGTATGGCTGGTATGATTTTTACACAGGAGAATTCTTTGCTGGAGGGCAATATATTCAGGTAGAAGTGTCACTCTCCCATATTCCTGTTTTTGTAAAGGAAGGTTCAATAATTCCCTTGGAGAATGCCTTGCAGTATACCCAGGAAAAAGTAGATACTCCTTTGGAATTTCATATATATCCTGGAAAGGATGCTGTATTCGAATTATATGACGATGCAGGTGACGGATTTGGTTTTGAAATAGGTGAATATCAGAAGGTTCTGATTACCTGGAAGAATAACACCCGAGAGCTTTGTATTGGTACAAGAGAAGGAAAGTATTCTGAGGGTATTATGGGAAGAACATGTGTAGGAATATGGAATGGCATTAAGAAAGAATGCGTATATCATGGTGAAACAATTACATTAGCGTGGCCATAATATAATAGAATTATCGTATACATATCAGGAGTTTCAGGATAGTCAAGACGAAACAGCATAAGATGATAAAGGAATAGCAGAAAATGAACTGTCGTACTGATTTTTTGTGTGACAGTTCATTTTCTGCTATTCTTTTTGTTGTTTTATATAATTTCGTTATTACATTTCAAATTCCGATATTCGGTTGGACTATATCCAGTAGCACTTTTAAAGGTTTTACTGAAATGAAATTGATCCAAGAATCCAGATTGTGTACTTATAACGGATATAGGAATTTCTTTGTTATTCAATAATTGTTTGGCAACCATAATACGATAGTCTTTTAAGTACTTGGAAGGAGAAATTCCGGCGTACTTGGAGAACACTTTACTTAAGTAAGCAGATGAAAAGCCAAAGTTATTGGATATGTTCGTCAAATCGATTTGAGAGGAATAGTTCTTATGGATATATTCTTTTACTAAAGTAACGATTTCTTCACTATTCCATGTTTTTTTGCTATCACCAGCTAGTTGCTCCAAATTTGGGTGTTGTACACGAAAACTATTTTCTAATTGAGACAGGCATTCTGCTAGTTCATCTTTGTTGATTGGTTTCAGGAGATAATGTGTTGCATGATATGTTATGGCACTTTTAGCATATAAGAAATCATTATAGCCACTGACTATTACACATTTAATAAAAGGAAACTCGTCTGCAATGGCATGTGCCAATTCCAAACCATCCATTTCAGGCATTCTTATATCGGTAAATACTACATTTGGCATATTTTCTCGTATGTATTCCAAGGCATCTGTTCCACAACTTAGGATTTTTTTTACCTCAAATGATGAATTAACAGATTCGATACTATGAGCAATATTACGGGCTATAAGTTTTTCATCATCGACAACTATTGCAGTATATTTCATGATATGTACCCTCCTATTGTAACACAAGCACCTTCAGGCCAATTGTTTGAAAGGCGGTAAATTGGCGCTTGCTTATACAGCAGCTTTAATCGTATATAGATATGCATTAAGCCCATTCCATTTATCTCTAAATTTGGGAGCTCTCCTGTTTCATCTATCATTTTAATTTTGGCGTTTAAAGAATCCAATTCCTCTTGTGTAAATCCCGGACCATTATCCTTTATCTGTAGCTCCCATTCAAAATTGGTTCTTCTACCAGTTACAGTAATAATCCAAGGACTACGCTTACGTGTTGTAAACTTTACAGCATTTTCTACAATAAGTTGTAAACAAAGCTTAGGAATCTTGCAATGGTTCATGTCTTCAGGAATATCAAAGTTGTAAGAAAGTTCATCGCAATAGCGTATTCTCATACATTGCAGATACGCTTTGGTGTGTATAACTTCATCTTCTATTTCTACCAATTGCTGTGTATCAGAGGAGATATAACGAAGGATACTGGCCATGTTTTGGCACATCATATCAATTTCTTCTGTCATTCCTTCTGCTGCCATAGCCTGAATAGTTGCTAATGAATTATAGAGAAAATGAGGGTTCATCTGTGCTTGTAAAGCAAGCATACGAGATTGCATTTCTTGATTTTGCAACTTAAGCTCATTTTCCAATGCAGCACGGGCACGAGCTTGCATAGTTACTAAGGCTTGATATAGTTCATTTAATTCTATTACGGATGTATTTACTGCAGGTAATTCCATATCTGTTATAGTAGTTGAATTGACTCTAAAAGAATGAATACGGGAGTAAATTTGGCCAAGCGGCTTGCTAAGTCGTTGTGAAATCGTATAGGATAAAAAAATGATGGCGAAGCAGATGCCTAGCAAAAGCAAGACCATTGTTTTTATGTAACCCCAAACAGGGGACATTAAGGCGGCATTATCAACGACAACAGCAACTATAAAACCACTATATTTGGAAGCCTGAAAGACAACATAGTCATTTCCCTTGCGCTTCATAAGAGATTTCTCTAGTTCATTTGATTTAATGGAAGTGTCTTTAATAATATTATTATACTCAGGACCCTTGGCGTTAGTATCATTTATAGGATAGATTACCTTGCCCTCCGGGCTGAATATATAGTATTTTTCATTGTAATTCCGATTATAGGAACTTAGGGTCTGCATAAATGGAAGCATAGATTTTTTGACTTCTATAATTCCTTGTGGAACATTTAAGGAACTGTAGTATTGACGAATCAGGGATAGAAAGTATCTACCTTCCTTGTAGGAATAATAAGGGTAAAGCCTTTCGTCAGAGTCTACAATTACATATTTTCTACCATTATGCTCCATCACAGTGTTATACCAAGAGTAATCTTTAACACTTTGGTTTGAGGAGGAATTATCTAATCCCACACCAAAGTAGCCATTACTTAGACCATACAGATAAATCTGTTCCACTGGAGCATTTGGTCCCATCAGTGCAACTAGAAGTTCATATAAAGTTTTGGTATTCTGAATACTCTCATAATTATATGTGGAAAAAGGAACCTGAGTGTAGTCTATATACTTTTTGAAGTGTTCTTTTACCAAATTAGAGTACAGCACATTTTGAGACATGGAATCTAAGGATTGTACCAGCTGATCAAAATTCTCTGATGTACTGATAAGATTATTTTCTATGGAGGAAAATGAATTATCATGGATTTTTCTTGTTTCGGTGATTACAAAAAAACTAGTAAAACAGATAAATAATATAACAAATAAAGTTGTATAGGGAACAAAAATAGTTCTGAGAATAGTTCTTGAACGGTTCCTTTTCATTGGACCCTCCTATTTATCAGGGGTTAAATTATGACATAATAGTAAGTAATTTGTTCTAATTCGTGAAAAATGTACATAATTATATAATAAGAGTATCCTCAGTAAGTGTCAAGGACCTAAAGGATTCTAGGAAGAGTTAAAAAGATACATGTGCTATTTTAGAAATATCCATTCATATTCCTGGTCCTTATGTATACAATTGCAATTAAATGAAAGGATGTAGGAGGAGAAAACTATGGAAAAAGTGACAGGAGCATGGGTTGTTACATTTAATAAGGAAGATACTATAGAGGAAAAATTAAGAAAGGCAGCACATGTAAGGCCAAGTAAGGCACAGCTTGATTGGATGGAAAAGGAGTTTATCGCTTTTGTTCATTATGGTCCGAATACCTTTAATAATGTGCAATGGGGGAATGGTTCAGAAGAAATCACTGATTATCATCCTGAAAGATTAGATGTTGGACAGTGGTGTCGGGTATGTAGACAGGCTGGAATGAGGATGATGGTTTTTACAGCAAAGCATCATGACGGATTCTGCCAATGGAACACAAAAACGACGGACTTTTCTAGTGTCAAGTCTTCTGCAGGAATAGACCTTATGGAAGAGCTGAGCAAGGGCTGTAAGGATAATGGGATGCAGCTTGGCGTATATCTTTCTCCATGGGATATGCACCAGCGTAAGGAAGGATTGTGGCCTACTTCTAGATATAATGAATATTTTATGGAACAGTTACAAGAATTATTGACGAACTATGGAAGAATAGATGAAGTGTGGTTTGATGGAGCATGTAGCGACTACAAAATATGGATGCCTGTTCCTACATATACGCCTGAAAAATGGTATGAATTGATTAACTACTTGCAACCCTCTGCCGTTGTAAGATTATATGATCCTCACTACCTAGCCTCTAAAGATGAATGGCAGAATATTAAGGACGGAACCTCGCAACTTAACTGGAGTGGAAAAGGTGTACGCTGGGTTGGAAATGAAGGTGGAGTCAGTAGAGAAAATGAATGGTCGGTCCAACCAATATTCGACAAAGCAATAGCTGAGAATGCAACGTGGAAGGACCTAGGTGAAGAAAAGTATTATGAGGAAGCAGTAGGAGCAATCTGGTATCCACTTGAGGTGAACACAGTTCTTCTGAATCAGTGGTTCTGGAATGAGAAAACCTCTGCAGTAAGAAGTCTGTCGGATTTGGTTGAGGTTTATTACAATTCCATTGGAAATAACGGAACGCTCCTTTTGAATGTATCCCCTGACACCCAGGGTATTATTCGAGAGGACCAAGAGAAACGTCTTATGCAACTAAAAACATACATAGATGAGACATTTCAAGTGAATTTAGCACAGGATGCAAAAGTGGTTGCCACCGAGCAGATGGAAGGACATGAAGCAACCAATGTCATAGATGAGGACAAACGGACATATTGGACGCCAGGAGATGTATGGAATCTGAATAGTGACACTACGAGCCTGATCTTTGAACTGGAAGAAGAAAAGACATTCGACCAGGTGATGCTTCAGGAGTATATAAGGGAAGGACAGCGAGTGGCTGGTTGGAACCTTGAAGTCTTAAAGAATAACCAATGGATAGAAGTAACGCAGCATAAAACGATAGGCTATAAGACAATCAGAAGGTTTGAACAGGTTACAGCTTCAAGGGTACGTTTTACAATTCAGCGTAGTTGGGATAGCCCTATGATTAGTAGATTTGGACTATATCAATCTGCGGTTCTGTCAAAGGAGGAAGAACAGAATAATGTAGAATTAACACTGAATACAGTAGAAGTAGACAAGGACACCTTAAGGAATGGCTTGCAATACTGTTGTTATGATAGTGGAATGCAAAGTGCAGCATTGCTGGATTCTGTATTTGCTGTAAAACCACTAAATTATGGCTTGGCAGAAAGGGTAAGTCAAGAATATGCAGAAACAAAGATTGGTTTTGCACTTTCCTTTTCTGGCTATATACGGATTCCTGAAGAGGGAACTTATACTTTTCAAATACAAAATGCGGACGGAGGTCAGATGTATCTGGATGGAATCCTCTTTTTGAATAATGATGAACCCCATGAACTATCTACAGTGGCACGGACAGAAGTACTTAAAAAAGGATACTATTTAATTAAGATTTTTTATACCAGCTTTCGCCACCAAGGTTGGCTAAAATTATCATGGAAAAGACCCGGAGAAGTAATGGAGGAGATTGGGAGCAACTTTCTTTATTGTAAAAAATAAATTCAGATTAGATGCAAATGAAGAGGGGCTCTTCCTATTAGGGCCCCAATTTTTGAATGAAAATAATGAGATAATTGGTATTGCCGGAGTGGATTATCAAGCCGATAGTATTTGTGAACACATGGATTATGTGACTGCTTTTTTGATCCGGTCTGAATGAAATGACCTAACATGAAGTAGAGGAACTCCAAAGTATAGTAGGTGAGTTTACAGAGTAGGTAAAAAAAGGTATAATATAATCTATCGATATACAAAATAAGACAATTAATCTAAATAGCATTGGTAATTAGATTAGGAGGTGCGTATGTTAAATAATAAGTCAATATTGATTACTGGTGGTACAGGTTCCTTTGGAAATGCATTTACAGAATATGTGTTAACACATTATAATCCACATCGTGTAATCATTTATTCTAGAGATGAATTTAAACAGTTTAATATGAGTAACAAATTTAGAGAGCTTTATCCTGAGAAGTACAGTAAACTACGATTTTTTATCGGTGATGTTCGGGATGAGTCTAGATTAAAGAGAGCTTGTGAGGGCGTAGATTATATTATTCACGCGGCTGCTCTTAAGCAGGTACCGGCTTGCGAGTATAACCCAATCGAAGCGATTAATACCAATATAAATGGGGCAAAGAATGTTATCAATGCAGCCTTAGATAACGGAGTACATAGGGTAGTTGCCTTATCTACTGATAAAGCAGTAAACCCAATTAATCTATACGGAGGAACGAAGCTAGTGTCGGATAAACTGTTCATTGCAGCCAACTCTTATGCAGGTTCTCATGATGTCAGATTTTCTGTGGTTCGCTATGGCAATGTGGCAGGAAGCAGGGGATCAGTCATTCCATTTTTCCAAAGCATCATTGATAAGGGAGAAACCATCCTGCCAATCACAGATATGAGGATGACTAGATTCTGGATTAGCTTACAACAGGGTGTGGAACTTGTTATTAAGGCATTGGCAGAATCTCGTGGGGGGGAAACCTTTATTTCTAAGATCCCTTCCTTCCATATAGGAGATCTAGCGGAAGCCATGCTTCCTGGCTGTATCAAGAAGGAGATTGGTATAAGAGAGGGAGAGAAACTTCATGAGATTATGATTACCTCAGAAGACTCTTTCCATACCTATGAGTATGAGCAACACTTTATTGTGTATCCACATTATACTTGGTGGGACAATGAAAAGATTGCTGAAGGTGGCCGATTAGTTGAACCAGAATTTTCTTATACTTCAGGCAATAATAATCAGTGGATGAGTGTAGAAGAAATTAGAAGAAGACTTACGGAAATAGAGTATCACTAAAGTTCCTGAATACCTATTTAATTACTGGGAAAGGACATAAAAAGAATGGGAGAAAAATTAGCTATATTTGGAGGGTCGCCGGTTCGAGCAGAAAAGATATATTATGGGCATCAGTACATAGATGAAGAGGATATCGCTGCTGTAACCGATTCATTACGGGCCCCATTGATTACCCAAGGCCCCCGGATTATGGACTTGGAACAGGATCTCTGTCATTTGACAGGAGCAAAGTATGCGGTAGTTGTTGCTAACGGGACGGCAGCCCTTCATATTGCCATGATGGCTGCTGGAATTAAAGAAGGAGACCAGGTGATTACCACCCCAATTACCTTTGCGGCGTCTGCTAATTGTGTATTGTATTGTGGCGGGACACCAATATTTGCAGATATTAATCCGAATACCTATAACATTGATCCTAGCAAGATAGAAGAATTGGTAAATGAACATACCAAAGCAATAGTGGCAGTGGATTTTACAGGACAGGCAGTGGAATTAGACAGAATTCGTGAAATCTGTAAGAAATACAATCTACTGCTCATAGAGGACGCAGCACATTCCATTGGGACCACCTATCGTGGCATTCCTATAGGTAATCTTGCTGATATGTCGACCTTTAGTTTTCATCCTGTAAAGACCATTACAGGAGGAGAAGGTGGAGCAGTCCTTACTAATAGTAAGGAGTTATATAAAAAGCTCAGTTTATATCGTTCTCATGGTATTACAAGAGACTCTTCCCTTATGTATAACAATTTAGAGGGTGATTGGTATTATGAGGAGATCGATTTAGGTTATAACTACCGTATGACTGAGATGCAGGCAGCCCTTCTTTCCAGCCAATTAAAGAAGCTTCCTATCTTTACGGCAAGACGCAAGGAGATAGTGGCAAGGTACAATGAGGCATTTGCGGATATAGAAGGACTAGTTCTTCAAAAGGAGATACCGGAGTCGGACACTACCAGGCATCTCTATGTTCTTCAGTTGGAGCTAGAGAAGTTAAAGGTGGGTCGTAAGGATATCTATGAAGCATTGGCAGCTGAAAATGTACAACCGAATGTTCATTATATTCCGGTATATTATCATCCTTATTACCAGAAACTAGGCTATCAAAAGGGCCTTTGTCCAGAGGCAGAACGCCTATATGAAAGAATACTTACCATTCCTTTGTACTATGGCATGAGTGACAGAGATGTGGAGGAGGTTATTACGGTAGTGAGGAAGGTCATAACCTACTACAGAAAGTAATATTAGAGGAGGATAGGTATATGGGTGCAATTGCTATCATTACAGCAAGAGGCGGAAGTAAGAGAATACCTCGAAAAAATTTGAAAGAGTTTTGTGGAAAGCCTATTATTGAGTATTCCATACAAGCGGCTTTAGATAGTGGAATCTTTGAAGAGGTTATGGTCTCTACAGAGGATGAGGAAATCAAGGAGGTTGCGCTAAGGGCTGGAGCTAAGGTACCATTTATGAGGAGTGAAGCCACTGCCAATGACTATGCTACCACTAGAGATGTACTAATGGAAGTTCTAGAAATGTATAAAAGCCAAGGACGGGAATTTGAGGAGATGACTTGTATTTATCCCACAGCTCCTTTTGTTACAGGAGAGAAGCTAAAGAGAGCTATGAATCTACTACGTGAAAATGACTGTAATGGGGTAATACCTGTAGTGGGCTTTTCCTTTCCTCCACAGAGAGCATTCATACTGGAGGAAACAGGGTGTCTTAAGTATAAATATGAGGAATATCAAAGCAGTAGGTCTCAGGATTTAGAACCTTTCTATCACGATGCCGGCCAATTCTACTGTTATAAGGTGGCAAGTTATCTAGAATGTGATGGTTATCTAAGAGAGAATATTTATCCAATCATCCTGCCAGAAATGGAAGTTCAAGATATTGATACGGAAGAAGATTGGAAGATGGCGGAACTAAAATATAAAGTTATGGAGTAGTGAACAATGCAATTATGGGAAAGTATAGAACAAGGAAAAACGTATATTATCGCTGAGATGAGTGCAAATCATGGAAATAGTCTGGAAAACGCCAAAAAAATTGTACATAAAGCAAAAGAGGCTGGAGCTGATTGTCTGAAAATACAGACTTATACTGCAGATACGTTGACCATTGATTGCAGAAATGAATATTTTGAAATACATAATGGTTTATGGGATAAACAATATTTATATGATTTATATCGTAAGGCATCTACTCCTTGGGAGTGGCAACAAGTAATAAAAGAAGAGTGTGATAAATGTAAGATCGATTTCCTCTCCACTCCTTTTGACAATACTTCCGTGGATTTTCTTTGTCAATTAGGTGCAGATGTAATTAAGATTGCATCTTTTGAGATAGTGGATCTACCTTTAATCTCTTATGCGGCTAGTAAGAATAAAACTATGATTATATCTTGTGGAATGGCAACAAAAACAGAGATTGAAGAAGCTGTGGAGGCATGTAGGAGACAGGGAAATGATAAAATTGTGCTGTTAAAGTGTTGTAGCGAGTATCCAGCAGACTTGTCTTCTATGAATTTGGTGACGATTCCGGATATGATTCAGGAATTTCATGTTCCAGTAGGCTTATCCGATCATTCTCTTGGTAATGTTGCAGCTGTAGTAGGGTGTTCCTTAGGAGCATCGGTAATTGAAAAGCATATTTGCTTGGGAAGAGAGATTGTAACACCAGATAGCGAGTTCTCTCTGACCCCTACAGAATTTCAGGAAATGGTAAATGCAGTACGGAGCACAGAATTATCTAAGGGACAAATTAGTTATGGACCAACTGAAAAAGAAAAATCATCCATGGTGTTTAGACGTTCTGTCTTTGCAGTGGAAACAATAGAAGTTGGAGAGAAATTTACCGAGAAGAATATAAGAATTATAAGACCTGGATATGGTGTCTTACCAAAGTATTATGAGCAATTATTGGATAAAACATCTCATAGAACAATACATCGGGGGGAACCTATCCTTTATAGTGATCTGGAGAATTGATAAGAATATAATATTACAGGAGAATCCTGTAGCTAACAAACTGGAAACAGGGTTAACAATAACAGAGATATCGTTTATATAACAGTAATACTTGTTCGGAAGGAGTTATTAAGGAACGTAACATGACTGTCATCCTTCCATAAAACAGTTTAGCCTGTATAATATGCTAATTCTAGGGAATTATGATATAAGTGTTGAAGAATTTTGTGAGAGAGTGAAAGAATACAATGAAAGTCATAGTTAGAGCAGATGGTAATGCAAATATTGGTATGGGTCATGTGATGCGTTGTTTATCATTGGCAGACGCACTGGCAGCAAAGCAAGTAATCTGTATATTTGTAATTTCGGATGAGCACTGCTTGGATGTAATCACCAATAGAGGCTTTGAAGTAGTAGTATTACAAACAAAGTTGGAGGATTATGGGGAATCAGCAATAGGATCTTTTATGGAGCTTATTTCTTTAAGAAAGCCAGATATGGTTGTTGTAGACAGTTATTATGTTACCCAAGACTTTTTTACTTCTGTTCAATCTGTTACAAAAACGGTATACATAACAGAAGATTGCCCATCGGAAAGCTTTCATCATATTGATTATTTTATTAATTATAATATCTATGCAAATGACATGTTGGGGGAAAGACATGATATAAGCACAAAGTTTATTCTAGGAAGCCAATATACGTTGCTAAGAAATGAATTTAAAGATTGTAGCAGTGAAAAGAAAGAGACCAATCAAATAGTTATATTTACTGGAGGCTCAGATCCGCTGAACATAGCTACAGAGCTCTGTAGTTTTCTTTTACAGATAGAAACACTACAGAATTATAATGTAAATATTGTATCTGGGCTAATAAACCCTAATTTAGATTCCCTATATGAATTAGAGAGGAAAAGTAAGAGGGTACATATTATTACAGCACCACCTTGTATGAGTAAGGTAATGTTGGAACAAGAGATTGCCATATCGTCAGCGGGAAGTACACTTTATGAACTTTGTGCTTGCCAGATACCAACAATCTCATATATCTATGCTGACAATCAGCGAATGTTAGCTCAAGAGTTTGCAAAAAAGAAAATAATCCCATATGCAGGAGATATGAGAATTGATAGAAGGAAAGTAATTAATAATATCATAGAACTTTTAATGGAGTATCTAAGGAATAAGAGAGAGTGGAGCAGAAGAGCGGAGAATATGCATAAATTCTGTGATGGCCAAGGCGCTTTGCGTGTCGCAAATATATTATTAGGATTACCACACTGTTGACATAATTATGGTTTATAAAAAAGTATAACCATACAGAAGCGAAAAATACATAACTTAGAATGAAAGGATGCGCTTGTATGAAGAAAATGAAAGTTTTCTCAGTTCTTTTGATGTTGGTCTTACTTGTTAGTGTAGTGTTCTCCACAGAATTCGTTTCTGCGAAACCGAACAAAGTGAACAAAGCAACAAAGCCTACAAAGATTACGCTAAATGTGAAGAATAAGTCCATTTACGTGAACCAAACCTTTGAACTAAAGGTAGCAACGGTAAAACCATCTAATGCCAGTGTTACAGTCACTTGGACCTCCAGTAACCCTAAGGTAGCAACGGTGGATGAAAAAGGTTTGGTAACAGCCGTAAAGGCAGGAACAGCCAAGATTACAGCCAGTGCTACAACTAATAAGAAGATTAAGGCGTCTTGTGTAGTAACGGTAAAGAAGTTTAAACCGATTAAGATTACAGCAAAGGTTATTAAGATAACCAGTAGTAGGGATTACTTACGGATGGCAGGTTATGGGACCAAGACAATTACAACGTATACGGAACTAAAAGCTTTTATGAACGAAGCTAGTGATAAGTATGTAGCCGCAGGCTATGGTACGATAAAAGACTTTAAGAAAACTAAATTCTACATACAGCTTAAGAAGTATTCTAAGGGATTCTTTAAGACAAAAGTTCTATATCTATTAGAAGGAAGTACCATAGGAAAAGAACAAAAGGTAAAGGTAAGACAGGTGACAAAAGTATTAGATAAAGATGGAGATTTTATTGGGAAGCTTGCTGTTACCTATAGTCCGGTGCCTGAGAACCCTGATCCTTTGGCTAAGACTTATTACCAACAATATTTTGTAGAGGTAAAAAAGAGTACTGCTAAGACGTTAGATGATGTTGAAATGGTAAAGTAGAGAATAATTGAAAAAATGATTTGTTCTGTTACCTTATAAGAAAAGAAACTATAAAGGTACAGTAGCATAGGAATTCTTCCCCCTGCATACAATGTAAAAACAAGTATCGTAGGGGGATTTCTCTTGAAGGGATACATAGAAGAACGTGCTGTTGACATTGCTAACTATATTATCGAATATAATGCTACTGTAAGGCAGACAGCAAAAAAATTCGGAATTAGTAAAAGCACTGTACATAAAGATGTGACAGAGCGTTTAATTCAAATTAACCCCTCTTTAGCTGACCGGGCTAGAGTTGTGTTAGACCTGAATAAATCCGAGCGTCATATTCGCGGCGGGTTAGCAACTAAGGAAAAATACCTTCATAAAAACCAGTATCAGACCTATTAATACTATAGAAAAGCATATGAATATGGCTTATTTAAAAAAGATGGTGAAAATTAGCGAGTTTGCATGCTGTTTTCACCATCTTTGATTTTATATTGACATACTGGTCTATAAAGAATAGACTAAGTGCAATTTGAAGGAGTATCGGTTGATGGAGACAGAAGCCAAATTTGCAGATATTATCTGAGAGCATGAGCCCATATCTTCTCCAGAGTTAGTAAAGTTTTTGACTACATTTTTTGGGGGAAGAAAGATATCAGAGAAAGAGGCAGAGGAACTGCAGAAGTATATTGATTGCTTTAAACAGTAATAGTGAGGAGGGTGAAGCAACTGACTTCTGTCTGGCCCATGAATATACACATATAACCCTCTGGTATGGTTAGCCTATCACTTAATGGAAAAAGATATGGAGGCGTCCTGTGATGAGATGACTCTAAGCAATGCTGATATAGAGCATAGAAAGGCCTATTTCAATACCCTTATTCTTTGGGGAAACTAGTATTTTGGGGAGGATAAAGAAGATTATGAAGTATAAGAAAGCAGGATTTTGGGTGAGTATTACAGGGATAATTGTAGTTTTTGCTTGTGTAATTTTTTTAGGAGTAAATCGTAAGGTAGAAGCTGACAATACGGTGAAACAAGCTAATAAGCAGAGAAAATCCAATGTAAAAGTGTTACATACGGAGCCAGCAAAGACCAAAAAGTCTATTGAGATCGTAAAGTCAACTGAGACCGTCAAGCCAACACAATCACCTAAGGCTCAGTCCATTGCCGCTTCCGAGACTATTATCAGCATTCATTCGATTTCTAAGGATGGTAAGTTTATTAAATCTTATTCCATTGAGGATCAGTATGAGGAGGAGAAACCAATTCCAATTGCGAAGAACTGCAGATATATGGTGAATCAGAACATGTCCACTCTTTCCTTTGAGGAGGTTACGTTTAAGGAACTTGCAGATTATATTGCTACATCTAAGGACAATCAGAATCTATCTAGTGAATGTGCCATGACACGCAATCATAAAGGACAAATAACTTCCATCAAACTTTTAAGCAAGTACAATCAATATGGAATATACTATCTGATGCCAAGAAATTGGGATGATTATGAGTTGTGGAAGGAAACAATAGGAGACAATGTGTTAGAAGAGTATTATAAACTTACTTATCGTACCCAGATCTCTTCTTCTGTCTGGCCTGAAGATATGTCATTAGAGGTCTATACAGGGAATGCAGGGGATGGAGACAGTGGATTTGTCTTACTAAAAGATCATAAGGGAAAGATTCTTTATAACGAAATGGCTCATTATTCAAGACCCGGCTGGAATAATATCTATTATGGTAAAGATGACTTAGGCCCATTTTTAATGAGCTTTCTTAAGGATAGCAGAGATGATGAGGGTGGCTGTAGCTACCGAATTTATCGGCTTACTAACAAGGGAGAGGTTATTCAGACAGAAGGCAGTTCCTTCACATTTGGCTTTTCCTATACTTATGACAAAGCCTTGTTTAAGGAATGGATGAAACCATTGGAGAATTACATGAAGAATAGTGTCCTGTTACTAAGTACTCAAGATTGTGAACTTAGAATGTCGCAGCAATCTGAATTCGCTCAGTATAATTATGAAGTATTAAAGGATTTAACCAAGGGTTGGTATTAAATAATAAAAGCAGGATATATGCTAACAGGAATACATAAAATACATAACAAGTAAATATAATACATCATTGTATCTTTTTTTAAAAAGGGGTACAATAAAATAGGTACAAACAGTCCAGCGTAGGTCTACGGTGGACCCTGTTTGCGTATTATAGAAGATTTCATGAAATGAGGATAAAGTAATGTATATTATTGTAGGATTAGGTAATCCGGGTCTTCGTTATGAGCACACAAGACATAATGTAGGATTTGATTGCATTACCCGCATTGCGGAAGAATATAATATTAAGATGGATTATATCAAGCATAAGGCAGTCTGTGGCACTGGGTATATTGAAGGGCAGAAGGTGCTTCTTGCCATGCCACAAACCTATATGAACCTAAGCGGAGAAAGTGTGAGACCGCTGGTTGACTTTTATAAGATTACAGAGGAAGAGCTAATTGTCATTTACGATGATATCAGTCTGGATGTAGGTCAGTTGCGTATTCGTAAGAAGGGTAGTGCTGGTGGTCATAATGGTATGAAGAATATCATTGCACATTTAGGCAGCCAGGAATTTATCAGAATCAAAGTGGGCGTTGGTGATAAGCCTGTAGGTTGGGATTTGGCGGATTATGTCACCGGACATTTTTCAAAGGAAGATCAAGAGGTGATTAACGATACCAGAAAAAAAGTAGCTTTGGCGGTAAAGCACATTATCACAGAGGATGTAGACGTCGCCATGAACCAATTTAATAAAAAGGCTTAGCAGCACTTTATCTGCGTTTGGAGGAACCATGAATACTTTTTTCTACCCTTTAAAAGAATTAAATGAATATATGGAGTTGGACCATGATCTAAAACTGGAGCTGACACCGGTACAATTAACAGGCTGTATCGATTCCCAAAAGTGTCATCTTATGGCGGGAATCGGGGAAGGAAGTCAGTTCAAGGTCATTGTTACTTATAATGAATTAAAGGCAAAGGAAATCTATGAGGATTTTCGGCTATATGAAAAGAATGTATATCTATACCCATCCAAGGATATTATTTTCTACAGTGCTGATATTCACGGACATGCAATCGTAAGAGAACGATTGATGGTCTTAAAGAAACTCATGCAAAATGAGCCTGCCACCATCATTATGACAATAGATGGCGCAATGGATCGGATCTTACCCTTAGAGCAAATTAAGAGTAGGGTGTTAATCATAGAGGTTGCCAAGGAATATAAATTTGATCAATTAATCCAGCAATTGGTACTTTTGGGCTACGAGCGAAGTGTACAGGTGGAGACGCCGGGACAGTTCGCTGTTCGTGGTGGAATCTTAGATGTATTTCCTATGACGGAGGAAGTCCCTTATCGAATTGAGTTCTGGGATGATGAGGTGGATACCATTCGTTCTTTTGATGTGGAAAGCCAGCGTTCCATTGAAAATGTGGACCAGCTCAATATCTATCCTGCTACAGAGTTTATTTTTACGCCGCTTATGGTGGCGAAGGGAAAGAAGAAGATTGAGGAGGAGTTTGAGAAGTATACTAATAGCTTAAAAAATGACAAGAAGTTAGATGAAGCCAGAAGAATTAAAGAGATAGTAAATGATTTCTTAGAGCGAATCAGTGAGTATAACGGTTCAGTTGCCATAGACAGCTTTGTTCCTTATTTTTATGAGAGGACAGTTTCATTTTTTGATTATTTTACAAGAGAAAACGCCATTTTCTTTATCGATGAGCCAACTCGAATGGATGAACGGGCTGGCGCGGTGGAACTTGAATTTAGAGAAGGTATGGCAGGTCGATTGGAAACCGGGTATATTCTTCCAAGCCAGGCCGATGCCATTTACTCTTATAAGGAACTTTGTGTCAAGCTGGCTCAACAAAAGGCAGTGCTTCTTAGCACCATGGACCAGAAAATAACTACTATTGCAGTGCAGAGAAAGTATGCGCTGACAGTAAAATCGGTCAGCCCCTATAATAAGAACTTTGATATGTTGGTAAAGGACTTGAAGGCTTGGAAGGAGCGTAAATATCGTATTATCCTGATTTCCAGTTCTAAGAGTCGAGCAAAGAGATTAAGTCAAGATTTGTTGGAATTTGATCTAAATGCCTTCTATAGTGAGGACTTTACCAGAGCGGTGCAGCCTGGGGAGGTCTTTGTGGCTTCAGGTCCTCTTCACAAGGGTTTTGAATACTCGTTGATTAAGTTTGTAATCATTTCGGAAAGTGATATCTTTGGTTCCAAGAAGGCGAAAAAATTAAAGAGAAAGAAGAGCTATGAGGGAAATCGAGTACACAGCTTTACCGACCTCAATGTAGGGGATTATGTAGTACATGAGAACCATGGTTTGGGGATATATCGTGGAATTGAGAAGATAGAAGTAGACGGTGTCGTAAAAGACTACCTAAAGATAGAATATGCCGGCAGTGGAGTACTTTATATCCTTGCTACAGGCCTGGAAGTGTTGCAAAAATACGCCGGCGCAGATGCCAAGGCACCAAAACTAAACAAGTTGAATTCCCTGGAGTGGAAAAACACGAAGAAGAAGGTTAAAACGGCTGTAGAAGCTGTGGCCAAAGATCTGGTGGAGTTATATGCAGTGAGACAGCAGAAAGCAGGCTACCAGTATGGACCAGATACAGTGTGGCAGCGAGAGTTTGAGGAGATGTTTCCCTATGAGGAAACAGATGACCAACTTCAGGCCATTGAAGACACCAAGAAGGATATGGAAAGCTCCAAGATTATGGATCGTCTTATTTGTGGAGATGTTGGCTATGGCAAGACAGAAATTGCCATACGAGCTGCATTTAAAGCAGTTTCCGACGGTAAACAGGTGGTCTTTCTGGTACCAACCACTATTTTGGCACAACAGCATTACAATACATTTGTTCAGAGAATGATGGATTTTCCTGTCAGCGTAGATATGATGTCCCGGTTTCGTACTACAAAAGAGATTAAAAAGATACTGGAGCGGTTAAAAAATGGCACCTTAGACATTGTCATTGGTACTCATAGAGTGTTGTCAAAGGATGTTGAATTTAAAAATTTGGGCTTACTTATTGTTGATGAAGAGCAGCGTTTTGGGGTTACCCATAAGGAGAGAATTAAGCAGATGAAGAAGGACGTAGATGTACTGACCTTATCCGCTACTCCAATCCCTAGAACCATGCATATGAGTCTTATTGGAATCCGGGATATGAGTGTACTAGAGGAGCCTCCAGTAGATCGTATGCCAATTCAGACCTATGTGCTAGAGCACAACGACGAGATAATCCGTGAAGCTATTCATAGAGAGTTGGCTAGAGAGGGACAGGTTTATTATGTGTATAACCGTGTCAACACTATAGAGGATGTGGCAAACCATATCGCACAACTGGTGCCGGAAGCCAATGTAGCTTTTGCACATGGACAAATGAGTGAGAGAGAGCTAGAGCATATTATGTATGGATTTATCAATGGAGAGATAGATGTGCTGGTTTCTACTACCATTATAGAGACAGGATTAGATATTTCCAATGTAAATACAATGATTATTGATGATGCTGATCGATTGGGATTATCTCAGCTTTATCAGCTTAGAGGTCGGGTGGGACGTTCCAATCGTAGCAGTTACGCATTTCTCATGTACCGAAGAGATAAGGTCTTACGGGAGGTGGCTGAGAAACGTCTTCAGGCCATTAAAGAATTCACGGAACTTGGTTCAGGTTTTAAGATTGCTATGAGGGATCTGGAGATTCGTGGTGCGGGGAACCTGCTTGGACAGAGACAACACGGTCATATGGAAGCTGTAGGATATGACCTTTATTGCAAGATGTTAAATGAGGCAGTTAAGAATCTCAAAGGTGAGATTACTGTGGAGGACATGTTCGATACTTCTGTGGATATTGATATCGACGCTTATATACCAGCTACTTATATAAAGAGTGAATATCAAAAGTTAGATATCTATAAACGAATTGCGGAAATATCCAGTGAAAATGAGTTTTTAGATATGCAGGAGGAACTTGTGGATCGATTTGGCGACATGCCAGCAGCAGTCAACAACCTGCTTAATATTGCCTATATCAAGTCCATAGCCAAGAAAGCCTTTGTTACCAAGTTGGAATACAAAAATAATAAGATTAAGATGATTATGTATGAGCAGGCTCCACTGGATGTTACACAGATTCCTAAGCTGTTAGAGCAGTATCACGGCATTCTTACAATGGAAAAGGGTACTCATCCTACCTTTGTCTATCATTTGGACAAAAAGAATAAGAAGCAAGAACGCATGGAAGCATTGGCATTGTTTGACTTAGTGAAGTCTGTGTTAGAAAGCATCGGTGCAATCAAACTTCCTTTGTTGGGACAGTCAGACAATCCAAGGGAGAATTAGGGTTGCCTTCCAATGTAGAATGCTATATACTCAGAGTAGTCATTATTTCGTTAGGTATGGAGGATAACATGAATAATAAAACATGGAAAAGATATATAGTAGGTAGTGTGACAGCTGTCTTAATGTCTGCTATGATGACCGCATGTAATGGTGATAATAAACCTTCTGAAAGCAAAACCCCGGAGCAATCAGTAAGCCCATCCACTAGTAATCAGGCAAGCCCTGCTGCATCCGGCAAGACGAGTCCAACAGCAAGTCCCGCGACAGCAGATCAAAAGAAGGGAATACAATTGGATGATGTAGTGTTAACAGTAGGCAAGACAGAGGTGACGTATCGAGAACTTCTTATCTATCAGCTTCAGATTAAGAATAAGTATGAACCTAGTCTGGGAGCAGATGTATGGAATTTTACCATAGAAGATGGTAAAACTTTTTCTGATATGGCAAAAGAAGAATTATTAAGTGAGATTACTAAGATAAAAGTAGTGGTACAGGAGGCGAAGAAGTTAGGTATTGCCTTAGAGGATAGTGAAAAGGATGAAGTGCAGACACAGGTGGTAGAATATTTGGAGAAAGTCACAGAGAGTGACCAGAAGAAGTATGGTATTACCCAGGATGTAGTGAGACATGTATTAGAGGATAATTATCTGGCTGATAAGGTGTATACAGTCACCACCAATGAAGTAAACACAGATATTAGTAATGAAGAAGCCAAGCAGATTAAACTGCAGATGCTTATGGTTATGACCAATGGGGAAGACAAGAATGGCACAAAAATAGCGCTCAATGAGACCGAGAAAAAGACTGCGAAGAAGAGGGCGGACACAATGCATGAGAAAGCATTAGAGACAGATGACTTTGAAAAGTTTGCCAACTCCAATACAGATGCTGCCTATGTGAATCTTACTCTTGGTAAAGGGGACAACCCTGAAATTGAGACCACTGCGTTTTCTTTAAAGGAGGGAGATATCAGCCCGGTTATTGAAACCCAAGAAGGTTATGTGATTCTTAAATTAATCAGTGATTTTGATGAGGATGCTACAGCTCAGAAAAAGGAAGAAATCATTGAAAAACAAAGAGACACTATCTTTGTAGCAAAATATAAGGTTTGGTCTGGCGATTATAAGATTACTCAGGATGCTAAGCTTTGGAATTTGGTTAATTTTACAGACCTATAGAAGGGGTATATTGTGAGAACCAGAGAGAGCAAAATAGGCTATAATTATAAACTTGAAATTGCCTATGAGGGTACCAATTATCAAGGGTGGCAGCAGCTAGGTGGTGCCAGTCGTAGTAACACGATACAAGGGATTCTTGCCAACGTACTGACTGATTACTGTAAAGAGCCTATCAACCTCATTGGTGCCGGAAGAACGGACACTGGGGTCCATGCATTAGGGCAAGTAGCTAATTTCCATACTACAAAAGAATTGGAACAAAAAGTGATTTTACAGTGGAATCAAAGTCTCCCTCCGGAGATACAGATTTTGTCTTTAAAGAGAGTGCCAGAGGTCTTTCACAGCCGCTATTCTGCCATAGGTAAGCAGTATCGATATCAAATTTATTGTGGAGGAAAAGCCTCTCCATTTCTTCGCAATCAATGCCTTTTTATGGAAGAGAACTTAGATATAGACAAGATGCAGAAAGCCGCGAGGATTCTTATAGGCAGACATGATTTTAGAGGCTTCGCTTCTCAGATGAGAGACGGAAGGCCCACAGTGAAAACGATATCAGAGATAAAGTTTTCCCAACAGGACAACCTTGTCACCATAATATATGAAGGGGATGGCTTCCTATATCACATGCTTCGTATTGTGACTGGAACGATTATTGAAGTAGGACTTCATAAGCGTTCACTGGAAAGCCTGAGAACGATTCTTGAGACTAGAGATAGAAGTTTAGCCGGTCCTACTATAGCTGCGAAAGGACTTTGTTTGACAAAAGTCTACTATAAAAATATGTAATGCTACGATAGTATAAGTAAAAATGTATATAGAATCTTCGGTGTATTAAAAGGGCTTTTCGTCAAACGAAAGGCTCTATTTTATATGATAAGTTTTCCTATAATATTTACATATCTTCCCTATCAACTGTCTACTGAAAAACTCCTTTACATATAGTGGGTTCTAATAAGTAAAATATTATGAAATGAATTGTCAGAATGTATAAATTTCTCAGTTTTACTAACAATATAATTATAGGGCACTGTATATGATAAATGTTAAATGGAGGAAACATTATGAAGGCAACTGGTATTGTAAGAAGAATAGATGATTTAGGTCGTGTTGTTATTCCAAAAGAAATAAGAAGAACTTTAAGAATTCGTGAGGGAGATCCGCTCGAGATTTTTACTGATCGTGAAGGAGAAATTATCCTTAAAAAGTATTCTCCTATTGGCGAATTAAGTCAATTTGCAAAACAATATGCGGATTCTTTGTCTCAAACAACAGGCCATATTGTTTGCATTGCTGATCGAGACTCCTTAATTGCTGTTGCAGGAACTACAAAGAGGGATCTTGTTACCAAGGCAATTAGCAAAGAACTGGAAGAGGCAATTAATCAGAGGGAAAATGTTATTTCTTCTTCAGATGATAAGAACTATAAGAGAATAACCAATGATGAGGAGGAATATAAATATCAGGTAATCAGCCCAATTATCAGTGAGGGCGATGCCATTGGAGCTGTCATTATCTTAACAAAAGATCCTAAGGTGAAGTTCGGCGAAGTGGAAGCTAAGTTGGCACATGCAGCGGCAGGTTTCTTAGGCCGTCAGCTGGAACAATAAAAATAAGTAGTGATTAAGGATGTTTCTTATGGGAAACATCTTTTTTATTGTACATACGAGAAAACACTAGATAGGAGTTTATCCTCCCTATAGTCGAATCACACATGGCACTTACTATACGCTTTTATTTCATTTTTTATACCTAAATAGTTAATAAAATAATTTACGAATTTTATTCTATCTATTCGAAGCCTTATTGTGTAAATATAATAAAATGTAAATATTTAACATATTTATATTGAAATGATAACTTAAGAATGATATCTTACAATAGACAGACAGTTGCTTTACAAATGTTATGAACAACCCCAACCGGACATCAACAGTAAGACAAATTATCAGTGTGCGACAGGAAAAGTAGAAGCTTAGTAAATGTGTGAAGAAGGACAAGGGGGCAGACAATTATGAGTAATGGTACTACCAAACAAGAGAAGAGGGCAAAACCACGTAAGAGAAGAAGTAAGCTTATAGTTACTATAATGATTCTCATGGTGTTAATAGCTACTAATCTGATACAGGATGCTTCAAAGTTTGAAAGTATGGCACAAGAGGACACAAGCATTGAAAGTGGTAACCAAGTTACCCAGGAGGAACAGCAATGGAAAGAAGAATTATCAAACCTTAATTTAAAAGGTGATGGTTCAATAGACGATATTTTGGCAGTTGCCAAGTCACAGCTAGGTTATAAACAACGTTTAGCTGAGAGTAATCCTGAAGAGAATAAGAATGAACCTAAGTATTATAGTCGATATGGAGCAGCATTGAATCATCCATACGACCCTTGGAATACAACATTTATGGCTTTTTGCCTACAGTATGCGAAAGTAAGGAGAGATGCATTTCCAGTAGATCTGGAATGTACGAACTGGATGAAAGCATTGCAGGAAAAAGGCTTTTTTTATGTGCAAGAAGACCGGAAACCTACGATAGGCAATCTAGTTTTTTTTAATAAAGAAGGAAAAGAAGAGAAGCCTTATGTGGGATTGATAAAGGATATAAAGGAAGAGAAGAATATTACAACTTTACATATTATTGTTGGAGATTATGATGGAAAGGTGCAGGAAGTTGACTATAAGTCTACTGAGGTTATTGGGTATGGAGTGATTCCTGATGTTACAATGTCAAACAAGAAAGCAGCTTCAGGAGTAAAGAAGAAAACACAGGTTGCCCAATCTACTTCTCAGCCTAATATAATTGTATCTAATAATGAAACAGGGAAATCAGGCTTTAAGATAGCAGGAGATACGAAAGGAGAATCACCATCATCAACACCTACTACAGCAAATCCAACTATTATACCAACGGTAGATAGTCGGTCAGAGGGAATTAAGTTGAATTTGTTTGATTATGATGGAGGGTCTGGTGTTAATCTGGATTCAGACAAAAACTCAGTGGATCATCCAATTTATCAAGGAATCAATGCTGGTAGAGATTTTCTCTTTTTGGGGCAGGCAAGTAGCAACAAAATAAATATGAATACATATACCGGTGGGGATTCAGCACGCCAGGGAATTGTTAAGAATATCTTGTCTAGTAACGGCTATCCTACACTTAGCATCGGTTCACAGGATAACCTGGATTATCTGTTTAATCCATCTAGAACTGTAGTTGGTAAGAAAACTTATGAGAATGTAAACCATCTATTTACAAAGGAAAATGGGTATTACGTATTTGATAGTAATAAGAATTACGCCCATTATGGCAGTAATGCAGGGAATGGTGATTTTACTGTTTATTACCCTACTTATAATGCATGGACACCGTTCGAGTCTAACGAGAAAATTGGATTTTTCCCATTTAATAATTATGACAGTAATAAAACCTCTGTTTTAGCAAGTGATCAACCGGTTAGTTCATGGTCACAGGGTCAATACAACCATCATTTTGGTATGACTATGGAGTTTGATTTTCAACTTAACGAAGGCAAGATGGTAAATGGTCAACCAATGACATTTGAATTTCGTGGTGATGACGATGTATGGGTATTTATTGACGATGTTTTGGTGTTAGATATGGGTGGTATTCATGGAGCTGTAGGCGGACGAATAAATTTTAAGAATGGTACAACAACTGTTGATTCTGCTGTTGGACTTAATAATAATACTGCCACTGGTCCGATCACCAAAAGTATTGCAAGTCTGTTTCCTAAAGATAAACCATATGATGACAGAGACTGGTCAAAACATAAATTAAAGTTCTATTATCTGGAACGTGGAAGTACATTTTCGAATAATTATATCAAGTTCAACCTTCCAACTGGCTTACATATTGAAAAGAAACTGACCGGAAATAATGCTGCTCTATATGCTGACAAGGATTATGAATTCCAGCTTTATGTAGAAGAAGCAGTAGGATCAGGTCAGTATGATTTGTATAAAGGGTCAGAGGCTTATTATAACAATGATTTGACCAAAAAAGTTGTCTTTGATAGTAATGGTACCTTTAAGATGAAGGCGGGGCAGACTGTGGATATTTATGATATCAACGCTAATAAAAAGTATTATCTAAAAGAAGTTAATATTGATGAGAATATTATTGCTGATGTTAAGATTGGCACAAATTCTTTAGATAAATTGGATAAAGATACAACAATCAAAATTTACTGGGTAAAAAGCAATGCAGAGTATGTATATGCCAGACCATCCCTTTGCTTTGACAATCAGTTGAGGGAAGAATATAAAGATATTACTATACAAAAAAAATGGTTAAAGTCAGATGACAGCACTATGCCGGAGATTACGTTAAAACTCTGGTGTAAGAGAAGTGATGAGATGGAAACCAAGCTTTTAGAAACAATTAAGATGAATACTTCGTTAGGATGGAAGCAAACAAGACATCTACCAGTTAGAGTAGGTAGTATTACTTTCTCCTATAGCGTTTCAGAGGATACAGTAAATGGATATAAAACTTCTATAACGTCACAAGAAAATGATAATGATTATATTATTACCATTTGTAATATTGCAGTCTTTGATCTTAAGGTAGTGAAACGATGGTTGAAGCCAGATGGCTCAGAAAAGACGGATGGTATTCTAGATAAGGTCAATGTCACCCTAAAAAGAACCACAACACCAATTAATACAACCCCTGTGAATGGTACAGTTGTGGAGCAGATAGAACTAAAGGCAAGTTCTAATTCGGACAATAATTGGGCAAAGACATGGAATGATTTAGAAGCCTATGACGAAGCAGGAAAATTATATTACTATTATGTCGAGGAGACACCTCTGGATAATTATCGTACTACCTATGATAATAATGTAGTCACTGTTTCAAATAGGTCCAGACAAATTACGATTAATAACATCTACAAATTTGTTGATAATATCACACTTCCTGGAACTGGAGGCAGTGGAATTATTGCCTTTACCATTACAGGATTAGTTTTAATGGGAATCGTGTGGTTATTTCTATTATTAGTTTTACTTAGCAAAAGGAGGTGTAAATAAGAATTAAATACACACTCCAAAGATAACTATAATAATTCGATGGAAAGGTTAGATTAGAAATGAAAAAAATAGTATCACTGGTATTATGCTTATCAATGTTGTTGGTTATGTTACTAGGAACAACTGCTTTCGGAGCGGTGGATGAGAATTCGAAAGGCACTTTTAGCGTAAAGGATATTCAAAATGGTGCAACTGTAACTGCATATAAGATAATTAAGGCAAATTTTAAAGAAGGTTACTTTGCAGGGTATTCCTATGTGGATGAAGTTCAGAACTGGATGAAGACCAATAGTTATAAAACATATGCTGATGATATTACTGATTTAGGTAAAGCAACTCCAGAATTTCAGAAAGGATTTTATTCAGATCTTATAGCTGCAATGACCGCATCACCTTCACAATTGACTCTAAGCCCTATAGATAGTAAAAAATCTGATGGTAATCCAGTAGAATTTAATAACATGCCATTGGGCCAATACTTATTAATTGCTGAAGGTGGAGATTATATTTATCTTCCAGCAGTTGCAAACATAAAAGCGGTCCTAAAAGATAATGACTATGTGGCTGAAGGTGAAACAATTTCCATGAAAAAGGAAACTGTTACTATAGATAAAACAGTTAATGATGCTGATATGGTCACGGCTGGCTTAGGTGAGGAGTTAAATTATGTAATTAGTGCAGATGTTCCAGCATACCCAGCTAAAGCAATCAATAAGTTTTATGAAATTAAGGATGAGTTATCAGCTGGTTTGAAATTGGTTGACGGAAGTGTAACAGTTCAGGGTGTAAAATCATCAGTGGCTACCACTATTCCAACATCAGCTTATCAGTTAACGATTGCAGGGCAAATCACTACAATCAACTTTATAGATTTTGATGCGATTAAAGATTTTGATCATGTAAAAGTTTCCTATAAGGCTAAATTAACAGCTGAAGCTATAGTTGGTATAGAAGGCAATAGAAACGATGCAACCTTAAAGTATGCCAATAATCCAAGTAAAAGTGACAGTTATACCACTAAGACAGACGATGCAATGGTATACACTTTTGGTCTTAAGGTATATAAGATCGATGGGGCTACTGTAAATGATGTAACACCAACACCACTTGCTGGAGCAATTTTTAGGCTTGAGAAGTTTGTGGATAATAATTGGGTACCTGTTTCTGGTGCTGAAAAACTTATTACAAATTCGGAAGGTAAATTTGATGTAAAACAATTAAAAGATGGAAAATATCGTTTGGTTGAATTACAGGCACCCGATGGATTTAGTATGCAGGTAAAAGACTTAGAGTTCGAAATTGTAGCAGAAAAGGTTAATGGCAAATTGGTGGCTAAAGTAGACGGAGTGGAACTAGGCAATGGTTATTATTCTCCTACCATTTGTAACTATAGAACTGTCTTACCTTGGACTGGTGGATATGGTACTACGCTCTTTACCGTGGTTGGTATTCTGTTGATGGCTGGAGCTGTTGCATTTTTTGTAATTAGAAAAAGAACGTCATCTGTTGTTAAATAGCGGAGTATAAAGACAATAGAATCAGGGACGAATTGAAAGGATTCGTCCTTGATTTATTAACAGTATGGAGTGGTATATGAAACGTAGAACTATTGTCTTTATCTGCATTGTGTTTTTTGTTGGGCTTGCTGTTCTGCTATATCCTACTGTTAGTAACTATATCAACAGTCTTAACCAGGGAAATGCTATTGCAGAATATAATCAGTCGGTTGGTCAACTTTCTAAACAGGATTATAGAACAATCCTAGAGAAAGCAAATAGATACAATGCAGAGCTATTAAAAAAAGCCAACCGCTTCAAACTTTCCCCGAAAGAGCAAGAAGAGTACAATTCTGTTCTAAATCTGTCTGGGGATGGAATAATTGGATATATAGAGATTGAAAAACTTGGAATAAAGCTTTCTATTGCCCATGGAATGAGTGAATCTGTACTTGAGAAAGGGATTGGACATATGGAAGGCTCCTCTGTGCCCTGTGGAGGGCCTGGTACCCATGCTGTTCTTGTTGGTCACAGAGCACTACCTTCTGCAAAACTGTTTACAGATTTAGATCAAATGGAAGAGGGGGATATCTTTACCTTACATACTTTAAATCTGGTATTAACTTATCAGGTCGACCAGATTAAGATTGTTAAGCCAGATCACATGGGTGATCTAAGTATTGAAGAAGGGAAGGATTATGTTACTCTGGTAACTTGTACTCCTTATGCAGTAAATACTCATCGGTTGTTGGTGAGGGGTAAGAGAATTGCAACTGTAAAGAAAGATAATGCTTTAGAGATTAAAAAGGAAATTCATAACAATAAAAGCTTTAGTCTGTTTGAAACCGCACCGATTGTGATTGCTTCTGTTCTGTTGATTATTTTTAGCATTGTAGTAATCAAGTTTATTAAAATGCGGAAGTAGCAAAGGAGTTGATAGAATGAAAAAAATATGGACCATAATAGTAATGCTATTAGTCGTAATTGGATTAATGAATGCTCTACGTGCTTCTGTTTTTGCTACAGAGTCTGGTTCAATTACTGTACAAACCTTGGAGAAAAAAGACAAAACCAAACCAATAGAGGGAGTACAGGTTACTTTGTATCACATTGCTAATTTATCTGATGATAACTTAATACGTTATAATAAAACATCAGAATTTAGTGGATTTACTGGTGCCTTAACATGGAATACAGCTTCAGATTGTGAAAAGTTGGCTAGCCAGTTATATGAGTATGCAAAGAACGTAAGTGTTCAGGGTTCCACTATGATGACTGGTAAGGATGGTAAGGTTGTGTATGGTAATCTGAATAAGGGTTTGTATTTGGTAGTGCAATCTGGTAAGAAATTAGAAAATTACACAGCATTTATACCAGGATTAATTGAGCTGCCCTTATATGAAGACAATGAGTATAAGTATAATGTAACAATGTATCCTAAGATTTATGGAGAACAAACGCCAAAGCCTGAAACACCTAGTCCTAAGCCCCCTAGTCCTAATCCCCCTGTACCCCCT
>JAEZPG010000132.1 GCA_023413555.1 Bacillota bacterium | reverse complement strand
CAAGCTTTGCAGTCATACCTTCTGGAGGATTTTTTGATCAGATTTACGGTGTCTTTTCAACATAGGAATTATCTTCACGCTTATTATAGTGAAATTCAGTTACATCAGTCAGCCAGTTTTGATTAGGGGATTCAGCTGTAAATACCCTTTGTAGTATATTTTCGGCCACGTACTGTGGATTAGATGCATTGGTGTTTTTCTTCATATGTTTATTTTTGTTTAAATGACATAGAGATTGCCCGTTGAGCAAAAGCTACTTTTTTGATATCATGCAATATAGATGATTATAAATAGAGATAAAAATAAGCACATAAACAATAGAAAATATATTTGACAATATTGATGACTATCTATATTATAATACTAATATACATATAAGGAAGTGGAATTATGGATAAATACGAGGAATACTCCAAATTGATGAAAGCCATTGCAGATACCAACCGTTTAAAGATAATAGACATTCTTTCATGTGGGGAATTATGTGCATGTGAACTATTAGAGAATTTTGAATTTACACAGCCAACTCTGTCTCATCATATGAAAATTCTTATGGAGTGTGGATTAGTAATAAGTCGGAGAGAAAGCACTTGGACTTATTATGGTTTGAATTTGGAGAGAACGAATCAGATGCTTTACTTCCTTATGGGAATTGTCACTTCTACCAATGATTGTATATGCGAAAGATGTAAAGAGAAAGAATAATAAGTAGGAGGACTTAGATGAAAGATAAGAGTAATCAGGGAATTGGCTTTTTTGAAAGGTATTTGACCCTTTGGGTGGTACTATGCATGATAGTCGGAGTAATGATTGGGCAGTTTCTACCGAGTATTCCGGATTTTTTAGGAAGATTTGAGTACGCCAATGTATCCATCCCTATTGCCATATTAATTTGGCTTATGATTTACCCTATGATGATGAAAGTGGATTTTAAAAGTATTAAGTATGTAGGAAAAAATCCGAAGGGTTTGTTCGTTACGTGGGTGACGAACTGGTTGATTAAACCATTTACCATGTTTGGTATCGCCTATTTCTTTTTCTATGTAGTATTCGGAGGAATTCTTACAGATGGATTTGCTAAGGATTATCTAGCAGGAGCAGTACTCCTTGGAGCAGCACCTTGTACAGCAATGGTATTTGTATGGAGTTATTTGACTAAGGGGAATGCAGCCTACACCTTAGTACAGGTGGCAACCAATGATTTGATTATCTTAATAGCCTTTGTACCGATTGTGAAATTCTTATTGGGTGTGTCTAGTATTGAAGTACCATGGGATACGTTGTTTCTTTCTGTTGTATTATTTGTTGTCATTCCACTAGTAGGAGGCATTCTTACCCGTTCCTTTCTGATTAAGAAAAAAGGAGAAGAGTATTTTGTGAATACCTTTCTGCCAAAGTTTAATAATACAACGATGATTGGGTTGCTGTTAACATTGGTGATTATCTTTTCCTTCCAGGGAGATGTTATTGTCGATAATCCGATACATATCCTGTTAATTGCCATACCATTAACCATTCAAACCTTTCTCATCTTCTTTATCGCTTATTTGGCATCGAAGTTGATTAAGTTACCACATTCTGTAGCGGCTCCAGCAGGAATGATAGGGGCCTCTAATTTCTTTGAATTAGCGGTAGCTGTTGCCATTGCTGTATTTGGACCAACTTCACCGGTGGCTTTGGCGACTATTGTTGGTGTGTTAGTGGAAGTACCGGTTATGTTAATCTTAGTGAAGATTGCCAACAATACAAAGAAATGGTTTACGGAAGAAAGATTATCCTAGGAGGAGAATTAGATGAGCAAAATAAAAGTGGCTTTTGTATGTGTCCACAATTCCTGTCGTTCCCAGATGGCGGAGGCTCTAGGAAAATCATTAGCATCTGATACTTTTTATAGCTACTCTGCTGGAACAGAAACAAAACCGGAGATTAATCAAGATGCAGTCCGCATTATGAAACAGTTATACAACATTGATATGAATGAAACCCAGAGAAGCAAGCTGTTAACTGATATTCCAGAGGTTGATGTAGTGATTACGATGGGGTGTAATGTCAACTGCCCATATCTGCCATGCCGTTATAGAGAAGACTGGGGACTTGATGACCCTAGCGGAAAATCTGATGAAGAGTTTATCAGAACAGCCAAATTAATTGAAGATAAAATACTGGATCTTAAGAAAAGAATACCAGATTTGTTTTATTAACATGCAACCTTAGTCCTTAAAATCCTACTCTTATAGTGAAGGCCTACAAATTACAAAGGAGTGAACCTAGTGGAAGATGAGAAAATAATGGATCTGTATTGGCAGAGGGAAGAGAGTGCCGTTGCCGAGACAGCCAAAAAGTATGGGCATTACTGTCAGACAATTGCATATAACATTTTGAATGACTATGAAGATGCAATGGAATGTGAAAATGATGCCTATATCGCTCTATGGAATACGATTCCACCAAAGCGTCCCCTGTATTTTAAAGCATTTTTAGCCAGTGTGGTGCGTAATATCTCCTTTAGCAAGTATGACTATAACTCGGCAAAGAAGCGAAATAGCAGATTTGATCTGGTGCTATCCGAACTGGAGGAGTGTTTAGTGACTAAGGAGGATGTGGCTTCGTCCTATGAAGAAGGGGAGATAGCAACGTATATCAGTGACTATCTTAAGACACTGGAAAAGACGAAACGCCAGGTATTTGTCCGACGTTACTATTACTCAGATTCCGTTGCTATGATTTCCAGACAGTTTGGAATCAGTGAAAGCAAAGTCAAATCTATGCTTTTTCGTATACGAAACAATTTAAGGCGTTATCTGGAGAAAGAAGGAGTATGGATATGAAAAAAGAGGATTTATATAAGGAGATAGGGTTACTGGATGAGGAAATAATAGAGGAAGCAGATTGTATAGAACATAAGAATCATTTTGTTACTGTATTTGTAAAGTTTGCCGCAGTGGCAGTTTGTTTGGTAATTGTAGTAGCAGTTTTGCTCCCTTTAATTAGGAGAAGCCCTGTAAAACAAGAACCATATAGGTCTGTAACACGTAGTGAGAAGCCAGTTAATAGCATAGATGCAAAGATGTCCATTGCAAAGGAGCCAAATCTTGCTGCTTTAACCGGAGGCGTTACCGGTAAGTTTGTAAATGAGGTACCAAGGGAAAAAGTACTCTATGATTTAGCTGAGTTATCTTATGAAGAGATTTTCAATAAGTGGGGGAAAGTGATCGTTCAGGGAACTGTCATTAAGATACAAAACATTGAACTGGATTTTAAGGAATTAAAGGAGTATAGGGCTATTGCAACAATTTATGTTGAGAAAGTGTATCAGGGAAAGGTTTCGGAGGGTGATGAGGTGAATATCTTACTTCCTTGTGGTATAAGTAATGATTGGTGGACAGAAGATTGCGGTGTAATCTCTTGTTTAAAAGTAGGAATGAAGGGCATCTTTATGTCATATATTTATGATGATAATGCTTACATGGAAATGAATGGTGTTACACTTTACCTAAAGGAGCTGGCAGATTACGGACTAGGTGATGGAGAGAGATTTGCCTTTCTTTCCAATGATGGAGGTTTGGTATATGATCAATATACGTATAAAGAACTGAAAGGGGCGAAATCCCTTAAAGAGGTAGGAGTATTTATTGAACACATGCTGAAGAAATATAAAACCAAATAAATATCGAGTGTTTATTGGAGTGTGAAAGGCAATTGTGATAAAATAATTGCCTTTTTTCTTATCTTTCTTTATACTCATGGGTAAGAATAAAAACTGAAGGAACGCATATGAAGAGATTAACGATAGGAATACTAGCCCATGTGGATGCGGGAAAAACCACTTTATCAGAGACTTTGTTATATGTTAGTGGAAAAATCAGAAGCATGGGACGGGTAGATAATAAAGATGCATATTTAGATAACTATGAGCTGGAACGTGCTAGGGGAATCACCATTTTCTCAAAGCAGGCAGTGTTTCAAACTGGGGATTCTGAAATAATATTAATAGATACTCCGGGGCATGTGGATTTTTCTGCAGAGATGGAACGAACTCTGCAGGTGTTAGACTATGCCATTTTGGTAATTAGTGGAGCAGATGGAGTACAGGGACATACCAAAACCTTATGGCAGCTACTTAAACGCTATGGGGTACCAGTATTTTTGTTTGTAAATAAGATGGATCAGCCAGGGGTAAAAAAAGTCGAATTGATGGACAAGATAAAAACACAACTTGAGGATAGCTGTATTAATTTTACACACACCGATTCGGAGGATTTCTTTGATCAAGTAGCCATGTGTGAAGAAAGCTTGATGGATGAGTTCTTAGAGAAGGGGTTGGTAGATACCTCTCATATTATAAAAGCCATTTATCAGAGAAAATTGTTCCCTTGTTATTTTGGTTCAGCACTTAGGCTTCAAGGAGTTAAGGAATTCCTAGAGGGGATATCTACTTATACTAAGGAACCACAATATTCTAGGGAGTTTGGAGCTAAGGTATTTAAAATTGCCAGAGATGAGAATGGCAATCGTCTTACTTATCTAAAGCTAACAGGGGGGAGACTAAAAGTACGGGATAGCTTAACAGGCGAGAATAAAGGAACTACCTCTGTGGAGGAGGGATACTGGGAAGAGAAAGTTACACAAATAAGAATATATTCTGGGGAGAAATTTACCTCCATTAATGAAGCAGAGGCTGGTATGGTTTGTGCTGTTACTGGGTTAAACTACACCTATCCGGGGCAAGGACTTGGCGTAGAGGCAGCATCCAATGCTCCAATTCTGGAACCAGTCTTATCCTATGAGATTGTACTTCCAGAAGATTGTGATCCAAGGCAGATGATTCCAAAGCTTCGAATCCTAGAGGAAGAGAACCCTGAGCTACATATTCTGTGGGAAGAGGAATTACAGGAAATCCAAGCCCAGAGTATGGGAGAAGTGCAGATTGAAGTATTAAAAAGTCTGATTCAGGAGCGCTTTGGTGTTCTGGTGGAGTTTGGTCATGGAAGTATAGTATACAAGGAGACAATAGCAGATGTTGTAGAGGGAGTGGGACATTTTGAGCCTCTCCGTCATTATGCTGAGGTACATTTGCTCATGGAGCCATTACCTAGCGGAAGTGGGCTACAATTTGTTTCCGGCTGTAGTGAAGATGTATTGGATAAAAACTGGCAGCGGCTTATTATGACACATTTAGGTGAAAAGGAGCATCGAGGTGTGTTAACCGGCTCCCCTATTACGGATATAAAGATTACTGTGGTAGGCGGTCGTGCCCATACCAAACATACAGAGGGGGGCGATTTTAGACAGGCTACTTACCGAGCAGTGCGCAATGGATTAAAGCAGGCCAAATCTATTTTATTAGAACCTTATTATAAATTTCAGATAGAGATCCCAGAGACGATGGTGGGACGGGCTATGACTGATGTAGAGAAAATGAGTGGTTCCTGTGAACTTACAAAATCGGAAAATGGAAGGGCGACACTTAGTGGAAATGCCCCTGTTGCTACCATGAAGAACTACCAACAGGAACTGATGGCTTATACTAAGGGGCAAGGCAGGATGTTCTGTGATATTTTAGGGTATATGCAATGCCATAATCAGTCTGAGGTGATTGACACCATGGGTTATGACTCCGAGCGGGATGTTCATAATCCTACAGGTTCTGTCTTCTGTGCTCATGGTTCTGGGTTTTATGTGGAGTGGAATGAAGTGAAGAATTATATGCACGTAGAAAGCTACTTAAAACCACAATCTACAGAGCCAGAACCAGTAATTATGTATCAATCATCCACAGTGTCTGAAGAAGACTGGATAGGAACAGAGGAGATCGACCGGATTCTTGACAGAACCTACAATGCCAATAAAGGGAGTAAATCTAATTGGAAGAAGGAAAGAAGTAGTCGCCAAGTGTATGCTGGGCCTAGGGTGATAACCAGTCAGCCTACAATTAAGAAAGAGGAGTACCTTTTAGTAGATGGATACAATGTAATCTTTGCCTGGGAAGATTTAAAAGACATTGCTGATACTAATGTGGATGGTGCCAGAGGAAAGCTTTTAGATATTATGTGCAACTACCAGGGAATAAAGAAATGCAATCTGATTGTGGTGTTTGATGCCTATCGGATTCAGGGTCACCAAACTGAAATCTTTGACTATCACAATATTCACGTGGTATATACAAAGGAAGCAGAGACTGCAGACCAATATATTGAAAAATTCGTACATGAGAAAATAAGTAATTATCATATTACCGTTGCAACTTCAGATGGATTGGAGCAAATTATCATTCGAGGAAATGGGGCAGCCCTCTTATCTGCCAGAGAACTTAAAGAAGAAGTGGAACGAACGGTATCCAGTGCTCTTTTAGCATATGAAGACAGAAAGACACCTGAGGAGAAAAAAACTACCATTGGAACTACTGTATTACCACCACAAGTCTAAGGATTATATTAATTCAAATGTATAGATTGACAAATATTATGTGATTATATACAATTATTAACAGAAATCAATGATATGCTTGGAGGAATGGTATGAAAAGTAAGGTCAGTTATTGTAAAAAGACACTGGTGTGCCTTCTTATTGTATGTATGGTGCTCACTAGTTGTCAGTCTAATAATGAGAACAGTAACAAAGAATCACAAAAACCGATACAAGATCAAAATGTTGCACGACCTTCAGCATTAGATACCTCAGGGACTGGAGATACAAATAATGAATCAAAGAGTATAATAGATAGGCAAAGTGTGGATAAGTCTAATATGGATTTATCCAGTATGAGTGCAGAAGAAATTACATCATTACTTACACTTGAAGAAATGGCTGCACAGATGGTTCAACCAGCAATTTATAATATAAAAGAGAGTATTATGAAAACAAAGGATTATGGTTCCATCTTATCTGTTGCTGATTATAAAGATAGCGCGCAATGGATGACAACAATTCGCGGATTTCAAAAGGCAGCTCTAGATTCGGAAGCTAGTATTCCATTTATTTATGGACAGGATGATGTGCATGGGGTTAACTTCTGTAAAGGCGCAGTTATTTTCCCACATAATATTGGTATAGGAGCTGCAAATGATGAAGAGTTAACCTATAAGATGGGACAGGCCGTGGCAGATGAAGCAAAACTTTGCGGAATGTTATGGAATTTCTCACCTTGTGTGGCAGTTGCAACAGACCCAAGATGGGGAAGAACTTATGAGAGTTACTCCTCTGACGTACCGTTAGTTAAAAAACTTTCAGGGGCTTATACAAAGGGAATGATAGATTCCGGATTAGTGGCTTGTGGAAAGCATTTCTTTGCTGATGGTAATGTGGAGTTTGGTAGTGGGGAAGGAAAAAACCTTATTGACCGTGGAAATGCAGAATTATCTGATGCAGAAATAAAAGATTTACTATCTGTTTATCAAAATCTTATAGATCAAGGAGTGCAGACAATAATGATTTCCCATAGTAGTTTGAATGGGGTGAAAATGCACGAAAATGCAGAATACATAGGTAAGTTAAAAAATGAGATGGGCTATACAGGAATGATTGTTTCTGACTGGGAGTCTATTCATAATATTTCTGGAGACAGTCTATATGAACAGGTAGTTAAATCTATTAATGCTGGAATTGATATGCTTATGGAACCTAATGTCTTTGACGAATGTCAGAAATACATTATACAAGGTGTAAAAGATGGAAAGATTAGCGAAGATAGAGTGATTGATGCTGTAAACAGAATAATTAAGGTGAAATTAGATGCAGGTATCTTCAAAGATCCAATGATGGAGAATATGAATACTGTTCAGAAAGAGACTGGTTCCAAAGATTACCGTGAACTGGCTGAGAAGCTAGTGGAAGAAAGTCTTGTATTGTTAAAAAATGATAAGAACGTATTGCCTTTAAAAAAGAATACGAGAATCTATTTAATAGGACCTGCTGTAGATAATATTCAAGCACAGTGTGGTGGATGGACAAAAAAATGGGAAGGCGCTACGGGGATAGAAGGATGTACTTCTATCTTACAAGGGTTTAAAGATATCGCAGGGAAATATGGATTTACCATTGTTACTGATGCGGATGAAGCAGATGTTACCATCCTGTGTGTAGGAGAGAAATCCTATGCAGAGTGGAATGGGGATACGAAAGACTTGTCACTGATAGGATCATTAGGATTGGATGGTAATGAAGATGCTATAGATGAGGCAAAGGAACTACGTGAACAGAAAAATATTCCAACAGTAGCTTGTGTTGTTGCTGGAAGAAATGTTTTGATTAGTGATTATTTGAATGATTGGGATGCTGCTGTAATGTGTTATCTTCCAGGAAGTGAGGCACAGGGTATTGCTCATGTATTATCTGGAGATAGTAGCTTTAAGGGAAAGCTTCCAATGCCTTGGTATATGAATGTGGATCAGATTAAAACTAAAGATTGTATGTTTAAGGTTGGCTATGGATTAAGCTATTAATTGAACATTATGCTAAAAAGTGTACCCCAAAAAGGTACACTTTTTTATGTTGTAGAAATTGTTTTGGTATGGCTATCACTTGGTTTTCTTAATTCAGAAATTCTTTATACTCTGGATGCTTCTCAAACCAGCTTATGGCGTAAGAACAAGTAGGAATAGCCTTTAGGTTGCGTTCCTTTAGCTGTCCTATTACAGCTTCTAAGAGCTTGCTAGCAACGCCTTGGCCACGAAGACTTTCATCTACAAAGGTATGATTAATGTCTACAGTGGCATCCTTTACATAAGGAAAAGTTATTTCAGCAATTAACTTATTGTTTTCGTCCTTTAGGTAAATGCGGTTTTCTTCATAGATAAAGTTCATAGAATTTTCTACCTCCGGTAATATTATTGGCTAAAATTTGCTTTTTAGATTCGATTGCCTATATAATTTATATACTTAAGTTTACGTATCCAACAAAAGGCATCAGTATGTAGTCACTTCTCAGCTTTTTATGTTTTTTGGTATAGTTCTAATGGAATCATTATAGATGATAATCAAATCTAAATCAACAAAAGACCTTAAGTAAATAGACGTTTTTTTAGATTTTAATACAAATTTAATCATCAATACTTTTTTTTGAAATAATTATGTAGGATAATATTGAGGATATGTATAAAATAGTGGAATCTGTAAAGTATAGAAGATAGGGAGATAGACTTAAGTTGCTATTGTTTCACTACATATGGTAGAATGAGAGCACACTGTCAAAGGAGTGAGAGTAGATGAAGAAATTAATTTTATGCTTGGTAGTGCTGATGTCAATGCTGATGTTATCAGGTTGTGGTGCCTCTGTTACTTCTAAGACTGATTTTAATTCTGAGGGAGGAGGAACCCGAGCAATATCTGCAGTCATCAGTGCAAGTGATGCAAAGAATCTTACTAATGGTTTTGATGAGTTGGATACATTGTTAAAACAAGCAGCTCCCTCAGGAGTCAATGTGAATCGGACTAATCTTGACAATGGGGATGCGAAATACCAATTTACTATACAATTTAGTAATATTGATGACTATAACCAAAAAATATCCGCTATTACAGGGACAAATCACAATGCTACTTGGTATGCTGGAACGAATGTATTCCAGAGTAATGTGGAATTTTCTGAGGAGGATTGTACTTACCAGCTTATTTCCTGGGCAATTGATGCATTTAAAGATAGTAAATATTCTGCGTTTTCCAGTCATTTTACTTTATATGATGTTACTAAAAGTGAATTTTACTTTAATAATCAATTGGTTTATAGCGGTACTGGTAATCCAAGTTTTACTGTAAAGACGTCACCCAATCTAATAAAAGTCAATGTGTATTCCGATTTTTCGTATGATAATGAAAGTAAAAAGGTAGAACTATTATTTGAACAGGGAAGTCTGGAGAGAATAGACTTAGAAAATGCTAGGCGAAATCTTGAACGAATTTCTCCCATGGTTTCTATAGATACGGCTAACAGTAGTATTACGTATCATCTAAAGAATAGGGATGAGATACTTTCATTTTTAAAAAATGCAGATGTTAGGAATGGGGATGAGTGCCTCTCTTATGAGTTTGTAAATAATCCATTTCAAAAAAAATATATTTTAAAGGAAAATTACTACCTAACAGGATTATTAACCTTATTTTCAATGGCTGACACCAATGTGTACATGTATGTGAAGCTACCGGAGGTTACAAAAGAAACATATTTTACTCAAGCTGGACAAGCTATTGAGACACCGGGACAGTATGATTATGGTAGCTGCTTTCATAAGGACTATGGTTATTCTATGGAGACCAGCTCTAATCACATGGTGGATCTTAAGAGTATCAATGTCACCTATGATGTTACAAAGGACTTGAAATGTAAACGTACCATTGAAGTTACTTATATAAAAAATGATTGTGCCATTACGGAGAATCAGTTGGCGGGATATTTTCCTAACATTGAGGAACGTGTTTCTTTCTTTGATGCTGGAGATACGATACGATTGGTTTTTGTTTCCCAACAGATGAATGAGAATGCTCTTAGGCAGGGATTTGGGTTTGAAAAATTATCTAGACAGAATTTAAAGTATGTTCGTCATATGATGCAGGACAATTTGGATTTATCGCGTTATTTACCTGTTATAGAGGGATATTCATGGAATATGGGTAATATGCGCTATAATTATCAGGTGAATATTGAGGATAATGCAGGACTCTATAAGGTCAATGTAGGAAAGCAAGAGTATTCAGATACAGATAACAGCTTAACTCAGTTTGCTAGTAATAATGCTTATAATATAAAGGGATCTGATTCGGCAGACCATTATTTTGTCATAGAATTGTATTTTAAGCAGTTGTATCAGATGTTTTATTTTTGGATAATTTTTATAGTTTTTATCATTATCGTTGTAGTGTTAGGAGTTACTTTGTATTATACTAAAAAAAAGTCTCTCAAAACAGAGAAGGTTTTAGAACTTGAGTAGAGATTGAGTGGCGCACTGTGACAGTTAGAAGATGTCACCTGTGCGCCTACAATGGAGAGGATTAGCAAAATGACGTTAAGAGAATATATTCAGCAAAACCGTATCATAGCAGACGGTGCTATGGGAACCTATTATGCGGAGAAAAAACAGAATCAGCAGGCTGTGAGTGAGATGGCCAATATTAAGGAGCCGGAGCTGGTTAAGAATATCCATCTAGAATACATAGAGGCGGGAGCCAATCTACTTCGCACCAATACCTTTGCAGCTAATATCTATTCTCTTCATATAAGTGAGAAACTTCGAGAAGAGATTATTCGTCAGGGAGTAAAGCTTGCCAGAAAAGCCATAGAAGAAACAAATCAGAATCCATTTATCGCTGGATCGATTGGTCCTATTCCACAACCTTATGGAGTGGAGGAGGAACTACTGTTAGAGGAATATAAGAAAATTATTGACATACTTTTGTCGGAACAGATAGAGGCAATTCTCTTTGAAACATTTTCTGATTTTTACTACATTAAACAGTTGGTACCATATATTCGGGCAAAAAGCCAATGTTTCATTATGGCTAATTTTTGTGTTAATAAAAATGGTTATACCATGTCAGGCATTTCTGTAAGACGATTGTGTCAACAGGCTGAGGAGATAAGGGAACTGGATAGTTTCGGCTTTAACTGTGGCATAGGTTCTGGTCATATGCTTGCTATGATAGAAAATACTATTTTACCAAACGATAAATATGTAGCCATAATGCCTAATGCCGGATATCCGGAGCAAATGCAAAGTCGTATGGTATTTCGTGAAAACGCACAGTATTTTTTTGAAAATATGCAGAGGATAAGTCGCTTTGGAATCTCTATCCTAGGAGGCTGTTGTGGTACAACACCTAGACACATTGGCATAATGGCACGAAAGCTTTGTGGAGAGAGCCTCATCATAACAGAACTTAGTAAACAACAGGAAATAATCAGGAATAATCAGGAGAAGCCAAAGAAAAATGAGTTTTATAGGCTTTTTGAAACTGGTAAAAAGGTAGTTGCAGTAGAACTGGATCCTCCCTATGACGCTGAATATGAGAAACTTATAGAATTAACAAAGAAGATGCAATCTAGTGGTTTTGATATTATTACCATGGCCGACTCCCCAATGGGAAGAAGCCGAGTGGATTCCATACTTATGAGTATAAAGCTTCGACAGGAGACTGGTATGACTGTGATGCCTCATGTTTGTTGTAGGGACAAGAACATGATTGCCATGCGATCTACTCTTCTTGGAGCCTATATCAATGATATACGAAACCTCTTGGTTGTAACAGGGGATCCTGTGCCAGGGGAGAGTAGAATCAACACAACTTCGGTATTCGACTATAATTCCATTCGGTTGATGAATTATATCAAGGAAATGAATCAGGAACATTTTAGCGCAGATCCATTTTGCTATGGCGGAGCTCTTAATTATGCTAGAGGTAGTTTGGATAAGGTAACCTTGCGTATGCAACGTAAGATAGATGCTGGAGCAAAGTATTTCTTAAGTCAGCCAGTTTATTCCAAAGAGGATATAGAACGGCTATATCTTATTAAACAAAAGGTGGACACTAAACTTTTATGTGGGATTATGCCGTTTGTCAGCAGGCGTAATGCTAATTTTGTGAAAAATGAATTTTTCGGTATTACTGTTCCTAACGACATAGTCATGCGCTATAGTCCAGAGATGTCAAAGGAAGAGGCAGAACTGGTGGGAGCCCAGATTGCCAGTGAAATTATAGAACAATTGAAAGATTTTGCAGATGGGTATTATTTTATGCTACCATTTAACCGAGTAAGTCTTATGGATAAAATACAAATTCAATGATGAAAGATGAGGAGAAGTAGAATGACCAATAAGGATTTTATTCAATTAGTACAATCTAAATTTGTGATTTTGGATGGAGCCACCGGGTCTAATCTGCAGGCAGCTGGAATGACTTCTGGAGTATGCCCAGAGACCTGGATTTTAGAAAACCCGGAAGCATTGATTCAATTACAAAAGGAATATCTTAATGCAGGGTCTGATATAATTCTTGCCCCAACCTTTACAGCAAATCGTATCAAACTTAAAGAGTATGGATTGGAGGAGAAGGTAGGCGAGTATAATAAGGGATTGGTGGCATTATCAAAGCAGGCTGTAAAGGAAGCTAATGTTATAGATCGATTGGTATATGTTGCGGGAGATCTTACCATGACAGGGGAACAACTCTACCCGATCGGGAATCTGAGCTTTGAAGAATTAGTTGATGTATATAAGGAGCAGGTAATGCACCTTTTACTAGCAGGAGTTGATTTGTTTATTGTTGAAACGATGATGAGTCTGCAGGAATGTAGAGCAGCAGTTTTGGCTATTAAGGAATTATGTGACCTTCCATTTATGGTAAGTCTAACTTTTAATGAGGATGGACGTACCCTGTATGGTACTTCTCCTGAAGTGGCAATGGTAGTCTTGCAGGAGTTAGGGGCTGCTGCAGTTGGGGTCAACTGTTCCACAGGCCCTGAAAAGCTTTGCCAAGTAGTAGAAAAGATGTGCTCAGTGGCTCATATTCCTGTTATAGCAAAGCCCAATGCGGGTCTTCCAGTGTTAATTGACGGAAAGACTGTATTTTCCATGGGACCAGAGGAGTTTGCCGATAAAATGAATCTACTTATTGAGGCAGGAGCCAATGTTTTAGGTGGATGTTGTGGAACTACTCCAGAGCATATCCGCCTACTGTCTGAAAACTTAAAAGTTCAATCTGTAAATCCGACACCAAATCATAAATTCCCTGTGTTGACTACCGAGCATACTCTTCTTCCTATTGATTTAACAGGAAGCTTTACTGTAATCGGGGAGAGAATCAATCCTACTGGAAAGAAGCCACTGCAACAAGAATTAAGAGAAGGTAAGCTTGACCTAGTAGGAAGTATGGCTGAGGAGCAAGTGGAGCAAGGTGCGAAGATCTTAGATATTAATATGGGAACCAATGGAATAGATGAGAGGGAAATGATGGTGAAAGCAGTCTATGAGGTAACGCAGTTGGTGGATGTGCCTCTTTGTATTGATTCAAGTCATGTGGACGTAATTGAAGCTGCACTTCGTATCTATCCTGGAAGAGCATTAATTAATTCTATCAGCTTTGAACCCGAGAAGGTAAAACGATTGCTTCCGATTGCTAAGAAATATGGTGCCATGTTTATTCTACTTCCTTTGTCAGAGAAGGGCTTGCCAAAGAATATTGAAGAAAAGCGATTTATAATAGATACATTAATACAAAAAGCAGAGGAAATAGGGTTTTCAAAATTTGATATTATTGTAGATGCCTTAGTTAATACAGTAGGTGCCAACAAGACGGCAGCTCTGGATGCCCTGGAGACTATTAGATACTGTAAGGAGGAGCTTAAGGTTGCCACAGTGTGTGGATTGTCTAACATCTCCTTTGGTTTGCCGGAAAGACAGTTTGTAAATAGTGCATTTCTTACCTTTGCTATCCATCAGGGGCTGACTATGGCAATTGCAAATCCAGAACAGAATCTGTTAATGAATCTTGCATTTGCCTCTGATTTGCTACTAAATAAAGAGGGAGCAGATCTTCGTTATATTAATCAGGTAGGGAGCCATCCTGTAGAGGTTACTACCAAGATGCAGCAGGATACGACAATTACCAATGATTCCATGTTACAAAATACCCAAAGTAAGTCTATATTGTTTGAAGATGTCCTTAAAGGAAACCGTAACCATATTGTAGATCATGTGAAGGATATGTTGCATCAAGGTGTCAAGGCATCTGAGTTGTTAGATGAACAGCTAATTCCAGCCATTCATCAGGTTGGTGTCCTGTTTAATCAGCAAAAATATTTTCTTCCACAGCTCATCTCAAGTGCAGAGGCTATGAAAACTGCAATTGATTATATGGAACCATTGTTACTGAAGGGAAACCAGGGGAAGAAGTTAGGTACTATTGTTGTTGCGACAGTGGCCGGGGACATTCACGATATTGGAAAGAATCTGGTAGCCCTAATGCTTAAAAATTATGGTTATGAGGTAATCGACCTTGGAAAGGATGTTAAAAGTGAGACCATTATACAGGTTGCAAAGGAAAAGGAAGCTGACATTATTGGCTTAAGTGCATTGATGACAACGACAATGATGGAAATGAAAACAGTGGTACAACTTCGTAATAAAGAGGGCCTAAAGGCAAAGATTATTATTGGTGGAGCTGTTATTACAGAAAGCTTTGCTAAGGAAATCGGTGCAGATGGATATTCTAAAGATGCCCAAGAGGCAGTGCAAGTTGTACAGCAATTAGTAAAGTAGGATGGAATGATGAAACATTATGATATGCGACAACAATTAAATGACGAAGAGTATCTTGAGAGAAAACGTAATTACCATAAGTTGTACATGAAAAAGAAGAAACGTAGAAAGCGCATTAAGATTACATTTATTTGCTTAGGGTTTATTTTATCAATCGCAGGTGGATTTGGACTGGCGAAGGCGGAAAAGAGTATAAATGGTGTCTTAGATCTTATGGGAAAAAATACGGAGGGTGACTTAAACAATGTAGATTTATCAGGTATTAATATTGTGTCAGATGATCAAGTTGTTAATATATTGCTGATTGGCTCTGATAGAAGACCTAATGAAACTGTGGCTGGCCGTTCTGATTCTACCATGATTGCCACAATAGATATGAAGCATAAGTCCTTAAAGTTGACCAGCCTTATGAGGGATATGTATGTAGCGATTCCCGGCCATGAAAACAATCGTTTTAATGCTGCCTACTCTTATGGAGGGGTGGAGCTTTTGTACGAGACGATTGCCACCAATTTTAAAATTAAGCTGGATGGATATGTAGTTGTAGATTTTGAGGCATTTACCAATGTGATCGACCAGATAGGTGGAGTAGAAATCAGTATAACGGAGTCAGAATATAATCATCTGATTGATTATTATAAAGATAAACCTGCTAAAAAAGATGTAAATAAGTTAAAACCAGGCAAGAATGTAATGACTGGGACGCAGGCATTATGCTATGCCAGAATAAGAAAAGAAGGTAAAGGTGATTTTCGTAGAACGGAGAGACAAAGAACTGTTTTACAGTCTGTATTTACGAAAGCCAAGACACTTTCTTTGTTGGAATTACTAGATATGATGACGACAGTAATGCATTTCCTCTCCACTGATTTGGAGAATGATCAAATCATTAGTTATATGAAGACAATTGTTATGATGGGAACTACAGAATTGGATCAATTTCGACTTCCAGTTGATGGAAGCTATACCGATGAAACCATTAATGGTAAAAAAGTCTTATTACCAGATATTGAAGCTAATGAAAGATTATTAAACGAGTTTATTTATGGTAAATAATAAAGCAAAAGATAGGAAAATACATGGATCAGGTTATAACTACCATAACTAATTAATATATATGCTAAAAAGTGCATTACTTGACAAACAAAACCAGTATTGATACAATACTTACAACCATATAAGTAATGAGAAAGCGAGAGGGTGCCCCCATTACAGCCTTGTGATGGAAGGCCCTTTTGTTTACATAGGGAGGACATGTTATGAGAAAAATGGTACTATCTATTCTTGTAGATAATACTACAGGTGTTCTTAGTCGTGTGGCTGGACTATTCAGCAGGAGAGGCTATAACATTGATAGCCTTACCGTTGGTGAAACGGAGAATAATGCCTTTTCCCGTATGACAGTTGTGGTTAATGGAGATGATAACATTCTTGAGCAGATTACAAAGCAGCTGGCAAAACTGGAAGATGTAAAAGAGATTAAAGAATTAAAGGATCAGGAAAGTGTATGCAGAGAACTGGTACTTGTAAAAGTAGCTGCGAGTCAAGAGGAAAGACAATCTGTTATTGCTGTAGCAGGTATCTTTAGAGCCAATATTGTAGATGTTGCCAAGGATTCACTCATGATAGAACTTACAGGTAATCAGGCAAAGCTAGATGCCTTTATTAATTTGTTAGAAGGATTTACAATTTGCGAGTTAGTTCGTACTGGCATCACTGGGCTGTTAAGAGGTTCCGGTGATATTGCGGATTACATAGATTAGTAACACCCCTTTTTATTTGCTTGTGACTATAGGCGATGTGAAGGAGAACATAAATATCATATATGTTATAGGAGGATTAGATTATGTCAAGGATTTATTATCAGGAAGATTGTAACTTATCTTTATTAGAGGGAAAGACCATAGCAGTCATTGGTTATGGTAGCCAGGGACATGCACATGCATTAAATGCCAAAGAGACAGGATGTCATGTAATCATTGGACTTTATAAAGGAAGTAAGTCTTGGGCTAAGGCTGAAGCTCAAGGATTCGAGGTTTACACAGCAGCTGAGGCAGCTAAGAAAGCTGATATCATCATGATTCTTATTAACGATGAGAAACAGGCAGCTTTGTATAAAGAAGATATAGCTCCTAACCTTGAAGCTGGCAATATGTTAATGTTTGCTCATGGTTTTGCTATTAACTTCAATCAGATTGTTCCTCCTTCAGATGTAGATGTTACTATGATTGCTCCTAAGGGACCAGGTCATACCGTAAGAAGTGAATATCAGGCAGGTAAAGGTGTTCCATGTTTAATCGCTGTTGAACAGGATGCATCTGGTAATGCCAAAGAATTAGCATTAGCATACTCTTTAGCAATCGGTGGAGCAAGAGCTGGTGTTCTTGAAACTACCTTCCGTGTAGAGACTGAGACTGATTTATTTGGTGAGCAGGCAGTTCTTTGCGGCGGTGTTTGTGCTTTAATGCAGGCAGGATATGAGACACTTGTTGAAGCAGGTTATGCTCCAGAGAATGCATATTTTGAATGTATCCATGAGATGAAACTAATCGTTGACTTAATCAATCAGTCTGGATTTGCTGGAATGAGATATTCTATCTCTAATACAGCTGAGTTCGGTGACTATATAACAGGTCCTAAAATTATTACTGATGAAACAAAGAAGGCTATGAAGAAAATTCTTGCAGATATCCAGGATGGTACGTTTGCACAACAGTTCTTAACAGATATGAACTCATGTAACATGGCTCACTTTAAAGCAATGAGAAGAAAAGCGGCTGAGCACCCTTGTGAAGAAGTAGGTGAGGAACTTCGTAAACTTTACAGTTGGAACAAAGAAGAAGATAAGTTAATCAATAATTAATTTGGATTTCATACATTTAAAAGTGCCTTTGCACCTAATTTTTAGGAGCAGAGGCATTTTGCTATTACATAGGATACCGAATATATTAAAATTTTAATTATGCTATGGACGATATAGTGGAATAATGATAGAATAAGTAGAAAAAGAGAGATTTGGGGGATAAATGTCTATTAAATTGGAAATCATTGTGGATAAGATATTAACTTGGTTTGACAATAATAAAAGAAGCCTACCTTGGCGCGATAACCCTCAGCCATATTATGTATGGGTTTCGGAGATTATGCTACAGCAGACTAGAGTAGAGGCTGTAAAAGGATATTTTAAAAAGTTTATTGAGGAATTACCAACAGTGGAGGCTCTTGCTGACGCAGAGGAAGAAGAATTGCTAAAGCTGTGGGAAGGCTTAGGTTACTATAATCGTGTCCGCAATTTAAATAAAGCAGCAAAAGTTATCATGGAAGAATATGATGGTAGAATACCAGACGAATATACCCAACTTATTAAGCTTCCAGGAATTGGATCCTATACGGCAGGAGCAATTGCTTCCATTGCCTATAATAAGAAGGTGCCTGCAGTAGATGGCAACGTGTTACGTATAACCAAACGTCTATGTGCGGATTTCTCTGATATTTCAAAGTCGAAGGTGATAAAGGAAGTGGAAGAACAGATTAGTAAGATACTTCCTGTTAGGGCGGGTGATTTTAATCAGGCATTAATGGATCTAGGAGCAACAGTATGTTTGCCTAATGGTAGACCACTTTGCGAAAAATGTCCAGTTAAGGAATATTGTGAGGGTTACAAACAGGATGTTTGTATGCTTCTTCCAGTAAAGCCTTCTAAAAAGCCAAGAAGAATGGAAGATAAGACAGTTGTTCTTATGGAATATGAAGGAAAACTGGCTATTCATCGCAGAGACAAAAAAGGTCTCTTGGCAGGTTTATGGGAGATACCTAATATGGAGGGTAAGATTCCAGTGGACGAACTAGAGAAAAGCCTGGAGCAGTTTGGAATAGAAGAATTTGATATAGAACTATTAGGTCGGGCGAAACACATTTTCTCTCATATTGAGTGGAATATGTTAGGATACCATATCATGATAAAGAAATGGAAGAAACAAAAGAAGCAAAACCCAGTTATGCAGGAAGACGGAAGCTTTATGCCGATGCCAGAGGATTATACATGGGTGGATAGAAAACAACTTTCCGAAAAGTATGCCCTACCTTCTGCATTTGATTACTATAAAATCTGGAATTAGGAGTGAGTATACTTGTAGAATTAAAAGTACAGGTATCAGAGAAAATGATATGAATAAAAAAAACTATGGATTATTTACAGCAATTACAATGATTACCGGAGTTGTAATAGGTTCCGGTATCTTCTTTAAATCAGACGATATACTGACTTATACCAATGGAAATATGCTATTAGGGGTACTGGTATTTGTGATAGCAGCAATCGCTATCATATTTGGATGCTTAACGATCTCGCAGCTGGCCACTAGGACAGATAAGCCTGGTGGAATTATTGCATATGCACAGGAGTTTGTGAATATTAAAGTGGCTTCTGCGTTTGGATGGTTTCAGACCTTTTTATACTTACCTACATTAACGGCGGTAATAAGCTGGGTTGCAGGTCTTTATTTCTGTCAATTATTTAATATTCCTGGGTCAGTAGGAATGTATAGCCTTCTTGGTATTGGTTTTACCTTGGTATTATGTGTCCTTAATCTTGTTTCAGCAAAACTTGGTGGAATGTTTCAAAATGCAGCTATGCTGATAAAACTAGTTCCTTTATTGCTTGTTGGTATAGCGGGCTTTATATTTGGAAATCCCGCCACAATTGCCCAGAGTGATTTAGAAACCATTCGTACTACTTCTGTTGGGACAGCATGGTTTGCCGCATTCGCTCCCATTGCTTTTTCATTTGATGGATGGATTGTAGCAACTTCCATCAGCAATGAGATAAAAAATAGTAAGCGTAATCTTCCTATTGCACTAATATGCGCACCAATTGTTATTCTTTTGGCATATATCACCTATTTTTTAGGTGTATCCAGTCTAATTGGGCCGGATGAGGTAGTCCGCCTTGGGGACAATAGTGTTAATGAAGCATTTAGGCAGTTAATAGGTGATACAGGCAGTAAAGTGCTGTTGGTTTTCATTGTGATTTCAGTACTTGGTACCTTAAATGGTCTGATTATCGGGTTAGTACGTATGCCTTATTCATTAGCAATTAGAAATATGATTTTTAGCCCAAAGGTTCTTGGTAGGGAATCTAAAACTTTTGGTGGAATGCCAATAAATTCGGCCATATTTGGGTTGACTTTAACTCTTATCTGGGCGCTCATACATTATCTGACTATGAAAGCAGGCATGCAGGGAGATGTCTCAGAAATCTCTATTTGCGTTAGCTATCTCAACTATTGTGTACTCTACATTGTGGTAATGAGGCTAGCAAAGCGTGGAGAGATAAAAAATAAATTTATGGGTTTTGTAGTACCAATCTTAGCTATCTTTGGATCTTTTGTGATTCTGTTAGGTAGCATCAGTCATCCATATTTTCCAATATACCTAATTATTTGTCTGTCTATCATGTTTGTAGGTTATTTATATGGAGGTAATGCAAAGAAAATTCAATATTAAACAATAAGAGGATGCCCTTTTGGCATCCTCTTATTGTTTATGGCATGTTTGCCCACTGGTGATAGAATGCAATAAATAGATTCATTGCATCAGTAGTTGGATATTTGGTACTGTAGGCGAAGCCCACTTGCCTAGATTCAATTGGGGCGTCTAAAGGAACTTCAATTAGATTTCCAGAATTAATGTCCTCTTCAACAAAATTGCGGATAACGCAAGCAATTCCTAGACCAATTTTGGCAAACTCTATCAGAAGATCCATATTACTCACTTCTAACACCTGCTTTGGTAGGATAGCATACTTCTGAAAGTATTCTTCAATGAAACCTCTTGTTATATTGGTTTCATCTAACAACATGATGTTCGCTTTTGTTAACAGATTGTTTAGGGAAGCTTCCTCATCCCGTACAAGAAGGTTATCAATGTAGTTTTTTGAGGATATAAAACAGTCAGTAATCTTCATAATTGGGAAAAAGTTAACTTCTTGCTTTTCCTTTGCTTCTCCAATTAATCCAATATCTAACTTATTCTCTTCTAGTAGCTCAATCGTTTTAAAGGTAGACTGACAGCTAATTGTGATTTTAATATGTGGATGCTTTTCCACAAATGCCTTTAGATAAGGCAGTAGAAGGAATTTACATAGAGTGGTGCTGACTCCGATACGAATGTGCCCGATTCCAATTGTTTTAATCTTATTAATTCGTTGGTTTGCAAGCTCTAAGGAATTAAATGCAGTGCAGGTGGATTCGTATAGAATCTTGCCTTCCTCTGTAAGTACCACACCACGGCTGTTACGGTAGAACAGGGTAACTTCCAGAATGGCCTCTAATCGACTGATTGACTTACTAATGGCAGGCTGGCTAATATATAATTCTTTTGAGGCTTTCGATATGTTGCCGGTTTTAGCTACAGTGTGAAATATCCTGTAAAGAGAAAGATTTTGTTCCATTTTTTCATCCTTTCTTAACTATTTGCAATAAGTACTTTTTCTATGGTCTCTTCATTTAACGCTGTGATTGGGATACATTCTTTAGGTAAAACATTTGCGTCTAATTCCTCCAAAGTACATAAGCATAAATCCATACATATCAGATCTCGCCAAGCACCTAGTTTATATCCGGTTTTTTTATACATAGCACAAGTGGTAAAACCACATTTCTCATGGAACTTTATACTTGGTTCATTTGGGTAGGAGATATAAACATAGATATGGTAGTATCCTTGAAGCCTTAATAATTCAATGAGTGCCTGGTAAAGTTTCATTGCAATTCCAGTATGATGATAGTCCGGATGTATATATATGGAGGTTTCCACATCCCAAGAAAAGGCAGCCCTGGTTTTAAATGATGACGCATAGGCATAACCTACGATATGGGAATCTACTCTATAAACCAGATAAGGATATTGGATTATAGTGGATTTTATCCGTTGTCTGAATTCTTCAAGGCTTGGAACATTATATTCATAAGAGATTACTGTATTTTCAATATATGGTGCATAAATCCTCAGAATTTCTTCAGCATCTCCTTCTGTAGCTAAGGATATATTGTGCTTCATTCAATCGCCCTTTCAATGAGTAACTAATTATTGGTATTACCATGCAAGCATATAACTTTATGTTATAGCTTCTATGCAAATTTAGTATTATTATTATATCAAATTGTATGCTATACTTTCAATAGTCAGAGAATAAGAGTATTAAAGGAGGTTGATGTAATGGGAATGACTATGACACAGAAAATTCTAGCTGCCCATGCTGGTTTAGATAAAGTGATTGCCGGGCAGTTGATTGAGGCTAATCTTGATTTAGTTTTAGCCAATGATATCACCGGTCCTGTTGCTATTCATGAAGTAGAAAAGTTGAATAAGAAGACAGTATTTGATAAAGATAAAATTGCACTAGTACCTGACCACTTTGCTCCAAATAAGGATATTAAATCTGCAGAACATTGTAAATGTGTTAGGGAATACGCTATAAAACATAATATAACTAATTATTTCGAAGTAGGAGAGATGGGAATCGAGCATGCTTTGCTTCCTGAAAAAGGCTTGATTGTAGCCGGGGAGACCTGTATTGGAGCAGACTCCCATACCTGTACCTATGGAGCACTAGGAGCTTTTTCCACAGGAGTTGGTTCGACTGATATGGGTGCTGGTATGATTACTGGTAAGGCATGGTTTAAGGTGCCTTCTGCCATTAAGTTTGTACTGACAGGTAAGCCTAATAAATGGGTTAGTGGTAAAGATGTGATTTTACATATCATTGGAATGATTGGAGTGGATGGAGCTCTTTATAAATCTATGGAGTTTACTGGAGCCGGTATTAAAAATCTTTCCATGGACGATCGTTTTACTATTGCCAATATGGCAATAGAGGCTGGTGCAAAGAATGGAATCTTCCCGGTTGATGAATTAACGATTGCTTATATGAATGAACATTCACAAAAGAATTATACCATCTATGAAGCTGATGAAGATGCAGAATATGATGAAACCTATACGATTGATTTAAGCGAGCTAGAGCCTACTGTTGCATTCCCACATTTACCTGAGAATACAAAGTTAGTAAAGGATGCAGGACAGGTAAAAATCGACCAGGTTGTGATTGGGTCTTGTACCAATGGCAGAATTGAAGATTTGCGTATAGCAGCCAAGGTGCTTAAGGGACGCCATGTGGCAAAAGGACTTCGCGTTATTGTAATTCCTGCAACTCAAGCAATTTACTTGCAATCGATAGAAGAAGGTTTGACCCAGACCTTTATTAAGGCTGGTGCAGTTGTATCTACTCCAACCTGTGGTCCATGTCTAGGTGGCCATATGGGAATATTGGCAGCTGGAGAAAGGGCAATTTCCACAACCAATCGTAATTTTGTTGGTAGAATGGGACATATAGAATCAGAAGTATATTTGGCAAGCCCTGCAGTAGCAGCGGCAAGTGCCGTTACTGGATATATTAGCCAACCATCTGATATTGGAATGTAAATGTGTTATTACAAGGTGCAACAAAATCTTTAGAAATGGAGGTTTCGTTTCTGACAGCAATATCAGAGACAAATCGAGCTGTTTGACGCGGTTCAACTCATTAAAATAAATATAATCAGTGATAATTTATGCAACATTAGTTGTGATACGTACCATTTTTTAGAGGGAGGATATCTATGAAGGCTTTAGGTAAAGTTCATAAATATGGAGATAATGTGGATACAGATGTAATAATTCCTGCTAGATATCTCAATTCTTCTGACCCAGCCGAGTTAGCGAAGAATTGTATGGAGGATATTGATCCAGAATTTACAAAACGGATGAATAAAGGCGACATTATAGTGGCTAACAAGAATTTTGGATGCGGTTCTTCCAGAGAACATGCCCCAATTGCAATAAAAGCTGCAGGGGTGAGCTGTGTTATAGCAGAGACTTTTGCTAGAATTTTTTATCGTAATTCTATAAATATAGGATTGCCTATTATTGAATGTCCAGAAGCAGCAAAGAATATTGATGCTGGTGATGAGGTAGAGATAGATTTTGATACAGGTATTATTCATGATATTACAACTGGTCACGAATTTAAAGGCCAGGCATTCCCTGAATTTATGCAGAAGATAATAGAAGCAGAGGGTCTGATGAATTATATTAATCAACAGTAGGTATTAATCAAACGATTCGTAGAATCGGACATAGAAGGAAAATAGGAAATTGGCATAGTCATTTGGCTATGCCTGTTTCTGTTGTTTAATAGTGAATCTTATAAGTATATAAGGAACTATAAATTATGAAGAATTCATCATAGTATTATAAATATTTTCAAAAAAAGGGTAGGAATCTATCTTTTTATTTCTTCCTAATCCATGTATAAAATACTGGATATAGGTAAGAATAGTGGCTGTAATACAATATCATATCAGATACATGAAAGATTATGAAAGGAGCCAATTTATGAAGAATAACGATCAATTTGACGATGAATTTTACGACTTTGATGATCGAGGAGACTCCATGGAGGATTCTTATGGGGACGAATACGAGGATTATGAAGACGCAGAAGATGAGTACGATTACGCGGAAGATATGGAAGATGAGTATGAGGATTTCATCGAAGGCCAATTTGATGAGAGAGATGAATAGATGCATTGTAGTTTGAAGAGAGTTTAACCAGAGCTATTGACAGAACAGGAAGAATCATTTATAATGTCGATAACTTCATCGAATAAACCGATGATAAGGACGAGTACGTATCACTGAATTCTCTGAAAAAGACAACCGAAGTTTGTCTATATCTTGGAATGTGTAAAAGAACTAATGTTGCCCTAAGTAAGAATTCTTACTTAGGGCTTTTTCATACCCATTGGTCTACAAATTAGTATTATAAGAAAGGATGTTTAACGATGCAATATAATATAGCAGTAATTCCTGGAGATGGAATAGGTCCAGAAATAATAAAGGAAGCAACTAAGATACTTAACAAAGTAGGTTGTGTTTACGGTCATTCCTTTACATATACAGAGGTTTTGATGGGTGGCGCCAGTATTGATGCAACCGGCTACCCTTTAACAAAGGAAGCATTAGAGACAGCGAAAGCCAGTGACTCTATACTTCTTGGAGCAGTAGGTGGCAATGTAGGTGAGTCTAATTGGTATGAGCTCCCACCTGACAGACGTCCTGAAGCAGGACTTCTTCAGATACGAAAAGGCCTGAACCTATTTGCTAACATAAGACCAGCAGTTTTATTTCATGAATTAAAGGGAGCCTGTCCACTGAAAGACAGCATTGTTAGAAATGGCTTCGATTTTGTAGTGATGAGAGAACTAACTGGTGGCCTCTACTTTGGAGAGCGCAAGACAGTAGAGGAGAATGGAGTTAGAAAAGCGATCGATACTCTTACATATGACGAAAATGAAATAAGAAGAATTGCTAAATGGGGATTTGATATTGCGATGAAGCGTAATAAGAAAGTATGTAGTGTGGATAAGGCCAATGTACTAGACTCCTCTAGACTTTGGAGAAGTGTGGTTAAGGAAGTATCCAAAGATTACCCAGAAGTAGAATTGTCAGATATGTTGGTTGACAATTGTGCCATGCAGCTTGTAAAGGATCCTACTCAGTTTGACGTGATTCTTACGGAGAATATGTTTGGTGATATTCTTTCAGATGAGGCTAGCATGGTTACCGGCTCCATAGGAATGTTGGCCAGTGCCAGCCTTGGAGAGACCAAGTTAGGTCTCTATGAACCAAGTCATGGCTCAGCTCCTGATATTGCAGGGCAGAATAAAGCTAACCCAATTGCAACTATATTAAGTGCAGCCATGATGCTTCGTTACTCATTTGATTTGATGGAGGAAGCTGATGCAATTGAAAATGCAGTAAAACAGGTATTAAAGGATGATTATCGAACCATAGACATTATGTCAGAAGGAAAGACTTTAGTCGGTACAATAGAAATGGGAGACTTAGTAGCAGATAGAATTGCAAAGTAAGCCATATCGAATAGAAAGGATGATTATAATGAGAAGTGATCAAGTAAAAAAAGGAATGGCCCAAGCGCCACACAGATCCCTATTCAATGCATTAGGATTAACCAAAGAAGAAATGGACAGACCACTAATCGGTATTGTCAGTTCCTATAATGAGATTGTTCCAGGACATATGAATCTGGATAAAATCGTAGAAGCTGTGAAGCTCGGTGTTGCTATGGCTGGAGGAACTCCTATTGTATTCCCTGCAATTGCAGTATGTGATGGTATCGCCATGGGACATACCGGAATGAAATATAGCTTAGTAACCAGAGACTTAATTGCAGATTCTACAGAGGCAATGGCTATGGCTCATGCCTTTGATGGTCTTGTAATGGTTCCTAACTGTGATAAAAATGTTCCTGGTTTACTTATGGCAGCAGCCAGAGTAAATATTCCTACTGTATTTGTCAGTGGTGGTCCAATGCTTGCCGGCCATGTAAAGGGACAGAAGAGAAGTCTTTCCAGTATGTTTGAGGCGGTTGGTGCCTGTGCAGCTGGGAACATGACAGAAGAGGAAGTAGAAGAATTTGAAAATAAGGTATGCCCAACCTGCGGATCCTGTTCTGGTATGTACACTGCAAACTCTATGAACTGTTTGACAGAAGCTTTAGGAATGGGACTTAGAGGTAATGGAACCATTCCTGCAGTATACTCCGAGAGAATTAAGCTTGCTAAGCATGCTGGAATGCAAGTAATGGAATTGGTTAACAAGAACATATGTCCAAGAGATATTATGACAGAAAATTCCTTTATGAACGCCTTAACAGTAGATATGGCTCTTGGATGTTCTACCAACAGTATGCTCCACTTACCAGCCGTTGCTCATGAAGCAGGAGTAGAGCTTAACGTAGATATAGCCAACAGTATTAGTGCTAAGACACCTAACCTATGTCACCTTGCACCAGCAGGTCCTACTTATATGGAGGATCTAAATGAAGCCGGTGGTGTATATGCTGTAATGAGTGAATTGACTAAGAAGAATCTATTATACTTAGATGGTATGACAGTAACTGGTAAAACTATGGGAGAGAATATCAAAGGTTGTGTAAACCGTAATCCTCAGGTTATCCGTCCAGTAGAGAACCCATATAGTGAAACTGGTGGTATTGCTGTATTAAAGGGTAATATTGCTCCGGACTCCGGTGTTGTAAAACGTTCTGCAGTAGTTCCTGAGATGATGGTACATGAGGGCCCTGCCAGAGTATTTGACTGTGAAGAGGACGCTATTACAGCAATCAAAGATGGTAAGATTATAGCAGGGGACGTAGTTGTCATTCGCTATGAAGGGCCTAAAGGTGGTCCAGGAATGAGAGAAATGCTGAATCCAACATCAGCGATTGCGGGTATGGGACTAGGGTCTTCTGTAGCATTGATTACCGACGGTCGTTTTTCAGGAGCCTCCAGAGGTGCTTCTATTGGTCACGTATCTCCAGAGGCTGCAGTAGGGGGACCAATTGCACTGATTGAAGAAGGAGATATTATTAAAATTGATATCCCAGCCAATAGCCTTAATGTAGATGTTTCTGATGAAGAACTGGCAGTTCGCCGCGCAAAATGGCAGCCTAGAGAGCCAAGGATTACTACAGGTTACTTAGCACGTTATACTGCTATGGTTACATCCGGTAATCGTGGAGCTATTCTTGAAGTACCACATAAATAATAGAATGTAATAAAGTATGGATTACGAGGAAGAGGTGTGACATGCAATTAACAGGTTCTGAGATTCTAATTGAATGTTTGAAAGAACAAGGGTGCAATACCATTTTTGGGTATCCAGGAGGAAGTGTATTAAATATATATGATGAATTATATCGTCATAAGGATGAAATTAATCATGTACTGACCTCTCATGAGCAGGGGGCAGCCCATGCAGCTGATGGATACGCAAGGGCTACAGGTAAAGTAGGCGTTTGTCTGGCCACCTCCGGCCCGGGAGCAACAAACCTGGTTACAGGAATCGCTACTGCTTATATGGATTCCGTACCTATGGTAGCCATTACTGGCAATGTAACAGTTCCTCTTCTTGGCAAAGATAGCTTCCAAGAAGTAGATATAGCAGGAATTACTATGCCAATTACAAAACATAATTATATTGTTAAGGATGTAGATAAGTTAGCAGATACATTAAGAAGAGCCTTTACGATTGCTAAATCGGGTAGACCAGGACCGGTGCTGGTAGATATTGCCAAGGATGTAACCGCCAATAAGGCAGAGTATAAAAAGGTGATTCCTAAGGAAGTGAAACGTGTTTCTGATACTATTGATCATGATGACGTGAAGAAGGTTCTTAAGCTTATCCACAAGAGTCAGAAGCCTGTGATTTTTGTGGGTGGCGGAGCTGTTATCTCTGAAGCTCAACAAGAATTAGCGGAATTTGTTAAGAAAGTAGATGCACCTGTTGCAGATACCCTTATGGGAAAAGGTGCATTTGATGGAGAAAACCCATATTATACGGGCATGTTAGGAATGCATGGAACTAAAACATCTAACCTTAGTGTGACACAGTGTGACTTGTTAATTGCCATTGGAGTAAGGTTTTCTGACCGTGTTACTGGCAATGTTAAGAAGTTTGCCAAGAATGCCAAGATCGTACATATTGATATTGATCCGGCTGAGATCAATAAAAATGTAAACGTGGATCAAAGCCTTATTGGTGATATAAAAGAGGTTCTTAAAGTAGTAAACAGCCAGTTAGACAAACAAGATCATAGTCTATGGATAGAACATGTGATGGAAATGAAGAATAACTATCCTCTCACCTATCACAAGGAGAAGTTAACTGGACCTTACATTATTGATAAGCTTTATGAGTTGACAAAAGGTGATGCAATTATCACTACTGAGGTAGGACAACATCAGATGTGGGCTGCACAGTTTTACAAATACAAGATGCCTAGGACATTCCTTACTTCAGGTGGACTTGGAACAATGGGCTATGGTTTGGGGGCCTGCATTGGAGCCAAATATGGCTGCCCAGATAAGACTGTTATCAACATTGCTGGAGACGGATGTTTCCGTATGAATATGAATGAAATTGCCACAGCAGTTCGTTATAATGTACCAATAATAGAGATTATTTTTAATAATCATGTTCTTGGAATGGTTCGTCAGTGGCAGACCATATTTTATGGGGAGCGATATTCTTATACTGTGTTAAATGATAAACTAGATTATGTGAAGGTAGCGGAGGCAATGGGAGCTACTGCTTATCGAGTGACCAAACCAGAAGAAGTAGAAACTGTTTTGCAAAAAGCTATTTCAACCCATGGACCAGTTGTGATTGAATGTGTTCTTGACTCAGATGACAAAGTATGGCCAATGGTAGCACCAGGGGCCGCGATTAGTGAAGTGTTTACAGAAGATGACATAAAAAAATAACCGTAATTGATAAAACTAGATTAAGATATTGACTAAGATTTATCAAAGTCTTATAATAAGAAAAGTATAACTCAAACTGTATTGAATTAAAGGAGGAAACAATTAGTGGGACGTGTGTATAATTTTTCAGCAGGACCAGCAGTATTACCAGAAGAAGTATTAAAAGAAGCTGCTGATGAGATGTTAGATTACAAAGGAACCGGTATGAGTGTTATGGAAATGAGTCATCGTTCAAAAGCTTATGCAGAAATCATTGAAGAAGCTGAGCAGGACATTAGAGACTTAATGAACATTCCAGATAACTATAAGGTATTATTTTTACAGGGAGGAGCTTCCCAACAGTTTGCAATGATCCCTATGAACCTTATGAAGAATAAAGTAGCTGATTACATTGTTACCGGACAGTGGGCTAAGAAAGCATATCAGGAAGCATGTCTTTATGGAAAGGCAAATGCTATTGCATCCTCTGCTGATAAGACATTTTCTTATATACCAGATTGCTCTGACTTACCAATCGATGAGGATGCTGATTATGTCTACATATGTGAGAATAACACAATATATGGAACTAAGTTTAAGACTTTGCCTAATACAAAGGGCAAGACTTTGGTTGCTGATGTATCCTCCTGTTTCTTATCAGAACCAGTTGATGTTACCAAATATGGAGTTATCTACGGTGGAGTTCAGAAGAACATCGGACCTTCAGGTGTTGTTATTGTAATAATTCGTGAAGACTTAATTACAGAAGATACCTTACCGGGAACTCCAACTATGTTAAAATACAAAACACATGCAGATGCAAAGTCTCTTTACAATACCCCACCTGCATATGGTATCTATATTTGTGGTAAAGTATTTAAATGGTTAAAGAAGATGGGCGGTCTTGAAGTTATGAAACAGCATAACGAAGAGAAAGCAAAAATTCTATATGATTTCTTAGATCAAAGCGAATTATTTAAGGGTACTGTTCGCAAAGAGGATCGTTCATTAATGAATGTTCCATTCGTAACTGGCAGTGAAGAATTGGATGCTAAGTTTGTTAAAGAAGCAAAAGCTGCTGGCTTTGAAAACTTAAAGGGTCATAGATCTGTTGGTGGAATGAGAGCTAGCATCTATAATGCAATGCCTAAGGAAGGTGTTGAGAAGCTAGTTGAATTTATGAAGAAATTCGAAGCTGAGAATAAATAGGGAGATAAGGACATGGCAAAAATAAATTGTTTAAATCCTATTAGTCCGGTAGGACTGGATTTACTTACTGACACATATATAAAAGTTGATGAGTTTAAGGATGCAGAAGCAGTATTAGTTAGAAGTGCATCTATGCATGATTTAGAGCTTTCTGATGAATTATTAGCTGTTGCCAGAGCAGGTGCAGGTGTTAACAACATTCCACTTGATAAATGTGCAGAGAAAGGTATTGTTGTATTCAATACTCCTGGAGCAAATGCTAATGGTGTTAAGGAATTAGTAGTAGCTGGCCTTATGTTAGCTTCCCGTGATTTGGTTGGTGGTATGAAATGGGTGGAAGCTAATAAAGATGATGCTAATATTAATAAAACCATGGAAAAAGCCAAATCCAAATTTGCCGGTAAAGAGATTCAAGGCAAGAAGCTTGGTGTAATCGGCCTTGGTGCCATTGGTGTATTAGTGGCCAATGCAGCAAACAGACTGGGTATGGAAGTATACGGATGTGATCCATTCCTATCCGTTGCTCACGCTTGGAACCTTTCTAGAGATATTAAGTATATAAAGACCAGAGAGGAAATCTTTAAAGAGTGTGATTATATTACGGTACATACTCCTTTGTTAGATGATACCCGTGAAATGATTAACAAAGACACCATTGCAATGATGAAGGATGGCGTTGTAATCTTAAACTTTGCAAGAGATCTTCTGGTATGTGATGATGATATGAAGGAAGCTTTAGCTAATGGAAAAGTTGCAAAATATGTAACGGATTTCCCTAATGCTAAAACAGCTAACATGGATGGCGTGATAGCATTCCCTCACTTAGGTGCTTCTACAGAGGAATCCGAAGATAACTGTGCAGTAATGGCTGTTCAGCAGATTATGGATTATATTGAGAATGGTAATATCAAGAACTCTGTTAATTATCCAACTTGTGATGCAGGAATCTGTGCAACTGCACATCGTATTACTATAAATCACAAGAATGTTCCTAATATGATCAGCCAGTTAACTGGTGTATTCTCCGGCAAAGGCTTAAATATTGAGAACCTGGTAAATAAATCCAAGGGAGATTATGCTTATACAGTGGTTGACTTTGATGGTAATAGTATTAATGAAGTAGTAGCAGGACTTTCTGCAATTACTGGAGTGTTAAAGGTCAGAGTTGTAAAATAAATAGGATAGATAAAATAATTGTAAAAGAGCACCGCTTATGTAAGGCAGAGTGAGCCAACATAAGAGATGCTCTTTTGTATTTTATAATTAAGGATTATTATCACACATTTACAATCATACCTCAAAATGCTATAATAAGTAGAATTAAGTAATCTAGGAGGTTATTAAAGTGGCTGAGATTAAACCATTTTCCTGTGTTCGTCCTAACGAGGGCGTAGCAAGTAGAGTTGCTGCACTTCCCTATGATGTATACAATCGAAGTGAAGCTTTAGAAGAGGTAAAGAGAGAGCCTCTTTCTTTTTTGAAAATTGATCGGGCAGAGACCCAGTTTGATGATACTGTTAATACATATGATCCAAGAGTATATGCAAAAGCCAAAGAATTATTAGAAGATATGATTACGGATGGGACCTTTATTAAGGATCAGGATGCCTGTTATTATATCTATGAGCTGATTATGAATGGAAGATCCCAGACAGGTATTGTGGCCTGCTCCTCCATTGATGATTATACTAACAATGTAATTAAGAAGCATGAGAAGACAAGAGAGGATAAGGAGATTGATCGAATCAATCATGTAGATACCTGCAGTGCACAGACTGGACCTATTTTTCTCGCTTATCGTTCCAATGCTATTATCAATGAGATTGTTAACCGTACCAAGATGGAGAACCCAGTATATGCATTTACAGCAGTTGATGGTATCATCCATAACGTATGGAAAATTGGAAAGAAGGAAGACATAGATGCCATTTATAAGGCTTTTGCTGCTATAAATGAAATCTATATTGCAGACGGACATCATAGGGCTGCTTCTGCTGTAAAGGTTGGACTTAACAGAAGAAATGACCAGCCATATTTTACTGGAACAGAAGAATTCAATTATTTCCTTTCTGTACTGTTCCCAGACAACCAACTGGAGATCCTGCCATATAACCGTGCTGTAAAGGATTTGAATGGGTATTCCAAGGAAGAATTTATGAGTGAGGTTGAAAAGAATTTTACTGTGACTTGTGTTGGCTCCAAACAATACAGCCCTCAAATGAAGGGAACTTTTGGAATGTATCTCATGGGACAGTGGTATGAACTTATCGCAAAGGAAGAGTTACTTCAGATTACAGATGCAGTTAAGAGCCTAGATGTAGCCTTGTTACAGGACTATTTATTGGAGCCAGTGCTTGGAATCGGTGATCCTAGAACAGATAAGAGAATTGATTTTATTGGTGGAATAAGGGGACTAAGTGAACTGGAAAGACGGGTAGCCACAGATATGAAAGTAGCTTTTTCTATGTATCCTACCAGTATTGGGGAGCTGTTCGCAGTAGCGGATGCAGGCCTTCTGATGCCTCCAAAATCCACTTGGTTTGAGCCAAAACTAAGAAGCGGATTATTTATTCACCAAATATAAAAAGTGTGAAAACAATATAAAAATTTCCAAATTCCATTGCATTTTGTAAATGTTTTCGATATGATGAAGGTAGAATTACTGCGATACAGGGAAACTTGGAAATAATAATATCCAATACATAAAGGAGTATATAATGAGCAATGATAATGGAATAGGAAGCGGAGCGCTTTCTGCTCTTTCTAAAGTTTATGATGTTATATTTTTAAGTGTTTTATGGGTGATATTTTGTATTCCTATCATCACAATAGGTCCGGCTACTACAGCCCTATACTATACAACAGCCAAGGTCATACGAAGGGGAAGAGGATATGTATGGCAGGAATTTTGGCACGCCTTTAAAACTAATTTTGTAACAGGAGCTATTTATACAATTGTTTTAGCTGCAATTGCCATAATTTTATATTATGGACTTAATATTACACAAGATAAGGTGCATACTATGACTAGGATAATCAGATATTCATATATTTTTCTTATATTTATTATAAGTTGTGGCTATTCTTTTCTGTTTCCAATTTTATCACGTTTTAATCTTAGAAGATTTCAAATGTTTAAGATGTCTTTCATGATTTCCCTTAAGCATTTTCCAACAACTATTATTTTGTTGTTATTACTTTTAGGTGGTGCTACTGTTCTTATTTATGTCATTCCATTAGTGATATTTATCCCTAGTATTATCGCTCTATTATGCTCGTTGCTTATTGAGAGAGTATTTAAATTGTACCTTCCTAAGCCAGAAGCCGGAATTCCTCTAGATGAGTTACCATGGTATCAGACCTTTTAGATTATGAAATTATTTAGTAATATTAACAACCGTATAGCTTAGGCTGATACGGTTGTTTTTTCATAGGTAGGAGCGTGTCCAGAGAAGCTAGACCATGTCACGTAAAAGTGAGGAGTTTAGCATTAGTTATAAGTCTACCTTGTTATAGAACTTTAAAGATGATATAATAGGGTGAAAAAAATCTTAGGAGGATCCCCGATGAATAAAACATTAAGCGAAGTCATTAAAAAGCCGGAGATCGAGGCTATTGTGTATTCAGAGCATGATAATCCGCATAGTATTTTGGGAGTGCATAGTATAGTAGATGGATATTTAATCAATGCCTTCTTTCCTTCAGCAGTTCAAGTTGAAGTGGTGTTAAGGAAAGGAAAAAGACTAAGTATGGAGAGGGTTGATGAGGCAGGTTTTTATTCTGTTATAGTGCCAGGAAAGCAAAAACCAACTTATAGTTATCATGTTGTATATGATAGTGGGGCGACACAGGATTTAGAAGACCCATACAATTTTCCAGAAGTTATCACCCAGAAGGATAGAGAACAGTTTAGTAGGGGGATTCATTATAGTATATATGAAAAACTAGGTGCACATCCTATGAAGCTTAAAGGAACAGAGGGTGTACTTTTTGCTGTATGGGCACCAAATGCGAAACGTGTCAGTGTAGTGGGTGATTTTAATTGCTGGGATGGAAGAAGACATCCTATGAGAAGACTTGGGGATTCTGGAATATTTGAGCTATTTATTCCAGGTTTAGATAATGAAATGATATATAAATACGAGATAAAAACTCAGGGAGGTTTACCAGTATTAAAGGCAGATCCATATGCTAACTATGCAGAATTACGTCCGGCGAATGCCAGTAAGGTATTTGACCTTACCAAATATCATTGGACAGATGAGAAATGGTTAGATAAAAGAAAAAGAGAGAATTGTGAACAGAGCCCTATGGTGATATATGAGGTACATCTCGGCTCATGGAGAAAGCCTGATATAGAGGGAGACAATGCATTCTACAACTATCGAGAATTAGCTGTTATGTTGGCAGAATATGTAAAGGAAATGGGTTATACCCATGTGGAGTTGATGCCGGTTATGGAGCATCCTTTTGATGGTTCCTGGGGGTATCAGGTAACAGGTTATTATGCTGTGACCGCACGCTTTGGTACACCAGAGGATTTCATGTATTTTGTAGATTATATGCATAGTCAGGATATTGGTGTCATTTTAGATTGGGTGCCTGCCCATTTCCCAAGAGATGCTTTTGGACTTGCAACTTTTGATGGTACCTGTTTATATGAACATGAGGACCCTAGAAGAGGAGCACACCCTCATTGGGGTACACTGATATTTAATTATGGAAGACCTGAGGTAAGCAACTTTTTGATTGCTAATGCTCTTTTTTGGGCAGAAAAGTATCATATAGATGGAATAAGAATGGACGCAGTAGCATCCATGCTGTACTTAAACTATGGCAAGGAAGACGGAGAATGGCTACCAAACTGCCATGGAGGTCGCGAAAATCTAGAGGCAATTGAATTATTTAAACATCTGAATTCTGTCATGAAAAAACGTAATAAGGGCGTCGTTACTTTGGCAGAGGAATCTACAGCATGGCCTAAAGTAACCCATTCCGTAGAACAGGGTGGGCTTGGTTTTGATTTTAAATGGAACATGGGCTGGATGAATGATTTCTTAGACTATATGAAGACGGATCCACTATTCCGTAAAGGGAAGCACGGGGAATTGACTTTCAGTATGGTCTATGCTTATAGCGAACAGTTCGTACTGGTATTATCTCATGATGAGGTAGTACATGGTAAATGCTCCATGATTAATAAGATGCCTGGAGAGTATGAAGATAAATTTGCCAATCTTCGGACTGCATATGGATTTATGATGGGCCATCCAGGTAAGAAGTTGCTCTTTATGGGACAGGAATTTGCACAATTTATTGAATGGAATGAGAAGAGTAGTTTGGATTGGCAACTTCTAGAATACGAGAGTCATCGTAATATGCAGCATTTTGTGAAGGTTATCAATGAATTTTATAAAAATCATGCTGCTCTATATAGTACAGATACTATACCAGATGGATTTGAATGGTTAAGCTGTATGGACGCTGATCACAGTGTAGTAGCATTTTCTCGAGTAAGTTTAGATAAGAAGGAAACATTGGTTTGCGTATATAACTTTACGCCAGTGATGCATGAAGATTTTATGTTAGGAGTACCTTTCCATGGAAGTTATAAAGAGATATTAAACAGTGATGCTGCTGAGTTTGGTGGAGGAAATCGCGTAAACAAGAGGGCCAAGCTCTCTAAGGCAATACCACATGATGGTAGAAAAGAATCATTGACATTTACTCTACCACCACTTAGTATGGTAGTTTTCCATGCGGAGAGAAGACCAACAGCAGCAGAGAAGAAACCGGTAAAGAAAAAAGAAACAGAGAAGAAACTTGTAGAGAAAAAAGAAACAGAGAAGAAACTTGTAGAGAAGAAAGAAACAGAGAAGAAACTTGTAGAGAAGAAAGCTACAGAGAAGAAGACTAGAAGTAGGAAGAATAGTCAAGTATAGTAAAGGTGATAAATATGAGTTTTTTAAATAGTTTATTTTTGTCAGTGGCAAAGGTTAGTAGTAACCCAGCAGGGCCAGGTACATCAGAGACTATAAAGGAGGAAGTGAGTTTATTTCAAAAAGAACTAAATGGTTTCCTCGATTGGGCAATTGGATTTGGAAAGTCCTTACTTATTGCACTTATCATATTTTTGGTTGGTAAGAAGCTGATACATGTTCTTATGAAGGTGACTACCAAAGGGTTACAGCGCTCCAGCACAGATGAAGGAGTTACTGGATTCGTGGTAACGCTGGTGAAGACTGTCGGTTATGTAATACTTCTAATTATCATAGCAGGTATTCTTGGATTTGAGACCAGCTCCTTAGTAGCTCTTGTAGGTTCCGCCGGATTAACATTAGGTCTTGCTCTTCAGGGAAGTCTATCGAATTTTGCTGGAGGAGTTCTGATTCTTATTAATAAGCCTTTTAAAGTGGGAGATTACATTATAGCTGGAACCAATGAAGGAACAGTTTCTAAGATAGATATTTTCTATACTCATATCGTTACCGCTGATAATAAGGATATTGTTTTACCTAATGGTGCTCTTTCTAATATGGATGTTGTCAATTCCACTAGAGAAGAAGCCAGAAGATTGGATCTTGTGATTCCAGTAGCTTACAATTCTGACATAGACCATGTAAGAGAAACTTTGTTAAGTGTATGTAAGAAGGATAGCAGAATACTTAATGATCATGAGGTTGAGGTATATCTTTATGAATTTGGTAATAGTGCTATCAACATGACAGTGAGAGCATGGACTAACACTGAGGATTATTGGTCGTTAAAGTGGAGTCTTCAGGAAGAAATTAAGAAAGCTTTGGATAAGGCAGGTATTTCTATTCCATTTAATCAGTTGGATGTTAATTTGGTTCATAAGGATAAGAAAGAATAGAAGAAATATGCAGGCAGGAAATATGACATAATTGGATTGATATGCTCCCTTTTAGGTAGACATGAGAAATAATATAATCTCATTCTATCTGAAAGGGAGCATTTTTATGGGAAAATCCAAGGTGGATGCCACTGAAAAACTAAATACGGTACATGGCATCTTAT
>JAEZPG010000081.1 GCA_023413555.1 Bacillota bacterium | reverse complement strand
ATGGCAACATATGTAGCTGATTGTTACTAATAGGTCGAGGGCTTAATCAAAAATGATGGATGATACAATGTGTAGTTTTGAAGATATGAAGTGAGAAGAATCATCAGAAATGATGGTTCTTTTTTTGCAGGATATTACTCTATATCCGAGTAAAATCTTGTTACATATAACTAATCATTTGCTAGATATGATCTCTGGTGATAAAGAGGTAACTAAAGTCTTCAATTCTTATGCAATCTTCAATGCTTAACGCCATTGTTAGTATATTGTCTTCAGTACAGGGACTTCTTGGTAGGTATCTATTTTGCTCTCAACTTCCATCTTATCATATAAGCTTTTTATTTTTTTGATAGTACCTATATCGTATATATCTTTTTCACTATTACCACTGACATTTATTCGTATCACATTATTCTCATTAAATCTGTAAGTAAGAAAATAAGAATTATACTAACATTTTTCCACTAAAAGAAGAATACAAGCTGCTAGAATGAGTATTCTTATTTTTGATTGGTCCTTCAATTATATCTTCTTTCTAACGAGTATGAAACAGATGTATAAATCGCTTATATAGAGATAAATCATGGATTTTGTAGTCCTACAAATATCTATACTATACTTATAGAAAATGATAAATAAAGCAGAAAATTCTAAAGAGTATTAAGACTGTATTATAGTAATCATGAATATATGATAACTCATGAAGTGGTTTTGCTCCTGGTAATCTACCAACATTATCTAATGTTAATCCATCAACAAACTACAATTTCTTACAAGATTCCCTTTTTACTAAACTGCAAGGAAGAATAATCTTCATTGGAGTTGGCAGTCCCGCCTTTGTCATGCTATGGATGATAGAGGCACCATACATCCCCATAGAATAGACAGGGGCATCCATGGTAGTCAGTGGGGGATTGGTATAGCTTGTCACATTGGAATTGTCAAAGCCTATGATTGAGATGTCCTCCGGAATATTGTAACCGTTGTCTTGTAGTGCCTTCATTGCCCCAATGGCAATAGGATCGCTAGCAGCAAAGATGGCTGTTGGAACGCTACCTCTATTAATTAACTCCATCATCATACAGTAGCCGGATTCTACTAGAAATTCTCCTTCAACCATATATCCTTCATATTCCACATTCTTACACTTACAGAATTCTTTAAATAATTTTGGACGTTGGTCAGGGTATAGAGTACCATCTTCTAAATATTCTTTTCCACATAAAAATCCAATTTTCTTATGCCCTAGCTCACATAAATAAGACAGTGCATCGTTTACCGCTTGTTGAAAATCTAAGGTTATTGTAGTAATGGCCTTGTTTTCTACGGGCATGTCTAAAAATATTATATTGTCCGAAAACTTCTCTAGCATCACAATTTCTGCATTGCTGAATTTACCTACACAGACCACCCCATCTGTCCCTTTTAAAGAGTCTAGATAGTTCCTATCAGATTTGAAGGTACGTCTAACATTTATTCTATTTTTCGAGCAATAGTCCTCAATACCCTGTCTGATTAACAGATAGTAGTTATCCTCAAGCTCCTGTTGAGAGGAAAACCACTGTAAGATCCCTATAGTTAGTCCGTCTTTTTCCGAAGACTTTCTCTGCTTTTTCACATAATTCAAGTCTTTTGCTGCTTTTAATACACGCTGTTTTGTTTCTAGGGAAGTGCTTAGCGTAGTATCATTATTTAGTATTCTTGAGACAGTCGCAACGGATACCCCTGCCTGAATTGCTATATTCTTTATAGTTGCCATGGTATTCCCTCCATAGATAATAACATATCATAGTACTAATAATAAAAAAAGTTTAGTAAAAAAGCAAGTAAAATCATTTAAATATATTTACTAAAACAAGTTGACTTATTAGTAAAAAGAAACTATACTTTACTTAAAATATACCGGATACAGGAGGCTTAAATGATAAATTCAAAGGAATTAGTGGGCAAATTAGAAAGTAAAGCTTATGATGTACAGTTACAGAGCATTTACGTAGACAGTCATTTACTAGAATACCAGAGGGCACGTTATGTAGAAGCTGTGAAAGAATTTCAAAAGTATTTTGGCAAGAATATGGTTGAAGTCTATAGTACTCCAGGACGAAGCGAGGTCTGCGGCAATCATACGGACCATCAGCATGGCATGGTTTTAGCGACTTCCATTAATCTTGATTCCATTGCGATTGTAAGTAAGAATCAGGAGCAGATTGTACGGATAAAGTCTAAGAACTATGAGTTATTTGAGGTTAATATTGAGGACCTTACATATAGGGAAGAGGAAAAAGAAACCTCTATCAGCCTTGTGAAAGGTGTTTTATTTTACTTAAAGAAATCAGGATATAGAGTGGAAGGGTTTAATCTTTATACCACTAGTGATGTGCTGATTGGAGCGGGGCTCTCTTCCTCTGCTGCTTTTGAAGTCCTAATAGGAACTGTAATATCCGGCCTATTTAACGATATGATGATTAGCCCTGTGAAGTTGGCGCAAGTTGCTCAATATGCAGAAAATGTCTATTTTAGAAAGCCTTGCGGCCTTATGGATCAGATGGCTTGCTCCGTAGGAAGCTTAATCCACATTGATTTTAAGGAGTTTGAAAATCCAATTGTGAATAGGATAGAGATTGATTTTGATAAATATAATTACAGCCTTTGTATTGTAGATACTAAGGGTTCCCACGTAGACTTAACCAGGGATTATGGAATGATACCTGAGGAAATGAAGTCTGTGGCAGCATATATGGGTTGTCAGGTATTACGTGAGGTAGAGGAAGCGAACATTATACAGAAGATACCAGAGATTAGAACCCATTTAAGTGATCGAGCCGTGCTTCGCACCCTTCATTTTTATAAGGAAGAGAAACATGTGCAGTCAGCAGTCAAAGCGTTACAGGAAGATCGATTTGAAGACTTTTTGGAAGTAATCCGTAAATCTGGTAATTCATCCTTTAAGTATCTTCAAAACGTTTATATAAACAGGGACGTAGAGCATCAGAACGTGTCAGTAGCCCTTGCATTAAGCGAAGAATTTTTAGGAGATAACGGGGTATGCAGAATTCATGGAGGGGGGTTTGCTGGTACCATTCAGTGTTTTATTAAAAATGACCTGGTATATGAGTATAAACATTTTATTGAGAAAGTATTTGGTAAGGATTCTTGTACTGTACTTAAAGTTAGGAAATTTGGTGGTTGTAAAGTAATTGAATAAGCAATGGTATACTACTGATGAAGAGAGGATGACATTATGATAGACAAGCAGATTAGCAGATTAGTACAATATGGAATTCAAACAGGAATTATAGAAGAGGTGGATTCCTTTTATATCACAAACCGTTTACTGGAACTTTTTCATATCGACAGTTATACAGAAGAAGATATCCCTAAGACTTCAGTGGAGGATTTGGAGGATATCTTATCGAAAATGTTAGATTATGCATTGGAAAATAAATTAATAGATGACAATACTACCACCTATCGAGATTTATTCGCTACCAAGATTATGGGAACCTTAATCAGTCGTCCCTCTGTCATTCAGAGAAAATTCTATGAAAAATATCAACAATCTCCTAAAACTGCAACCGATTATTACTATAAACTCAGTATGGACAGTGACTACATCAGACGATACCGAATTGGTCAAGATTTGAAATGGAAAAGTGCCACAGCCTATGGAGATATAGACATTACCATTAACCTATCTAAACCAGAGAAGGATCCAAAAGCGATTGCAGCGGCCAGACTTATGACACAGAGTAGTTATCCAAAATGCCTTCTTTGTAAGGAGAACGAGGGATATGCAGGAAATCTGAATCATCCAGCCAGAAATAATCATAGAATCATTCCTGTTACCTTAAATGAAGAGAAGTGGTATCTTCAATATTCTCCATATGTTTATTATAATGAACACTGTATCGTGTTCAACTCCAAACATGTTCCAATGGTTATTGATCATACTACTTTTGTAAAGCTATTTGATTTTGTAAAACAGTTTCCTCATTATACGATAGGTTCTAATGCAGATCTTCCGATTGTAGGTGGTTCCATCTTAACCCATGAGCATTTTCAGGGAGGAAATTATCATTTTCCTATGGAGAATGCACCTGTTGAGAAGGAATTTTACGTTAAAGGGTATGAGGAGGTCAAAGCAGGTGTTGTAAAATGGCCATTGTCCGTGATCCGACTAAGCTCTCCTAATGTGGACAAATTAATTACACTAAGTACTAGAATTCTGGACATATGGAGGGTGTATTCAGATAAGTCATGTTTCATTTTTGCAAAAACAGGAGAAGCTCTTCATAATACTATTACACCAATAGCCAGAAAATCGGGAGATAATTATCAGATAGATCTTGTACTTCGTAATAATATTACTACGGATGAGCATCCTCTTGGTGTATTTCATCCTCACAGTAATCTTCACCATATTAAGAAGGAGAATATTGGGCTTATAGAAGTAATGGGGCTTGCGGTTCTACCATCTAGACTAAAGAATGAGATGGAACAATTAAAGAAAGCCATTCTAGATGGAAGAGATATTGCTGGAATTAAAGATATATCAAAGCATGTGGACTGGGTGAATAAGTTCCTGCCACAGTATAATAATGTAAATGAGAGTAACCTTACAGCTATTCTACAGGATGAGATCGGCAAGGCATATGTAAGGGTATTGGAGGATGCTGGTGTATACAAGAGAGATGAAGCTGGAATGGAAGGATTTAATAGATTTATTACAGCAATTATTGAATAAGAATTTCAAATCAAGCATGGAGTGAATCCCATGAGCGTTTTATATTCGTCAAAGTTAGAGCTAGTACAAAGGTAATATAGTCGTAAATTATCTAAAAAAGGGTTTATAAATGAAGACAATCCGTATATAATAGATACATATGCAATATATTACTATGACGTAATTGTCCCAAGAATCTTATTTGTTGCCCTTAACATCCTATCTATTGACCAGAACACTTGGGTACAAGAAACTATGACACAATATGCAGTATGGAAGGAGAAGTAACTAATATGCAAAAAGCAAGAATGGCAATGTACTCCATAGCAGGGTTATATCTGGTGTATCTGGCCTATCAATTGATAGGCGGTATCTCAAAAGCAGAAGGTGCCGTAAAGATACTTTCTATTCTTTTTGCAATTCTATTTGCTATTATTGGAGTATCACTTACGATATTTGGCATTTACAAAACTTATAAGCTGAAAAAGGAAGAAGAGAACCCAAATGCAATAGAGGCCGAAGAGAAAGATATGGAAGAGGCAGATAATGAAACAATAGAGCCAGAAGAAAATAAAATGGATGTTCTATAGGTTCATGACATTTTCCTTTGGTGAAATAGCGATTGGTGAGGTAAGGAGCCTTTACTCTCTTAAGAGAGGGAAAGGCTTTTTGACTGCCATAGAATTAAGACTTGTCCATAGAGGGATTATCATTTCCCAAAATCCATACAGACTTTGTACTTCTTAGGTACCTTTGTATACTTTATACCTATAATACCTACAATACCTACAACTAATTCGGCTATCACATCAAATAAAGCATAGATACTGGTAAAAGAAGGACCACTAGTGTCTTTTCCGGAATTGGTATATCTATGATCACCGGTTAGAATGCCTATCAAAACTTCTATCGAATTAATTCAATGATTCCCCCAATAATTAAAATAATGCTTGTGTTACGTAACAATCTTGAACCAAAAGGAAACAATGGGTTAAAGATTTGCTATTTTGTATTGAAGATTGCCCCATCAACTGTATCAAAAAAGATTGACACATTATGAAGATAATTGAAATATATAACAATACATGCCATAATAAAAATGAGATAACAGATCAACAAAAGGAGGGGTTCCATGAAAGTCTTGGTTGTGGAGGATGATAACATTATTGCATCTGGGCTAGAGTACTCTTTAAAACAGGAAGGATATGATGTAACCGTATCCAATCGATGTTCTGAAGCTATGAATTTCATACAGCATGATAATTATGATATCTGCTTATTAGATTTATGTCTTCCGGATGGTTCCGGCTACAATGTGTGTAAGAAAGTAAAGGAGAAAGGGGACATCCCGGTAATCTTTTTAACAGCAGTTGATAATGAGGTCAATACAGTAATGGGACTGGATATGGGGGCAGACGACTATATTACAAAACCATTTCGTATTAGAGAATTGATTTCTAGGATTAAGTCAGTCTTACGAAGATACCATAAGGATTCTAGTTCTCAAGACACTATTCATATACACCATATAACAATTAATTTTAAGGAAGCAAAGGTCTATAAGGAGGGAGAAGAAGTGTTACTGACTGCTATGGAATACCGGCTACTCCTTACCTTTGTCAACAATAGGGCCCGTGTCTTAAGTAGAAATCAGTTATTGGAAGGAATCTGGGATGTATCAGGAGAATTTGTAAATGACAATACTCTGACTGTATACATAAAAAGGTTAAGAGAAAAGCTGGAATTGGAGGCAGCCAATCCTATCCTTATTAAAACCGTACGTGGATTGGGTTACATTATGGAAAAGGATTGTTGGTATGATAAAGAATAGAGAATTTATTTGGCAAATTGTATTGCAAGTAGCAGTTACTATAAGCTGTATTGTGGGCTATTGCTGGCAGACAACATGGATATGGCTTTTGGTGGCAGGAGTCATACAAATAACTATTAGCGTGATTTATACGGCAAGAAGATATCGGGAGATGAATACTTTAACAGTATATGTGGATAAGATACAGCATGGAGTTGAGAGTCTGGACATAAGGGATAACAGAGAAGGAGAACTTAGTATTCTAAAAAATGAGGTTTACAAATTAGCCTTAAAATTGCTTAATCAAGCGGAACTCTTAAAAAGAGACAAAATGTATCTGGCAGACTCTATTTCGGATATCTCACATCAACTAAAGACACCGTTAACCTCTATGATGGTTATGGCAGATTTATTAACAGAGGATGAACTTCCAAGGGAGAAGCAGAAGGAATTCTTACATAACATTCAGAGTGGGCTAGAACGTATGCAGTGGCTAGTGCTTTCCCTACTTAAGCTGTCTAAGTTAGATGCGGATGCGGTGCTTTTAAAACAGGAGACAGTACAAGTAGAGAAGCTACTTAATAACGCATTGCAACCGTTATGGATTCCATTGGAAATAAAAAATCAGACTCTGGTGACAAAAGGTAGTAATGAGGTTGCTTTTACTGGGGATTTTCTCTGGAGTACAGAAGCCATTAGTAATATTGTAAAGAACTGTATAGAGCATACAACAGTGGGTGGTCAGATTACCATTTCCTATGGACAGAATAATTTGTATACGAGTATTGTCATAAAGGACAATGGGGAAGGAATTGATTCAGAAGATTTACCTCATATTTTTGAACGTTTTTATAAAGGGAAAAATGCAAGTTCAGAGAGTGTAGGAATTGGACTTGCTCTATCTAAAAGCATACTAAATCGGCAGAAGGCAACACTTGAAGTGACAAGTAAGCCGGGTCAGGGAACCATCTTTGTAATCAAATTCTATGTGTGACAATACTGTCACAATACATGTCACCTATCAGTCACTTACCATCTGTACAATAAGATCAAAAGATAAATTAGGAGGGTATTATGGAAATCTTAAAAGTAGAACATTTATCGAAGATCTATGGTTTTGGAGAAACTCAGGTAAAAGCTTTAGATGATGTATCTTTTACAGTGGATAAAGGTGAATTTGTAGCAATTATCGGCCCATCAGGATCCGGCAAATCTACCCTGCTTCATCTTATTGGTGGGGTGGATAAACCAACAAGTGGGAAGGTGTTTATTGACAATACAGATATTTATAGTCTGAATGAAACGAATCTAGCTATATTTCGAAGGAGACAGATTGGTTTAATCTATCAGTTTTATAATCTACTACCTGTATTAAATGTAGAGGAGAATATTACGCTTCCTTTGTTACTGGATAACCGTAAGGTTGACAAAGAATACTTTCAAAAGGTAATGGATACCTTAGGGTTAGAGGACCGTATCGGTCATTTACCGAATCAATTGTCTGGTGGGCAACAACAGAGAGTTTCCATAGGTCGTGCGATGATTACCAATCCAGCCATTGTTCTGGCAGATGAGCCAACCGGGAATCTGGACCGTAAGACAGGGGTAGAGATTTTAGAACTTTTAAAGGTCAGTAATCAATTATATCACCAGACACTGATTGTTATTACCCATGATGAAAGCATTGCCCTTCAGGCGGATCGTGTTATATCGATTGAAGATGGGAAGATAGCCCGTGACGAGGTTATTCGGACAAGGGGAATGGGGGTAAGATAGTATGAATATAATGAATAAACTTACCCTGCAACATATTAAACAAAATAAAAGGAGAACCATTCTTACGATTGTTGGTATCATTCTTTCAGTGGCTATGTTTACGGCAGTCTCCACAGGTATTACTTCCTGTCTCAAATGGATGGAAAATCTGACGATGGAGGCAATGGGAAAGTGGCAGGTGAGTTATCATGGTGTTCCTACCAAAAATATTACTTTACTTCAACAGGATGAGGATATCGATACACTTTCGCTGATTTATACCAATGGTTATGGAATCTTAGAAGGTTATGATAACCAATTAAAGGAGAAGGAAAAGGATAATGCCAAGCCCTATGTCTATCTATCTTCTTATGACCAGAATGCTTTTTTTAATATGCCTGTTAAATTATTAAGTGGACGATTCCCTGAGAAAGACAATGAAATAGTTCTACCGGAACATTTGTTAGAAACCATGAAGACACCATATAAGATAGGAGATACCATAACCTTAGATATGGGAAAGAGATTTCTTGTTTCCGATGCTTCCAAGGAGGACTTGGATAAATTAAATATGTTTCCCGAGATAGGGGAAAAGGTTGAATTGAATCAGAGGATTGAATATCTTGGTGAAAAGAAGAGCTTTGATATCGGAGAAGAATCTAAACATACGATAGAAGTTGGTGAAAAATTTGAGACGACAGGGGATAAAAAGGAATATAACATCGTAGGTATCATAAAAAAACCGGAGTTTATGCAGGAGTTTACTCAGGCTCCGGGATATACTGCTATGACTTACTTAAAGATAGCTACGTTAGATAAAAATACTGTGATTGATGCGTATACATACGATAGTAATGTTACAACTGCCATCTATGATAAAAGTAAAGAAATGGCGAAAAAGCTTGGAATTGATAGTTCTAAAACGGATGAAATGGCAGAAGAAAGTGTAACAATTAATCAAGAAGTGCTGTTTTATAGTGGGGTTACTAAGGATGACAATTTCAATTTCTTTATTAAGCTTTTGACTGCAATCCTAGATGTTATTATTATGGTAGGCTCTATTTCTCTCATTTATAATTCCTTTGCTATCTCTATTTCAGAAAGAAGCAAACAGCTTGGTATGTTATCTAGTGTAGGAGCAACAAAAAAGCAAAAGAGAAATACTGTTCTATTTGAGGCCTTCCTTCTAGGAATCATCGGGATACCATTAGGAGTTTTGGCAGGAATCTTGGGCCTAAGCGTTGCTTTTGTTGCAGTCAATCCAATATTTTCAGACATTATAGAAACCTCAGTGAAGCTTTATATGTTTTGTTCCGTAAAAAGCATAATAATACCGATTGCTTTTGCCATTGTTACTATATTTGTCTCGGCTTATCTGCCTGCCAGAAGAGCTTCTAAGATTACTCCAATGGAAGCAATCAGGCAAAGCAAGGATGTGAAGATAACTGCCAAAATAGTGAAAACCTCTAAAATGACAAAGAAGATATTTGGATTAGAGGGAGAGATTGCCCTAAAGAATATGAAGAGGAATAAGAAACGTTACCGTTCCTTGATTTTCTCTTTATTTATCAGTGTAGTACTGTTTATTAGTGTAGCATCCTATATTCACTATATGACGAAGGCATTCTATATAGGAAAAGGTGAGTCCAATTTTGATGTTTATATTGGAAGCGAAGATATTACCCAAGATGATTTTAGTGATATAACCAAAGAACTTAGAGATTATTCTTCTGTGAAGCAGGCTTCATTGGTTACCAATACGTCCTTTACCCTATCGGATAAGCAGAAGACAGATATTATCAGAAAGGAATTCTCTGATTTTGTAAAGAATAATTTTAGGATTACATATGAACCTAGTTTTGATATTGTTGGAATGGATGAAATTGCTTTTCAGGAATATTGTACTACTTTAGGAATTGATCCTAAAGATTATGGACAAACAGATTCGTTACAGGGAATCCTTATAAATTACTATCGGTTAAAAACTGATTATACCATTCAAGACATGGTTCCTTTTAAGGTCAAAGAGGGTGAGAACATCTCCTTACAATATAGTTCTGAGAATGGTGCTGATACCAAGACTATCTCAATAAATATAGGGAAAATAACAAAAGAAATACCACTTGGAATTATGGGATATGGTTCTACGCCTAAAACACCTGTAAGACTAGTAGTACCGGAAAAAACACTTCAGACTATTATACAAAAGCTTACTGTAAAAGAAGAGGATATCCCACGCCCAGAGTTATTTCTGTTGGCCAATGATAAGGAGCAAATTGGTAAGGATATTGAAGCTGTTATGACCAAACATGAATATGCAGAGCACAATTTCACTTGCTATAATATGTTTGAAATTGAGAAGGTAAATAGGCAGTTGGTGTTTGCAATGTCTATCTTTGCTTATGGATTTATCATTCTTATGTCTTTGATTTGTTGCGCCAATATGTGTAATACTATCTCCACCAGTATTGCCCTTCGTCGTAAGGAATTTTCCATGCTCCGTTCTGTAGGAATGACACCTGGAGTATTCAGGCGAATGATTATGTATGAGAGTCTTCTTTATGGTATCAAAGCCTTACTGTATGGTATACCTGTAAGTATGTTAATTGCGTTTGGTATATATAAAGCAGTTGCCCCTCAGATCTCCGTAGGGTTTGCTCTTCCACTTAATATTTTTGTGATTGCCATAGTGGTAGTCTTTGCTGTCGTAGGTCTTGCCATGGCATATTCCAGCAGAAAAGTCCGTAAAGAAACTATTATAGATGGACTAAAGGAAGATATTCTATAGTTTATCTTGAAAGAAGATATGGTCCAACTTGGATATCTATTTCAGGAATTGATTATGACTAAAGTCATAGTCAATTCCTTTCTTTTTGCACTTTTTCGCAATACCGATTATCAGTATGATAGTGTTATTCAGTAAATAATATGGAGGTAGGAGTATGGAAAATGTAATTTCAATCAAAGGACTCACTAAAAAATATGACAAAAAAGTTGCAGTAGATTATATTTCTTTAGATATTAAGCAAGGGGAAATCTTTGGTTTATTAGGACCAAATGGAGCCGGAAAGAGTACCACCTTAAATATGCTTAGTTCTCTAACTAAGCCAACCAGTGGCAGTGTGGAGTTATTTGGTATGGTTCCGAATAAAAATCGGCGAGAGATTAATGGTAGGATTGGTTATGTGCCTCAGGAGTTAGCTATTCATGAAAATCTAAAAGCCTGGGAGAATGTAGAGCTCTTTGCTTCACTCTATGGGCTAAAGAGACAGGAGTTAAAGACTAGAATAGTGGAATCCTTACGCTATGTGGAACTGGAGGAGCATAGAAACCATTTTGCTAAGACTTTTTCAGGAGGAATGAAGAGAAGACTAAATATTGCCTGTGCCCTTGCTCATCAACCAGAGTTATTAATCTTTGATGAACCAACAGTAGGAATCGATCCTCAGTCTCGTAATTTTATATTAGAAATGATTCGAAAGATGAATAGAGAAGGGGCAACTATTTTATACACAAGTCATTACATGGAAGAGATTGAGGCACTTTGTACTAGAATTGGCATTATGGATAATGGTAAGATTATTGCTATTGGCACAAAAAAAGAACTGGTGGATTTGGTGAAAACAGATGAGAAGCAAAATATGACACTAGAAGAGGTATTTTTGATATTAACAGGAAAATCCTTAAGAGATTATGGAGAAGGGGAGAATTAGTATGTGGTATTTTTTAAAAAACAACTTTAAGTTGATATACCGTAGTAGAGTGCTGTTTTTTATACCGATTCTGCTTACCGTTACAATCATTGCTTTACTAGCGGACAGTTTCAATAATTATTTGGAAACCAATAAGAAGTTAGAGTCCTTTCGTTCTGGATACACCTATAAAGAAAATAGCTTTATAAGGTCCATGTTACCTCAGTTTCAAAAGATGTGTGAAGAGAATGGAATTATCTTAACTACCGTGGAAAAAGAAACAGGCATTCAGGATGTAAAAGATGGAGATCTGGACACCTATGTGGAATTCAAAGAAGATAGTTATGAACTGTATCAAGGAAAGGACACCGTAGGCTGTGGAATAATTTTAGATAACCTATTGGTTGCTTTATCTACGGAGTACCAGCAATATGTAGTGGCCCAGGCTAATCATATTACTTTACCTGAGGAAAATATGGATACATTGCAGGTTCAGAATATTGAGATAGATCCTGTTCCTAATGCCAAGACTTATTATGGAATTGTAGAAGTTCTATATTTCATGTGGTTTGGGATTATCTCTATTGCAGTTATTTATATCAGTGAAAATCGTCACAAGGTACAGAAACGGTATGATATCAGTACCTTAAGCTCCCAGCGTTTTTATCTAGGAAAGCTGTTGGCAGGAGTAGCTACACTATGTATTCAAATGGGTTCTGCAATCGTTATATCTGTTGTATTTCTGGATATAAACTGGGGCAATGTCTTTTACAAATCTGCGGGAATACTGTTATTACAGTCATTAGCGGTCATTAGCTTAAGTATTTTACTATATCAGCTATTTCGTAGTACAGCGGTAGTGCTTTCACTAGATTTTACTATTTTATTTATTTTTAGTTTTTTGGGAGGTAGCTTTCAGCCATATTTCTATAATACTTTTAGCAAGGGTATGGAAAAGTTATCACCACAATACTATTTAAATCGAACGTTGGTGGAATATGTTACAAAAGGGAAAAGCGATTATACCATTACTTGCATAGGTATTTTACTTGTTATTATATTGGTATGTAGTAGTATCAGTCTACTGTTATTAAAAAAGAGAAGGGGGGCGTAAGAGATGCAAGGATTTTTTTCAATGTTGAAGTTAAATCTTAAACTTCTGTTACGTAATAAAGGATACCTAATTAGCGTAATATGCGTCCCATTGTTATCTTTATTTTGGATATGGCTTATTCAAAACAGTGATGACCCTACTAATGCAGTGAAAGAAGAAAGTAGCATTACAGAGATTGAACTCAATGATAATTTTCTACAGATGGCAGATCAATTGGAACTAGCAGTAAAGGTATATGATGCCTCTCACTCAAAGACAAGTGAATATCTGTTAAATGCTTTAGCAAACTACTCCATGTTTCATTTTTATCGGGTGGATGCATCTGGATTGACAAAAGAGGAAGTAAAGGAAAATGCCACCGATACAGCCAAACGCACTAATCTTTTTACCTCTCTTTATATTCCATCAGATTTTGAAAACAATATATTGGAAGGAAAGTCTGATAAGGTCCTTACTGTCTATATCACCACAAAAGATGAAAGAGCCCAGATGTTAAAAATAAATAGTCAGATGCTGCTGAAAAATATCTGTGCAGTTGCCAATGGGGTAGGTCAGAACAAGGAGACATTTCACGAGTTACTATCAAAGTTAGCTAAGGATGAGATTAAAAAACATGTTCATACGTTGTCCTCTGGTGACCTAACGATACTTACAGACTTACAGAAAAATCAGAAAAATGTATTTGGATATGTACTAGGCTTTTTTTGCCTCTCTTTTTTATTAAGTGGTGTATTTATATCAAGCATCTATGTTACAGAAAAGAATAATAATGTTTTGAAAAGAATTACCCTTACCAAAGCAAACTTTTATAATTATATTTGTGTCAAACTAATTCTTGCATTAATTACTCTTGTTATAGAAGAGATCGTAGTCAGCATTGGTCTTAATGTGTTAGGGAATAATCTCGGCCTATCCACACCCCAGTTTGTATTTATATCCTTTGGGGCTGGTATTGTACTTATCCTTCTTACGATTGCTATAGGAACCTTTACTAACAACGTGGCCACCGTAGCCTTTGCAGGGGTATTTGCCTGGAGCTTCAGTAACTGTATATCAGGCTTATACTTCCCAGTTACAAACTCATCTATATGGATACAGGCACTTTCCAAACTTATGCCACAATACTGGTGTATGAAGCTATACGACATGGTTCTTGCTAATAGTAACAATGGATATCTTATGTATACAGTAGTTATCCTTGCATTCCTTGCTCTAACGACATGTATGGGAGTGTTAGGACTAAGACTGACAAGTAAAAAATAGAAATTTGACTGAATATGTGATATACTGGCATTAGGTGGGTGATATCATGCAAGATAATATTAGAAAGTATTACTTTGCTATCATAAAAGCAGTGATAATTCTTATGTTGATTATTTATTACAATACACAGAATACCATTTCGATAGGGGGGGAGGTAGGAATATTTGTCCTCTATAGTGGATTGCTGGTTGGACTAATGCTAACGGAACTTTTAGATCAAAGGCACTGGCAGGTACTGGCCTGTCAGGTCTTTCTTTTGTTGTCTATATATATTTTTTATGGTTTGGAATATACATATGTTTTACCAGTGGTGCTTTTGGAAGGATTAGTATATTTAAATGTCAAGGGAGGCTGGTACTTTATTGTACTTTTAGGCATTTTACTATTCAAAGAGAATGCATTTCCCTATACATTTATATGCCTCATAGTTTTAGGAGCTTATTTTCAACATTATATAGTGATAAAAGAATATAAAGATTTACTTCAGTATTATCAGACCAGAGAGAATACACTTAAAGTTAATATGAATCAGATGGATATGCTGTATAAGAGAGAATTAAGAAATAATCACATGTTTTTCGAAACTCAATTGTTGGAAGAAAAGAATCGACTGTCCCAGGCACTTCATGATAAGCTAGGACACAGTATCAATGGTTCTGTGTATCAGTTAGAGGCAGCAAAAATAATTATGGGGAAGGAACCAGAACACTCAACAGCTATACTTCAGGGTGTTATTGACAACTTAAGAGGTAGTATGGATGAGATTCGAAGTCTTTTGAGAAAAGAACAACCAAACAAAAGTCGTATGGCGCTCCTTCAGCTTCAAAGTCTATGTGATGACTGTAACAATAAATATCAGATAGAAGCATCTCTAATATTAAAGGGAGATCAGAATAAAATACCAGAACCTATCTGGGATATTATACTTGATAACAGTATAGAAGCAGTTTCCAATGCCTTAAAGTATGCAAATTGTAGCAAACTGACTATCTCTATCATAGTACTGAATAAATTGGTTCGTTGCAATATAACAGATGACGGATCGGGTTGTAAGGAAGTTCATGATGGAATGGGGCTTCAGGGGATGAGAAGACGTATCAGATCCATAAATGGTATTCTGGACATTACTACAGACAATGGCTTCTCCATTAATATGCTGTTGCCTTTCAAATAGAGGAGGAGAACTATGGACCCGATTCGTGTTGTGATTGTAGATGATAGTGATTTTGTAAGAGAGGGAATGAAAATTATCCTAGATGTAGATGATGATTTTACAGTGTTAGGCTGTGCACCCAATGGAGAAGTGGCCGTTACTTTGGCACAGGAGCTAAATCCAGATGTTATACTGATGGATTTGCAGATGCCTCTCATGGACGGCATTGAAGCCACCAGACAGATTGTGGAGAAAAACTGTGGCAAAGTTCTGATTCTAACTACCTTTGATGATTATGATCTGGTGAAAAAGTCTATTGAGAATGGGGCGAAAGGCTATTTAATTAAGAACCATACGCCGGACCAGTTAAAGCAAATGATTAAATCCATCCACAATGGTGTTAATGTTTTAGATGACAGCATTTTTCAGAAGCTTCCGCAGCATGGAATTCATGCTGCCTCAGAATTTGATGCTAGTCCTTATACTACGCGAGAAGTTGAAATTATTAAGGCGGTCAGTGAAGGGTTATCTAATAAAGAAATATCAGCTAAGTTATATATCAGCGAGGGTACTGTTAAAAATTATATCAGCACAATACTAGAAAAGGGGGACCTGTCTCATAGAACCCAATTGGCAGTCTATTATCTGACAGGAAAGAAAAATAAATGAGTAAAGTATTAAGAAAACCAATGATTGTATTTTTATGTGCAACCTTATGCGCATTTTTGTGGGGAAGTGCTTTTCCCTCAGTAAAGAAAGGTTATGAGTTATTTCGAATACGGGATAGTATTATGGCAGATAAACTGGTTTTTGCCGGTATGCGCTTTTTTATAGCTGGATTGGTACTCTTACTTTTGCTATTGGCAATTCCGGGGAAAAGTCTTAAGCTAAAAAAGAAGGATTGTAAAGGTGTCATAGTACTTGGAATAGTACAGACGTTTCTTCAATATTTCTTTTTCTATATTGCTATTTCTAATATGTCAGGATCTAAGGGTTCCATTATCAATGCGACTGGTACCTTTTTTGTTATCATCCTCAGCCATTTTTTTCTCACCAGTGAAAAAATAAGTAAAAATAAGGCTATCGGTTGTCTGATTGGATTTGCAGGAATCATTCTCATAAATCTTTCGGGAGATACAGATCTGGGGTTTCATATAAAAGCAGAAGGGTTTATGCTTATAGCAGCTCTTACCTTTGCACTAGGTTCTGTATATAGTAAAATTATCTTAAAAGATATGGATGCCTTAGTCCTTACAGGGTATTATCTTGCTATTGGAGGAATACTTTTACTTCTTGTAGGCTTCCTTTTGGGAGGAAGAATGGGATACATTACTACAAAGGGGGTAATGTTATTTGCCTATTTAGTATTTATCTCTTCAGTAGCATTTGGAATATGGACGCTTTTAATTAAATACAATGAGGTTACTAAAATCACCATATTCAACTGTCTTATACCTGTATTTGGAACTATATTATCGAGTATATTTCTATCAGAGGATATACTAAAACTGAAAAATCTGGTTGCACTTCTTCTAGTCGTAATCGGTATTTATATAGTCAATGCAAAAGGGAAAGGAAAGTTAGGTTATTACAATAATTAGGAGAAAGAAAACTATGAGTAGAAAACAATTACAAAGTAACGTTATACTATTATTAATAGCATTTATCTGGGGATTGGCATTTGTTGCGCAAAGCGTAGCCATGGACTATATCAGACCTTTTACTTTTAACGGAATTCGTTTTGTTATAGGGGGACTTGTCCTATTGCCAGTGATTGCTGTAATGAAGGTATTTAATATCGGAAGGAGAGAATGCTATCCTCCAAAGGATAGAGATGGAATAAAGGAATTATTTAATTCTATGGAAGTAAAAGGTGGAATCCTATGTGGCATAGTTCTGTTTGTCACTTCTAACATACAACAATTTGGAATTATGTATTCGTCACCTGGAAAAGCAGGTTTTATAACAGCTTTATATATCTTAATTGTACCAATCATTGGAATGTTCTTAGGAAAAAAAGTAAGGGTGCGTATTTGGGGATGTGTTGGAATAGCTTTGATTGGGATCTTTCTTCTATGTGTTACGGAGCAGCTAACCATTGAAAAGGGGGACATTCTCCTTATTCTATGTGCGATTGGCTGTTCTGTACATATTTTAGTTGTGGATTACTTTTCGCCTGAGGCCAATGGAATTATTATGTCTTGTATTCAATTTTTTGTATGTGGAGTACTAAGTCTGATTGGTATGGGAATCTTTGAACAGCCATCTCTTTCAGATGTCATGAGGGCTTGGCAACCTATACTTTATGCTGGTGTTTTGTCTACTGCGGTAGCTTATACGTTGCAGATTATATGTCAGAAAAACACAAGCCCTATAATAGCCTCCCTACTTATGAGTATGGAATCTGTGTTTGCGTATTTAGGAAGCGTAGTGATACTAGGGCAGAATCTGACTACAAGGGAAGCAATTGGTTCTGTTTTGGTATTTTCTGCAATCATGATAGCACAGCTGCCTTCCAAACGAAGGATTGCTGCTTAAAAAGGAATTGATTTGATAGGAGATGAGAAACGCTATGGCGAAAATTATGATTGTGGAAGATGACCGAGCCTTAAGGAATCAGGTAAAGGAAATGCTGACGGACTATGAGTATACCATATTGGCCATAGAGGATTTTCAACATGTAGAAGAACAATTTAAGACATTTCAACCAGATTTGGTGCTACTTGATATCAATCTGCCTTATTACGATGGTAATCACATATGCAGAAAGCTTCGAAAGATATCGAATGTCCCAATTATCATCACTTCAGCCAGAAATAGTGAGATGGATCAAATCTTTAGTATGGAGGTAGGAGCAGATGACTATGTGATAAAACCTTTTGCGATTCCTATCTTACTGGCTAAAATCAATGCTTTGCTACGCCGTACCTATGGAGAATACGTAATGGGAGAGCAGGTAGGAGTTACCCAGGTAGGAGAAATTCGATTGCAGGATAACGATTTTACCTTGTCCTATAAAAATAAATCTATTGAGTTAAGTAAAAATGAGTATCGTCTCATGAAAGCTTTTCTACAAAACCCAGGGAAAATTATTACCAGAGAGAATTTGTTAGAGCATCTTTGGGATAATCAGGATTTTGTAGATGATAATACTCTTACCGTGAATATTACTAGGCTGAAGGGACAGCTTGGGGGATTAGGTTTGTTGGAGATAATAAAAACGAAACGTGGTGTTGGTTATTATATGGATACAGACAAAATGGAGGAACTTCGATGAAAAAATCCATATTACTTAAACTAAAATCTTGCTTTTTAGACCAGTTGGCCCCAACCAGTACTTATTTGATTGGGATTCTTCTGGTTGTCTCATTTTATGCCATATCTACGGATGGGAACATAGAAATCATATATCCACTTACTCTTGCAGCGGTGGTCTATCTGGTCTATTTTTTGATTGTATTTATCCGATTCCTGTCATTTTGTAAGGCTCTAAATGCAATGGCAGAGCACCAGGATGTGGATGTCATCATTCGTTCTGTGAGTGGATTAATGGTGAAACAGAAGTTTTATCAGATACATAGCAAGTATGCTTCTCAGATACATAAAATGGAAATGAAGAACCAGGAGGAATCCAGATTTCTATCTACCTGGGTGCATAACATGAAGACTCCGGTCTCCGTAATTAATCTGATTCTACAGCGTTATCAGTTGGATCAGATTACTAGAGAAGAGTTAATTCTAGGACTTTCTGAAGAAAATGAAAAACTAAATGGACAGCTAGATATGGTCTTAAATCTTTTTCGTATGAATGAATTTGAGAAGGATTATCTGCCTGCCCCGGTAAATCTGACAGAATCCCTAAAGCAAATAATCAATCAAAATCAGATGCAATTTATATATCATAGAGTATTTCCTAAAATGTATAAACCCAATAGAGAGCTTATGGTACTGTCGGATGCCAAATGGAACAACCTGGTGATTTCACAGCTTATCTCCAATGGAATCAAATATTCCAAACCTAATGAAGGGGAAGAGGCAGGTAGAATGGAGTTCAATTTGCAGCAGACGGAGAGCAAAGTAACCTTGGTAATTAAAGATTTTGGCAAAGGCATACCAGACTATGATTTGCCAAGAATCTATGAGCCATTTTTTACTGGTGACAATGGACGTAACACGAAAGGCGCCAGTGGTATTGGTCTGTATTTCTGTAAAGAAGTTTGTCGGATGCTAGGACATGAATTAAATATTACCTCAAAAGTAGGGGAGGGTACTACTGTTACCCTTACTTATCTTGCAAAATTGTAAGGTTGCGTAAGGTGATTCGATGGATGCAAATGACCTTAGGGCGTATGATTATTTTTGAAGATAGAAAAATCATAAGTAAAACCTTAGAGCATGGAGGTATGTTATGTCAGTTTTAGTTGCAGAAAATCTTACCAAAACTTATGGAGAAAATAATGGGGAAAATGCCACAAAAGCCTTGGCCGGTGTCAGCTTAAGCGTAGATGAAGGGGAATTTGTAGCAATTATGGGGCCAAGCGGAAGCGGAAAATCTACCTTGGTCAATATTCTTAGTGGAATAACAGTGGCAACCAGCGGAAAAGTGCTAATTGCAAATCAGCAGATGGAGCTGTTGTCAAAGGATGAGATGGCAAGATTTCGACGTAGAAATATAGGCTTTGTCTTTCAGGAATTTAACCTATTAGAACATCTTACCTTAGAGGAAAATGTGATGCTTCCTATGGTATTAGATCATAGGAAGCCAGAAGAGATTAGAGCTAAGGTAAATGCGGTGATGGAGTTTTTAGGAATTACAGAAAGTAGGAATAAATATCCTGCCAACGTATCAGGCGGACAGCAGCAGAGAACGGCGGTAGCAAGAGCTTTAATTAACGAGCCAGATATTATTTTTGCAGATGAGCCTACAGGTAATCTAGACTCCAAGTCTGCCAATGCAGTGATGAGATGCTTTGACAGATTAAATGAAGAGAAAAATGCCACTATTATGATGGTAACCCATGATGTATTTGCATCCAGCTTTTGTAAACGTGTCATCTTTATTAAGGATGGCAGAGTTAATATGGAGATTAGAAGAAAGGGAAAAAGAAAAGAATTCTTTGACCAAATCTTGGATTGCCAAGCTGTAGTGGGAGGTGAGAACCTTGACCTTTAAACAAGTGATAATAAAGATTTTTTGGGGAAATGTAAGACAGTATCTGGCCTTCTTTTTATGCAGTACCTTTTCCATTATGGTATTCTTTATGAATGTTACACTGGTATTTAACAAGGATATTACGGAAGGAACAGAGGGGGGAGTTATTGATCTTATGAGTTACCTCCTGCCTATTACCATAGTCGGCATTACATTATTCTCTATCTTCTTTATTGCCTATGCGAATAATTCATTTGTCAAAGGAAGATATAAGGAGCTTGGTGTCTACCTTACCTTAGGCATGGACAATAAGGAAATTCGTAAATTAATCAATGTACAGAATCTGATTATTAGTGGATGTAGTGTGGTTATAGGTGTTATATTTGGGGCTTTATTATCCAGATTCTTTCAAATGGCTATTATACACATCTTAAACCTACAGAAGGTATCTTTTAACTTGGATGGCATGGCTTTTTTAGTTACTATTGTAGTTTTTGTATTGGTCTTTGCCATTGTCTTTTTTCAGAATCATATGAGACTAAGAAAGCTTGATATTTTGAGTCTATTAAAGGAAGAAAGACAGATGTCTCCCATCAAAGCTAGTAGAAAAAACAATTTATTAGGAATTTTAGGTGTTATTTTCATGTTATCCTCCTTATGGATGGCACTTTTTATCTTAAACAATGAAAAATACAATTCGAATGTTAAGATTGTCTTTCTCTTTATCGGACTTCTTTTTGTGGGAATGTATCTGACCATATCCAAGGGTGGAGCGATGCTTATCAGTTATGGTAGGACTAAGAGTGCCTGTCACTTTTCATTGCTTTCTATTGCTGAAACAGAGAAGAAATATGAAGGAAATAAGCGAATTATCTTTATTCTTAGTATTCTAAGCAGTATCACCATTACATTAGTAGCATCACCATTTTCTCTACTTGGTCTCAGTGAAACCATAGCGGAAATGAATTGCAACAATGTGGAATATGTAGAAACAGCGATAAACAAGCTAGAGGATAGTAGACGAGACGAGATTATAAATCAAGAGCCAATTACCTATAAAAGAGAGGCAGACTTTATTTACCTCTTTGCAGATAAGAAGAAAGGTACCTCAATTCCAATGGTTTCCGTAGAAACGTATAATCAGTTGACGGGAGAAAAGGTTCAGTTACAAAAAGGACAGTGTGTGAACATCAATCTTAATTGGATGCCCGGATATGCAGGATATAATGAGGGAAGCAAAACCACCTTATATGGAACTAAGGGAATCTATGAGTTCAATATTGTTGCTGCCAGTCATGGCCCTTATTTTGTGAATCAATCTTACCCTTCAGATGTCATGCTTTTAATCAATGCAGAGGACTATGCTCGGTTAAATCATGAGGAGGGTCAAACCAATTGGGGGATCTATCATATGATAGGATATGAAAATTGGAAGAATACAAAGGAAATTGTAACTGATTTAAAAGCTAGTTTTCCAAGTAGCGAGTATGTTGTATTGTCTACCTATGATACCTATGTGGAGTTGAAACAATCATACTCAGCATTCCTTTTTATGACTACAGTATTGGGAATTCTATTCTTTGTTTCTGGTGGAACAGTACTGTATTTTCGACAGTTTACAGAGCTAGTACGGACAAAGGAAAATTTTAATAAATTATATAAAGTAGGGATTATACAAAAAGAAGTGAAGAGTATTATTACAAAGGAATTGTCGGCAATTTTCTTTGGTCCGTTGGTATTCGGAGCTTTTGGAGGAATATGTATTAACTATATGCTAACCCATATGTTTAGTGGTTCAGAGGTATTACGTGAATTTATGATTAATAACATTAAAGTGATTGTGGCATATTTCATTTTCCAAGGAGTATTTTATTATATTACCAAAAAACAGTATGTCAAAGCCTGTAACAACTAATTGAAATTTGTATATTACAGGCGTTTTCCAGTCACACAAGTTGTTTTACCAGAATATAGTAACATAGAACATGTAAAATGGTGTGTATTATGACTTGGCTGATTGGACTATTTATTTTAGCTATCATAGTTTTACTGCTATTTGGATTAAGCATGGGTCGCAGGCTTTGGGCAGTACGTAAGGTTATGTCCATGACAGAGAAGGAAAAAATTTCAGAGTTTAATAAGGGATTATACCCTTATGGGTTTGAATATAATGCCTGTAATGATATTGTGCAGTCCAGGATTCATGCTTGGCAAAGGGAAGTTGGTTATTGTGGACTATATGACAAATTATCACCTAACCTGAATATGATATTTGATAGCGAACCTATTTACTTTACCTATCATGAGAAACGCTGGCTCCTTGAACTATGGAAAGGCCAGTATGGAATAACTACAGGAGCTGAAATTGGTCTATATAATACGGATAAACCAGATGTAGATATTCCTGGAGTATTCAAAGGACCATTTTTTGAATGTGCAACCGATGAGGAGCGGATTTCAATGGCCTATATTCTGGAGAGAAAAGGTCAGGAGTTGTTTCGCAGAAAACAGCTTCACTGGTGGCTCACTGGCTTTTCAGTAGGAACTTTTTCAAAGCCAAAGGATTTAGTTATGAAGGTCCAGCTCACTTTTCCTACTTATGAGATGAGAAATGCTTTTTTGCATGGTTTGGCACGGGCCGGATACAATCTAGAGGAAGTGCTGATTAATGAGAGAATAGTATACTTCGTGTTTGATCAACCGAAAACAAGACAACCTGTCCACAATAAATTGCGTATAGCGTTGATTCAGAGACAGAATAGATTTAACTGCTGGTTGTTTAAAGTAGAAACCATTAATTTTAAAAAGACTTTAAATAAGGTTATGTTTTTAAAATATCTATTTCCTATCCTATATAAGATTCTTACCTGGCAGTTTACTGGTAAGAAATCCATGAACCTATTTATGGGCATTCGTAAGAAATTGCAAAAGTAGGGGGAATAGTATGAGAACAGATAAAAGATTAACGAAACTGTATGAAAAGGCTAAGGTTATTCCTTATGATAACAGTTCTAAATTCGTTATAATGAGCGATTGTCACAGGGGAACTGGTAATTGGACGGATAATTTTCTTCCTAACCAGAATTTGTTCTTTGCAGCGCTACAACATTATTATGATCAGGGGTTTACCTATTTCGAATTAGGTGATGGAGATGAACTCTGGGAAAATAGAGACTTTAGTAATATTATAGAGGTTCATAGTGATTCATTCTGGATTATGGAGAAATTCTATCAAGAGAAGCGACTTTATATGCTATATGGCAATCACGATATAGTGAAGAATAGTCGTAAATATGTAGATAAGAATATGAAAAAATATTATTGTGATAGTACTAAAAAGTATTGTCCATTATTTCCTGATATGGTAGTTTATGAAGGTTTAATTCTTGAACATCAGGAAACCTACAATACTATTTTTCTTGTTCATGGTCATCAAGGGGATGTGATCAATGACGAGTTATGGCCAATAGGAAGATTTTTGGTGCGATATGTCTGGAAACGGTTAGAGCTTTTAGGAATGAGGGATCCTTCCAGTTCAGATATCAACCCTAAGAAAAAGAATAAGATTGAAACACAGTTATCTAAATGGTCTGAAGATCATAACCAAATGCTAATAACTGGCCATACTCACAGGGCAGTATTTCCTACCATAAGGGAACCAAAGTATTTTAATGATGGCAGTTGTATTCATCCAAGATGTATTCAAGCATTAGAGATAGAAAATAATAAGATTGCACTGGTTAAGTGGTCTGTATTAACCAAAGTGGATGGAACATTGTATGTAGGCAGATCTATTCTTGAAGGCCCAATTGAACTCACAAAATATTTTTAAATATCAAGGGTCAATGGATATTGACATTGTTAGACTATGGTATTAAAATGTCAGTATATTCCTCGATAGCTCAATGGTAGAGCACACGGCTGTTAACCGTGGGGTTGTTGGTTCGAGCCCAACTCGGGGAGTTACTGAATGGTTCTGCAAACTCCGGTTTGTAGAACCTCTTTTATTATATAGGAGCGTGACCAGCGAAGCTCTACCACACCAAATAGAGCTCGTATTCAACGCTGCCTTTAAGGACAGATACCTATGAAAACGAATAAGGCAGTGGCTAAAAGCAGGAATCAAGGAAAATATTAATTTGAGAAGTAAACTGATTAAGAGTAATCGACTGGTATCTACGTTTTACATTTACAAGATGGTACAACAAGTAACACCATAACAATAGAAGTTTGCAGCGAATGATTGCATGATAATAAGTAAGGGAGAACGGGATTAATGAAGATTAGAGAAAACTATACCTGTCCATTAGAGTTTGTACACGATATCATTAGGGGGAAATGGAAAGCAATTATTATTTTTCAGCTTCGAGATAAAAATTGTTCTTTCTCAGAGCTTCAACACAGCATTCATGGAGTTAGCCAAAAGATGTTATTGGAGCAGCTAAGCGAATTGAAACAGTTTGGACTTGTTGATAAAAAGATTTTCAGTGGCTATCCGTTAAAAGTAGAATATTATCTAACGGATAGAGGTAACAAAATCTTATCAGCCATCTATATTATGCAGGAAATTGGAATAGAATATATGGTGGAGCATGGGATGGAAGATATTCTTAAGGAAAAAGGAATCCCTTATGAAAGAAGCCTATGTACGAAAAAGTAAGTAGTTTACATAGAAGGAAATGTCCGATATTGTATATTTATAACAAGTAAGGAGGTTTCATAATGAGTAAAGCATTGCTTATTATAGATGTTCAAAACGATTATTTTCCAAAAGGTAGAAATGAATTATTTCAACCAGAAAAAGCGCTGGATGCTACAAAAAAACTACTGAAAAGCTTCAGAGAAGATGGATCTCCAGTTTATTACATTCAACACGTAAAAGCAAAGGGTGCGACTTTCTTTGAATCAGGTACAGAGGGTGTTAAAATTCATGAGGATATCCAACCAAAAGATTCAGAAAAAGTGATTATTAAGCACCAACCAAGCAGCTTTTTGGAGACAAATTTACAAGAGGAACTGCAAAAAGATGCCATAGATGAGCTTGTCGTATGTGGAATGATGACACATATGTGTGTGGATACAACGGTTCGGGTAGCAAAAGAGTTAGGTTATAGTGTGACTTTGATATCGGATGCTTGTACTACATTTGACCTAGAGTGGAATCATGAAAGAATTGCTGCTGAGGTGGTTCAGAAGGTATATCTAGCATCCCTTCACCCGTATTTTGCAGATGTAAAAACATGTGAGGAATATTTCTGTAATATTATATAACTAGACTTATTATTCAAAAAAGATGAGGTACTCTGTAACTAATGAAAGATATAGAGCACCTCATCTTTTTTGCTTATGTATTTAGGAAGGCATCCAACACAGTTTTTTTGTATCCACGGCTGATGCTTCGTTCCTGACCATTCTTTAAATAAATAGTATATCCCTTAATTGTATTGATTACAGAGGGGTTTATTAATTCACTTTGATTAATTCGCAACATCTTATGTTCAGTTTTGTCATCCAAGGCAGTTATAGATTCATAAACACGATAAACACCAGTGGTAGAAGTAATTACACTTTGATAGCGAATTCGTTCTATGCATATAATATCATTTAAGCTAATTTTAATCTTAGCTCCACCTTCTGTAACCACAAGACTAGGAACAGCGGAAGGAGAAGACTCTTCATTTCCAGCATCAATCTGAATAAGAGCTTTTTTAAATAGACGCTCTAACTTGTTGATATCCACCGGCTTTAGAATATAGCCAAGGGCCTCAACATCATAAGCGCTACAAGCAAATTCTCGATGCCCAGTAATAAAGATAACAACGATGTCTGGATGATGCTGAAAAAGCTTAATTCCAGCAGATATACCAGATGGGCCTCCCATGTCAATATCCAGAAAAACCATATGAAGCTTGTGTGTTTTTAGATACTCTAACAACTGATCTGAAGAAGTAAAACCGACTGTTGTCACAGAGATTTTATTTCGTTCCGCAATATCCTTAATGTACAAAGAATTAATCTTAACTTGTAGTTTTTCATCGTCACAGATTCCAATATGATATGTCATGTCGCATTACCTTCCTTGTAATATATTATGAATCCTTCTTGGTATCTTCTACCTCAATCACCATTTCAAATAAATCTGTTACGTTTATCGTAACACAACCTTTATAGTGTGCAACGGCAGATTTAATATTTGCGATGCCCATTCCGTGATTTTTGGCATCTTTTTTACTTGTTAAGAATTTTCCATTACTCTCTTTTGGTTTTACCAAATAGTTATTTTTACAGCATATCGTGTAGCATGCTCCCTGTTTATACATTGATAAAGAGATAAATGGTACTTCTGCCACTTGTGACGCAGCCTCAATTGCATTGTCCAACATATTTCCTATGATAATGCTCATGTCCTTAGTATTAAAAGGTAAAGAGGAGATTGCAATATCAATATTCATATCAATATTCAGACTTGTGGCTTTTCCGATTTTTGTATTTAATAAGATTGTCAAAGTTTTGTTCTCTAAAAAAATATAGTCATTTGCATGACTTGCATCTGCATAAATGTCATTTAAATACTCTTTTAAGTCATTATATTGTTTGGTCTCTACCAGTCCAAGCATTATACCAATGTGATTATTCATATCATGTCTAAGGGATCGTAGGTTGTTTACAATATCCGACATGTCTTCATAGTATTTATGTTCCATTTCCAACCGATTTAATTCCAGCTGGTATTCCATTTCCTTTCGTGATTTTTGTGCGACCTTTGAAATTAAGTAGGTAGATAGCAAAGAAACAAAGGTAATACCAATGGTCATAATAAGCAGAACCCGATAGTTGGAATTCACAGATTCTGGGGTAGTAATTGCCCGAACAGCTATTGCGAATAGTAGGAAATTAAATACTAAAATCAGGGTTAATTCCTTCATATAATTAAAATTTAAATCTCTATAATCTCTAAAACGTACAATCAGTTGTTCTACCAAATAGAATGCAATTAGTTTGGAAACCAAAATACAGGCTTGGCGTATAGCTTCTTTGTTCTGTACTATGTAATTAAGAGTCTGTTGCGTGGTTACAGTAAGAATTATCATTACCAATGATTCTGAAATAATCATCAAAACAAAATAAATAAAAGAAATAAGAATTTTCTTTCGTATTTTGTCTGTATAAAAGACAAAAGCTATTACAAAAATAGCAGAATTAAACAATATTCTGACAATATATTCAGTGGAATCCGTAACATTCATACAAATAAAATATCTTAATGCTAAAATCAACATGGCGACAACACCGCTTATATAGCGATATTTGTAATTAAATTTGAAATGCAATAGATTGTTAAATAGCCTGCATAGCAAGGCAGAATCCATGAAGGAAGATAGTAAATCATAATTCATTTGTACGCCTCCAAACTAGTAGTTCTTCACATATACTATTATACATTATGCGTAATTTTAATGTCAAATGTGTAGGTTTATAATTCTGCACTATTTCATTATAATTTTGCATTATTAAAAAAAAACTGTTAAATTGAGAGTGAAAAAAGCGAAATAGTAAGAATTAGTTGATTATTTAGTTATAGAAAGTATAATAGAAACATAAATGGAGGTGGAAACCATGAGCTATCGTATGGTTGCTCAGAAACTTGTTGACAGATTATTTCACACCATTGATAACAAGGAGTATTATAATGTAATATTGTATGGACTTGAAATCGCCATTTCGACACTAGTTAATATGATACTTGTTGTTACATTAGCACTAGTGCTTAAAATTCCAATGGAAACGTTAACCTTTTGTTTGTTTTTCATGCCATTAAGGTTATTTGCAGGAGGAGCACATGCCAAGTCACACAGTGCTTGTATAGGCTTATTTCTTTTATGCGAATTAGGATCCATTTACATAAGTAAGCAAGTATCTAGCGGAATCATTCAATATATTTTGATTTCTATTATGGGCGTTATAAGTTTTTGCTTATGTATAGCATATGCAGCTAAAAGTAAAAAGGCTAACCCAGAAGTCAAAAGAAAACACAGAAGAATAAGTCTGGTTATCATTACCGTGGACCTGATATTGATTACATTAGGAACGTTATTGGATAATAAATTCATACAATATTCATTAATAGCTGGTCAGGCGGTGTTTTGCCAATCGATAGCCCTTCTTCCTATTTGGGACAGGCTGAACACTTTACCAGACCATGAGTAAAGGAGGGAAAATTATGAAGAAGATGCGTCAAAAACTTATTACTAATTTAGCTACAGCTTTTATGTTCTTCACTGCTGTAAGTTTTGCATGGGGTAGCAATGGATGTTGGTTCTATTTTTATGAGCCAGAGAAGCCAGAAGGTGCAGAGAATGTTACAAGAAAAGACTTGATGAAACTAGTACAAAAGAAATAACAAGGGTGTGGATTTATGGAGCTGGTAGTAAATGATTACAACAAGCTTAGAATTAGATTTGCGTTGAGTTCTTCAGTCATTTTGCTGACCAGTAAGAGTATATCTGTCTTACATCATTTTATTCAGACTGTCTTAAAGGAGCGAGAACAGTGTTATTTGTTGGAACATGACACAAAAAAAATCTATTCTCTTGCTGATTATAATGTAGATTTTATTGATGATGAATTTTCTAGAACCTCATTAAGTATAGAAGAATATTTAAGTTTTTTTGGACTAGCCAACAGGATGTTCAGTGATTCCTTTGCAAAGGACATAGAGACTTTCCTATTAGATAACGGTCTGCAGAAATATAAGGACGAACCTTTATGTAATATGACTGCATTAGTTCAATTTAAAATAAGACTGTTTATATCAGGAAAACGAAATGCCAAGTTTATAATATTATCTAATAACGATGGTGGTATTACAGACAAAGATTTACTTAAAATAACGAGGTACATTCAATTGTTTTGCGAACAACATAATATGGTTGCTATAATTACTACAAGGTCTACTCCTTTGACAGAAGCGTATACAGGACAAAAATTTACGCTATGACATTGTGGATTCAAGCAGACTTTGGTGGATCAGAATATGAATAACCTTGGAGTATTTTAGTCAATATAGGGGAGTTTAAAAGAAGGGTACGTATGAATTACGTACCCTTTTTAGGCATATATCATGCAAAATTCCTAATGAGGTAATACGTACCAATAATTCCATAACTACAGAACGGTCAGCATTCTGTCTTCCAGAGAGATCAACATATACAGTTATAAAAAAGCATACAGCGCTTTTACTATATAGGCCGATGGTATCTGTCGCACAAAAATGCATCATCTCCGATTGTACAGTGATTATGTCTCATGGTATTTTGCCTCAGCCGTAATGCCCCAGAGAATTCTATGGAACACTTATAGTTTCCACACATTTTATGGATTTATACAGGTTGGTTAAGAAAATGAGGTGGGTGTCTTACCTTCTTGCACGATAATTTTTAAGTTGTAGATGAAAAAAGAACAATTTATACTTGAATTCTTCTTCGGCTTATGATAAAATATGCTTTGTCGCCAGGGTATTACCTGTAGACATTGAATAATATGCGGAAGTGCTGGAATTGGCAGACAGGCAGCACTAAGGATGCTGTGTTCTACGAACGTGTGGGTTCAAGTCCCATCTTCCGCAGTATAAACCTCTTGTAAATACAAGAGGTTTTATTTTATGTGTTGTATTTTGTCTTGTATTCTATCAAAGTGCGATAATATCACATCTGTAAACTGTCTTTGGTAGTCATCCATGGAACCACGATAAATTTGTTTTAATGTACCATCACTTACCCAACCTCCACGCTGCATGATGTAAGCGTCAGGTACTCCTATAGCGTGCATGATAGATGCAGAGTAATGTCTAAGATCATGAAAGCAGAATTTTTATAATCCATTCTTTTTAGTGCCTTAATTCATCTGTCCGAAATCTAGAAGCAAGAGGTACTACAACTCTAGCCTCGGCACGGTAAAAAAAGACGAAGTCTATACCATTGTAGAAGTGAAAGGCAATTGGGGGAGGCTAAAGAGTGGCGCAGTTGCTATGGAAAACAGACGTTTTGCTATTATAAACGATTCTTACACCTATCCTATTCAAAGTCTCTGCATCATAATCAAATAAGATACCAAAACCTTGATACATAATGCAACCATAAGCTACAATCTGACAGTATGGCTTCACAACCAGGATCCAATATTACCACCTTAGCAGATATTAAATTATTTCCGAAGGGCTCACTGACACACCACCGACATATCATCGGTGGTGTGTAATTCAAACCCAAAAAATAAGAGAATCTATAAGTTGTCTTTTGAGATGGTGTATTTGTTTTGTTCACGTAGTGCTGCAAGATACGAGATACATGGCCAAACGTTTTTCCTTTTTAATAATTCACTGATAAGTTTCTTGCCCTCCTCGTCCTTTTCTGTGGCGATCAAATACTCTGCGATACCGTAAGAAGCAACCACATAGCTCAAATCATCTTTTTCACCTTTCAGTGATTTAAGTGCGGCTCCTGTATCGGTTCTACCCAGCATAACAGAAACGGCGAATTTGTACGCTGTATGGTGACCGACATCCATTTCATCATGGTATTCATCCACAAGGGTCGGGCTTTTCCCACATTTAAGAGAGGAAAGCATCTCCCAATAGATGACCGCAATCTTCATTTCACCTCCACAGGGAAGGCATTCAGGGAAGATTTTTGCCGCCGTGTCATAATCACCCACCAGGTAATGCCATACTCCAAGCGGGTAGGCAATGAATTTTTCGCTTGCACCGAGAGAGATAGCCGTATTGTATGCTTTTTTTGCCTCTTCAAAGCTAAACGTTGTAAGGTATGCACCGCCAAGTCTTGTATAAAGGGATGCATCGTCAGCTTTGACCTTTCCCGCCAAAAGAAAAGCATCTATTGCCTCGTGATAACGATACTGTCCTGAAAGGAGCAACCCGAGTTTCACTTTGCTCTGATAATCGTCATTTTGGCGAAGCCAGAACATTTCTTCGGTGTCGTAGGCATAACAGATTTCACCATACAGCTGACTTTCTAACGATGCTTTTTTATTTTGATTCATCGGCAATCCTTCTTACTTGGTCCAGTGATAAACCGTTCTCTTTGGCAATCCGTGAAAGATCGTTGAATTCGTATTTACGCCTCATGACACCATAACCTGACGTTATTTTTTCGCTGATTGTGCCGTACTTCGTGTCAATCACCCGTGTTTTGCGGCCAAGTGTGTATCGCTTAGTAATATACTCACGTACACCTATGGTAGTCGTGTATTTAAAAAGCAGGGATACCATTGTATCCTTGTCACGGTTTTCGCACATCACATGAAGGATATGTCCAGGACGATTTTTTTTCATACCGGCAGGGACGGTGTAAACATCAAGTGCGTTACCTTCAAACAGGCGATCCATGGCAAAGCCCAGTTCTTCTGCCGTCATATCATCAAGATTACAGCAAAGTTCCGTCACTGTATCGTCTTTGCTTGCTGTATCACCAAGCATAACACGAACGCAGTTTGCCGTTTCAAAATCCTTGGTCCCCATACCGTAACCTATGGCGGAAACTGTTATCATAGGCATTTCACCGAAGTTGTCAGCATAATATTTGAGCAAAGCGGCTCCCGTCGGGGTACAGAGTTCACTTTTGATTCCACCACCGTAGATCGGACAACCATGCAGAATATATGCGGTTGCTGGTGCTGGTACGGGTAGTATTCCGTGGGCACATTTCACGTGACCTCCTCCGACATGAATAGGAGATACAACGACATTTTCCACTCCCAGCTCATCCATTAGCATACATACGGCGGTAATGTCAGTTATTGCGTCCATCGTTCCGACTTCGTGGAAATGTATATCCGACACGGGAACACCGTGTGCATGGCTTTCAGCTTCCGCAATAAGCTTGTAAACCGCCAGAATATCTTTTTTGACTTTCTCTTTGATTTTTAACTCCGACACGATGTGTTCAATCTCGTGGAGTCCTCTATGTTGGTGAGCACGTTCGTTCTCATGATTATGTTCGTTTTCATGATTATGTTCGTGGTCGTGATGATGTTCATGCATATGCTCGTTTTCTTCTTTCCCATTCACATTCACGGTAATATGTGTACCAGTGATGCCACACTTGACCGAGGTGGATTTCACAACGGTCACACCCGGGATGCCGATGTGGTTTAGCTTTTCTATAAACGTGTCAGGGTCCCTAAGTAACTCCAACAGAGCAGCAGTCAGCATATCACCTGCCGCTCCCATAGAGCAGTCTATATAAAGAGTTCTCATTATTTAGCCTCCATATGATTAATCATATTTGCCATATAACCGGCACCGAAGCCGTTATCAATGTTGACAACCGAAACACCGCTTGCACAGGAATTAAGCATCGACAAAAGTGCAGACAGACCGCCGAAGGATGCACCGTAGCCAACACTTGTAGGGACAGCGATTACCGGACAGTCTGCAAGGCCGCCAATTACACTTGCTAGAGCCCCTTCCATGCCTGCAATGGCGATGATAACACTAGCGGACATGATTTCTTCTTTGTGGGCAAGCAATCTGTGAAGTCCGGCAACACCGACGTCAAATAGTCGTATGACCTGGTTCCCAAGTACTTCTGCGGTCAATGCCGCTTCCTCAGCCACGGGAATATCGCTGGTACCACCCGTTACCACAAGGATCTTACCGATACCGTCTGGCTTCGGTATTTCTCCGATGATGCCGATATGTGCTTGTTTATGATAGTTGAGCGAAATGCTACTGTTTACCATTTTTGCCTCGTCTTCGCTAAGTCTTGTAATCAGAATGGTATTCTGTCCATTTTTTTGCATAGTTTCGGCAATGGCGATGATTTGTTCTGGCGTCTTTCCAGCACCGTAAATAACCTCTGCCACGCCTTGCCTTATTTTTCGGTGCAGGTCAATATTAGCAAAGCCGATATCCTCAAAAGGTTCAGCCTTTATTTTGATAAGCGCATCTTCGACAGCCAATTTACCATCCCGCACCGCTTTAAGGATTGATTTTGTTTCGCTTTGCATTATCTGCCCTCCATATCAAGTAAAACAGAACCAAAGTGTTTTTTCAGCTCTGTGATAATTTCATTTTTATAATTTAATAAAAGAGGTAGTTGCTCCTCTTTTATCTGTATTTGTGCTGCATTTTTTAGTTCTCTTACTCTGAAATCACAAAAGCCGAGAGTGAACAAAAAGTCTTCCGCCTTTTCAGTACGGATCAGTTTTTCTTCTGTCAACTCCACACCTGTCGGTATTCTCGTAGCCAGACAGGCATATGCCGGTTTGTCCCAAGTGAAAAGTCCGGCTTCTTTTGAAAGCTTACGTATTTCGTCTTTAATAAGGCCACATTCTCTGAGAGGAGAACGGACAGATAACTCTCTCAATGCTTTCATGCCAGGACGATCGCCTTCCTCGTCGGAGGCGTTCGTCCCATCAATAATCAACGTATAACCGTCTTTCCTTGCGGTATCACAAATAGTGGAAAATAATCTTTTTTTACAATAATAACAACGGTTTTCGGGGTTCTTTTTCACGTCGGAATCACAAAGAACGTCAAGCTCAATGATTTTTATTCGTGCGCCCAGCATCTGTGCAAGGTTACCTGCATCTTCCAATTCGAAATGAGGCTGAAACTGCGTTTTGACATAATACGCCGTTACATTTTTGGCGTACTTGTTCGCCATGTATAAAAGATAGGAGGAGTCGACACCCCCCGAGAAGGCAATGGCGATGCTACAGTTCTCTTTAAAAAAACTTGAAAGTTTCATAATTCACCTCTGAAATAATAGTAATCCTGTAAAAACCCCAGATCTGGTTACTTATTAAATAGTTTTGCCTTGATAACACCCTTAGGATCCTTGATAAGAAGAGCAACGATCCAGATAATGAGTCCCAGTGCAACGACTGACAGACCGAGGAAAAGGTCGCCAAGCATAGTAACAGGGGCGGGAGTGAAGTATTCTGCACCAAGTTTAACATACTCAAAGATGGCGTCCACAAGCCACATAAGAGACGCACCCCAGTAAAGCCAACAAAGAATTCCCAGATTCATTTTGCTGTCCTGCGCATTGTTATACCAAATTGCTGTGCAAATAACAGCAGCAAATATGGAAGTAAGTAACGTCATAGGATCCCTCCTTACTTTGCTATAGAAAGTGAAGAGGTCTCTTTGATCGCTCTTTTTTCAATCAAAGCTGCAACTCCCAGCATTCCAAGCCAAACAGCCGTAGTGAGGACAGCCATACCGACACCAACTGTGGCCATTTCATGGAGCATTTCCGTTGTATCACCAGGATTCAACGTTGCGGTAAGGAATGGGAAATACGGAACAATCTCCCCATGCCACACATGCTCAAACGCCAGCAGGATTGAGCCGCCCCACTGCAGGTTAGATAGCCACTTTAGTTTTCTGGAAAAAGGAATCTTGTGTGTGGATTCCAAATTGACACCGTCGAAAGATACGTTAATTACTTCCGGTGTCTGTTCTTTTTTTGAAATGATTTTGGATGCAACCGTTACGATTGTCGCTTCTGCGGCAGATACGAGAAAACAAGCCATAATAATACCTCCAAACAATAAATAGTAGTAATACTGAATAAATACATTTTCAGTATATCACAATTAATTCAATCTTTACATATGGATAAAGCAAACGTTTGCGTAATATTGGTCCAAGTTTTTTTCGGTTTTGTCTTTGGTTGCTAGACTATGATTAAAGTATATTAACCAAAAGTTTCTATGTTTTGTGTTGAATATACTCAAATTCAGATATCATTTATGTTATTGATTGAGTAGGAGATTTGTATGCAACAAAGGAGCAGTGAATATCGCAATAAACAATGAAAGACTAACCCGATTTGGATTAGTCTTTATGTTACACGATTAGCGGTATGTTCTTACACTTTCTCTTTTTGCAAGATAATAAGGAAGAGATATCTTTAAGGGAAGGTTGTGGCCTTTATTGATGCGATCAATTAAAATTTTTGCAGTCATTTTTCCCATTTCTTCGATTGGAATATGCATCGTAGTTAACATTGGCGATACATATTGAGCAATTTCTATA